>JBASRJ010000349.1:0-9053 GCA_049273785.1 Gaiellaceae bacterium | reverse complement strand
GCTCGGGCGTTCGTCGACACCGCGCAGGCCGTCTGCGCGGAGCTCGAGCCCGAAGCCGTCGCAGCCTAGGCGAGAGGTTGGCGGCGGTCGCGACCTCTCGAACCCAAGACGCGGGTTGAGACGGCCGCGGGGTCACGCCCCCGCGGCCTCCAAGCGGCGTCGCCGAGTCGCCGCCTCAGCTAGGGCGCCGTCGTCACGAACGGCGAGTCGTCGTTCGACGACACCGCAGACGTCGGCCCCACCCCCGCGACCACCGTCTCCTGCGAGCGCTCGTGCAACCGCTCGCGGCCGCGCTTGACCGCAGTCAGGAACTTCTCGAGGTTGACCTCGAGCGTCGAGAGGATCGAGTCGGCCCAGTCCTCCATCTCGAGGCGGGTTTCCCGCGCTGCGCGGCGCGCCTCGTCGACGATGTCCTGTGCCTGGCGCTCGGCTATCTTGACGATCTCGGTCTGCGAGGCCTCGCGCACCGCCTGCTCGCGCGCTTCTCCCAGCAGCCGGTCGGTCTCCCGCTTCGCCTCGGCAAGCATCTCCTGCCGCTCCTTGACGATCCAGCGGGCCTGCTTGATCTCCTCGGGAATCGTGGCCCGCATCTGGTCGAGGATGTCGTAGATCTCCTCGCGGTCGATCCGGACCTGGTCGGTCAGGGGAACGGCCTTCGCGTTGTGCACGAGGTCGTCGAGCTTGTCGATGAGAACGAGTACGTCCATTGGCTCCTTCATAGTGTACGGACTATTCGGTCGGATTCTCCGGAGTTCCCGGACGACCAGCCGGGAAAAGCTCTGCAAACCGCTTGGCTACGGGCTTTGGGACGAGCTCGTCCACCCTTCCCCCGAACGCGGCGATCTCCTTCACGCCGCTCGACGAGACGAAGCTGACCGCCGGGCTCGCCATCACGTAGACGGTCTCGACCTCGGGGGCGAGCGTGCGGTTGAGCTGGTTCATCTGGAACTCCCACTCGAAGTCGGAGATCACGCGGAGGCCCTTCACGATCACCTTCGCGTCCCACTTCCGGGCGAACTCCACGACCAGCTCGGAGAAGACTGCGACCTCGACGTTGCCGAGGTCTCCGAGCGCCTCGTTCAGGAACGCGACGCGCTCGTCGAGCGAGAACATCGGGGCCTTGTGGTGCGGATTGCCGACGACGCCGACGACGACGCGGTCGAAGATCCCCGCCGCGCGCGCGATCACGTCGACGTGGCCCAGCGTCACGGGGTCGTACGAGCCGGGGCAGATCGCGGTGATCATTCGTGCTCGAAGATCGTCACGCGGGTCGACCCGTACTTGCGGCTTGTCCGCACGGTGAGGCCGGTCAGTTGCGGTTCGGCCTTCGCTGCCGTTTCGAGCACGACTAGGCCGTCGTCGGCGACGACGCGTGGCAGGTAGCGGGCGAGCTGGTCGTAGTCGGTCATCGCATACGGCGGATCGGCCAGCACGAGATCGTACTTCCTGCCTCGCGTCGCTTCCTGCGCGAGCGCTGTCGTCGCACTCAGCCTGAGGACGGTCGCACCCGTCAGCCGCAGCTTGTCGAGATTGCGCTCGATCGCGCGAGCGGCCTCCGGGTTCGCCTCCACGAACACTGCTGAGGCGGCGCCGCGCGACAGGGCTTCGAGTCCCATCGCGCCGGAGCCTGCGTAGAGGTCGAGCACGTGCGCGTCCTCGACCCACGGCGCGACGATGTTGAAGACGTTCTCGCGCACGCGGTCGGAGGTCGGGCGCGTCTCGAGGCCTTTCGGTGCCCAGATCGTGTGACCCTTGCGCTCGCCGGCGATGATCCGCATCACGGGATTCCGTCGTGCAGCGCGTCGAGATACGCGCCGTAGCCGCTCGGAGTTTGCCATTCGCTCGCGCTCTCGACCGAGGATCCCTCGGGCCATTCGTTGAACGTCAGCACGAGCTGCCACGGCGCCCCGTAGCCGACCATGTCGGCGATGTCCTGCTTCCACCGTCCGAGATCTCGCGACAACGCGGGAGTCGACGCGCGCGTCTCGTCGAATCCGGGCGAGATCATGAACGCCGACGGCGGCAGCGCGAACTCGGGGAGCGTCGGCGAGTACAGATGCCATGCGTCCGGCTGCGCTGCGCAGTGAAGGTAGGCATCGAAGCCGAACGCCTTCAAGACGATGTACGCGCCGATGCCCGTGTTCGCCTCGCGCCAGCGATCGGCCATCGCGCACGAATCGCCGGCACCGCCGTACACGTAGACCACGAAGCGGCCGTCGACCTTGAGGTACGCGGGCTGCGAGGCGTAGACGTCGCGGATGTATTCGAGGTCGGAACGGATCCGCTTCGGGTCCGGGTTCCCGTAGCCCTCCGGCTCGTAGTAGATCGCCCAGCGAAACGGTGTCGCCCGCGACGCGGCGAGATAGCGCCAGAAGCGCTCGTCCGTCGGCGGATAGCCGTTGACTCCCCACCACGAGTAGATCGCGGCATTGAGATGCGCGTACCGCATCGCGTCCACCTGGTCGCGGATCACGGCGACGTCGTCCGCCGAGTAGAAGTCGAGCGAGGGATGGAACAGCGTGTACGGATAGATCGAGTCGCGGGTCCAGGCCTCCGGATACCAGGCGTAGTAGAAGGTTGCGCGAATCGGAAACGACGGTTGTGTCGTGTCCGCCGGCGGGCCGCGGAAGCGGAGGAGGCGCCCGAGGGCCGTGAGGACGAAGCGAACGTTCACGTCCGTGTCCGTGACCTCGTCGTGGGCGCTGCCGTCATAGGCGAATTGACGCCAGCGTCCCTTGCGCGCGGCGCCTACGGGATGCAATGCCGCCGCCTGGGCTCGCGTGAAGACTAGGTCGTAGTCGGGATTGTCCGGCTGGCTTGCGTCGGTGACACCGAAGTCGTTCGCCACCAGGACGCTGCGGCCATGTGCGAGCGTCCAAGCGGGTGGCGCTGTCGTGGGCGGGGCGAGCAGACTCGCGATGGTGAGGACGAGCGCACCCGTCACGGAGCTGCACCTTTCGCGTCGTCGTACGGCTCGGCGCCGGGCCATGCGGGAGTCGACAGGCGCGTTCCGCCGGCGGCGAAGGACGTGAAGCGAGCGGTCCCCGCAATCACGAGGGTGAGTGCGACTAAGAGCAGCAGCGCGCTCCGCAGACCGACCGCCTGCGCGAGGGCGCCGATCACGATCGGGCCGACGATCGAGCCGAGATACCCGCTCGTGACGACGCGTCCGAGGATCACTCCGGTCGGTCCGAGCCCGGTGTTGCCCGCGGCGCTGAACGCGAGCGGGACCACTGGAGCCAGGCCGACGCCCATCAGCGCGAACGCCGCCACCCCCGCGCTCGGCCGGTGCACCATCAAGCCCAAGCCTAGGCCGAAACCGGCCACAAGGCTGCCGGTGCGAACGACCAGAACGGGCCCGAAGCGCGCGGTCAGACGGTCGCTCAAGAGCCGGCACGCGGCCATTGCGCAAGAGAACGCTACGAACGCGGAGGCGGCGAAACCGGCGCCGGTGTGGAGGCTGTCGCGGAGGTACACGGCGCTCCAGTCGGCCGCCGCGCCTTCTGCGAAGAACGAGCTGAACGCGACCAGCCCGAGCAGGAGGACGGCCGGCAGCAGGAGCGGCGGGCGCTCCGACGGCTCGTGGCGGCGGAGCTCGGCCGGCAGAGCTTCCGCGCCGGCCGCCAGCAGACCGCTGAGCGCCAGGACCGCGGGGGCGACCAGGCCGGCTCCGACGAGCCCGAAGTGCAGCTTCGTGCTCACATTGAGCGCTGCGGCGCCCGCCCCGATCACGGAGCCCGCGAGCAGGCCGACGCTCCACAACCCGTGGAACCCGTTCATGATCGGGCGCCCGTAGCCGCGTTCGACGATCACGGCCTGAGCGTTCATCGCGACGTCGACGAACCCGCCGACGACACCGAGGACTGCAAGGGCAACCGTCAACGCGAGGAGATTGCCCGCGAACGCCGGGCCGATCAGTGCCGCGCAGAGCACGAGGATCGCGGTCCGGATCGCCGGTCGGCTCCCGAAGCGGTCGACGGTGACACCGGCGAGCCGCGTGCCGACGAAGAGGCCGACCGCGAGGCCCGTCAGGGCGATTCCGAGCTGACCGTCGTCGATGCCGATGTGATGCTTGACCGCCGGGATCCGTGTCGCCCACGTGCCGAACGCGACCGCATGGATGAGGAACACCGCGGCGACGCTGAAGCGCGCGCGACGCAGGGATGTGTCAGGCAAGCGCTTCGCGCTCGACCGTGGCGAATCGCTTCTCGACTTCGTCCGCGAGCGGCCCTGCGTTCTCGACCTGGTCGGGCGCCAGCGAGCGGGCACGCTCGAGCAACGGACGGTCGCGCCGGAGCTGCGCGAACTTCAGATCCGTGAGCCCCGACTGCCGCGTCCCCAGCAACTGGCCGCCGCCGCGCAACTCGAGGTCGACCTCCGCGAGCTCGAATCCGTCGTTCGTCCGGACGAGTGCTTCGAGGCGGGCGGCCGCCGCGTCCGTCAGCTCGTCTCGCACGCGCGAGATCAGCAGGCAGTACGACTGCTCGCCGGCGCGCCCAACACGCCCGCGCAGCTGGTGGAGCTGCGCCAGTCCGAAGCGATCCGCTTCCTGCACGATCATGATCGTCGCGTTCGGCACGTCGACGCCGACCTCTATCACCGTCGTCGCAACGAGGACGTCGAGCTCGCGCGCCTTGAACTTCGCCATCAGCTCGCGGCGCTCCGCCGGACGCAGGCGGCCGTGGAGAAGTCCGACGCGGTAGCCACGCAGCTCCGCGCGCCGCAGCCGCTCTGCCTCCGCCTCCGCCGCGTGGGCCTGGCTCGTCTCCGACTCCTCGATCAGCGGGCAGACGACGTACGCCTGCCGGCCCGCATCTAGGTGTTTGCGCAGCCGCGTGTACGCCGCCGCGCTTCGCTCCTCCGTCACCCACGCCGTTTTGATCGGCTTGCGGTTCGCGGGCGGCTTCGAGATCTCGGACACCGCGAGGTCGCCGTACACCGTCAGCGCGAGCGTGCGCGGAATCGGCGTCGCCGTCATGTGGAGCACATGCGGGCTGCGTCCTTCTGCGAGCGCGCGCCGTTGCTCGACTCCGAATCGATGTTGCTCGTCGACGACGGCGACCGCAAGGTCTCGCAGCTCGACGCCTTCCTGGATCAGCGCATGCGTGCCGACGAGGATGTCCGCGGCGGGAGCAGCGTCGCGTTCGCGTTTCGTCGACGAGCTCGTCAGCAGCGCGCAGGGGACGCCGAGCGCGCGGCAGATCTCCTCGACCGTGAGGAAGTGCTGCTCGGCGAGCGTCTCCGTGGGTGCCATCAGCGCTCCCTGCCGCCCGTTCTCGACTGCGCGCAACAGCGCGTACAGCGCGACGACCGTCTTCCCGGAGCCGACGTCGCCCTGCAGCAATCGCTGCATCGGCACCGTGCGTGCGAGATCGGCGTCGAGCTCGGCAATCGCGCGTTCCTGGTGCTCCGTCAGCCGGAACCGCAGGACGTCCCGGTACCGGCCCACCAGCTCGCCGGCCGGGCGCAGCGACGGTGCGATCTCCGCTTCGCGCTGCAGCCGCCGGCGCGCGAGACCGACTTGCAAGACGAGCAGCTCGTCGAACGCGAGCCGCGCACGGCCGCGTTCTGCCTCCTCGAGCGAGCGCGGACGATGCAGCGCCCAGAGCGCGTCGGCGCGCTGCGGCAGTCGTTCACGCTCCTTCAGCTCCGCGGGGAGCGGATCGAGGACCGACCGGGGCAACGCGGCGCCGACGAGCTCGCGCAGCTTCTTCGGCGTGATCTCCTCGCTGGCGGGATAGACGGGCGCGAAGTCCGCGGTGGCCGAGAGATCGCCGACGTCGAAGGTCTTCACCGCAAACTCTCCGCGCCGCTGCAGCCGTCCACGCGCGCGGATCGCGGTCCCGGGCTGCAGCTGCTTCTCGAGCCACGGCTGGTTGAACCAGACCGCTGCGACCTGGCCGGTGGGGTCGGAGATGACCGCCGTCTGAACGGTCAGGCGTCTTCGCGTGCGCCGGGACGAGAACCGTTCCACCTTGACGTCGACGACGGCCTCCTCGTCGATCAGCAGCTCGGAGATTCGCTTCTCGTCCGCCGGCTCTTCGTAGCGGAACGGCCGGTAGGAGACGAGGTCGCCGACGCGCTCGAGCCCGAGCTTCGCCAGCCTCTTCTTGACCGCCGGTCCGACGCCGGGCAGGACGTCGACCGGCCGGTCGAGCGACTCAGGCCTGGGAAAGCCGCGCGGCCGCGGCCAGCTGTCCGCCCGGGCTCCGGCGAATCCGACCGGCGCTTCCACACCTGCTCGAACGGCGCTCACTCCCCGTCATCGAACCAGAAGAACCCGACGGTACCGGGGCCCGCATGCGTCCCCACGACGGCGCCGAGATCGGTGACCAGCTCGATCTGAGCCTGTGGGCGCTCGCCGCGCACCATCTTTTCCAGCTGCCGTGCGCGGTCCGGCGCCCCCGCGTGCGCGATCCCGACGCGCAAGGATCTCGCGTCCCTGCTGGTCGCCTTGAACTCCTCGATGAACGCCTGCATCGCCTTCTGGTTCCCGCGCACGCGCTTGAGCGGGATCACCTCGCGCTTGATCGTCAGGATCGGCTTCACGTGCAGGAGGTTTCCGGCCCACGCTTTCGCGCGGCCGATGCGACCGCCGCGCCGGAGGAACTCGAGCGTGTCGACGGTGAAGATCAGGTGGGCGTCTCGCTCGTAGTGCTCGACCAGCCGGTCGATCTCCTCGTCGGTCGTCCCGCGCTCGAGCCGCCGCTGGATCGCAAGGCCGAGCATCGCGATCCCCGCCGACGCCGTGCCCGTGTCGACAGTGCGCACCTTGTCGCCGCCGACTTCCTCGGCCGCGGTCGTCGCACTTGCATACGTCCCGGAAAGGTCGCCGGAGATATGAAGCGAGTACATGCGGTCGTAGACCGAGAGCTCCTCGTAGGTCGCGAGGAAGTCCGCCGGGGTGGGCTGCGACGTCGTCGGCAGCTCGTCGGACGTGCGCAGACGAGCGTAGAAATCTGCCGGGGAGAGCTCGACGTAGTCGCGGAAGCTCTCGGCGCCGAAACGGACGTAGAGGGGCACGACCCGCCAGTTCGGAAAGCGCTGCGGCGCCTGCGGGAAGTCCGCCGTCGAGTCGACGACGATCGCGGTGTTCGCTGTCGTCAACTTCACGCCGCGCGGGCGCCGACGGCCCGGCGGATCGCCGAAACGATCTCGTCCAGCTCCTGGTCCTTCGACAGGCACGCGACGGCGCCCGCCTCGTAGAGGGCGTCCACCTCGCGGAGGTTCGCGGACGCCGTCAGGCAGACGACGGCGATGTTCGGCGCAGCCTCGCGCACGGCACGGGTCGCCTGGACGCCGTCGATGCCCGGCAGCCGGTAGTCCATCACGACGACGTCGGGCTGGTGCTCGCGCGCCGCGGGGACGGCCTGGTTCCCGTCCCCGACCGACGCGACGACCTCGATGTCCGGTTGCAGGCCGAGCAGGAGCTCGAGCGCTTCACAGAACACCTGGTTGTCCTCGACCAGCAGGACCCGGATCGGGGCCGCCACCCGCCGAAGGTTATTCCGCTGAGAGGAGGAGCGGGTAATGCGGCTGGCCACCTTGCTGGACGTCGACCTCGAGCTCGGGATGCCGTTCGTGGAGGCCGGCGAGCAGGGCGTCGAGCTCCGGCTCTTCCTCGCCGGTGAGCAGCGTCATGACACCGCGCGGCTCGGCGAGGAGCCGCTCGGCGACGGCGGTCGCCACCTCGTCGAAGTCAGTGCCACCGGCGACCGCCTCGTCCGCGACGAGCCCGAGAAACTCCCCCTCACGGACGGGGATTCCGTTGAGCTGCGCGTCCCGCGACGCGATCGTGACTTCCCCGGTCGCGACGGTCTCGAGGATCTCCCACATCTCGGCCGCGTTCTGATCGGCGCTGCGGTCGGGGTCGAAAGCGACCATGGCCGCCAGCCCGGACTGCAGCGAGTCCGTCGGCACGACTTCGACTCGCTTGCCCGCGAGCCGCGCGGCCTGTTCGGCGGCGAGCACGACGTTCGAGTTGTTCGGCAGGACGAGCACTTCCTGACCGGGAGCCGCCTCGATCGCCGCGACGAGATCCGCCGTCGACGGATTCATCGTCTGTCCTCCCTCGACGATCCGCGTCGCGCCGAGACTTTCGAACAGGCGGCGGTTCCCTTTTCCGGCCACGACTGCGACAACCGCCGTCGGCACATCGGGTACCGGCTCGAGCAGGCGCTCCTTCCGCGCCTGTGTCTGCTCTTGCATGTTCGCGATCTCGACCCGCTCGATCACGCCGGCGGCAGTGCCGAGCGCCAGCGCCGCACCTGGATCGTCCGTATGGACGTGGACCTTCAGGGCCGTCTCGTCCCCGACGACGAGCAGCGAATCGCCCAGCTGCTCGAACTGCGCCTCCAGCGCGTCGGCGTCGAGCCCTTCTCCCTCGATGACGAACGTCGTGCAGTATCGGTAACGCGACAGTTCCTGATGGATCGCCTCCACGGTCAGCGGCTCGGTCGCCGCCGGGGAAGCGACCATCTCCTCGCCCGTCATCGCAGCGGCGATCCCGCGCACGATCTCGACCAGTCCCGCAGCGCCGGCATCGACGACTCCGGCCTCGCGCAGGACGTCGAGTTGCTGCTGCGTCCGTAGGACCGCTTCGTCGCCGGCGCGGACGAGCGCGGCCCAGAAGTCCGCGGGGCGCCGCTCGGCTTCCTCCGCGAGTGCGCGAATCGCCGACAGCATCGTTCCCTCGACGGGCTGCCGTACCCCGCGGTACGCGGCGTCGCTCGCGGACCGGAACGCCAGCGCGAGCGCATCCTCGTCGATCACGTTCTCCGCGGCCAGGACTTCGGCGGCCCCGCGCACGATCTGCGAGAAAATGACGCCGGAGTTGCCGCGCGCGCCCATCAACGCGGCGCGCGTCACCTCGCGGGCAATCGTCTCGCGGTCCTCGGCGGACGAGCGATCCAGCTCCTCGACGATCGCACGGCCGGTGAGCGTGAGATTCGTTCCCGTGTCGCCGTCCGGGACGGGATAGACGTTCAGGTCGTCGATCCGGCGGCGGCTCGCTTCGAGCGAGGCGAGCGCCGCACGCGCGATCTCGCGGACGC
>JBASRJ010000332.1:0-1645 GCA_049273785.1 Gaiellaceae bacterium | reverse complement strand
GCTCGGGGCTGCTCGCGGCCGCGACGCCGGCGGAGCTCGAGGCGGTCGTCGCGCACGAGCTGGCGCACGTGCGGAATCGGGATGTCGTAGTGCAGACGTCGGTCGTCGTCCTCGCAGCGACGCTGCTCGAGTTCAGTCGCATCGGCGGCTGGCTGCAACGCGTGCTCCTCTACCTGCTCGGGCCGATCGCCGCCGCACTCGTCCACCTGATGCTCTCCCGCAACCGCGAGTTCGCGGCCGACCGCGACGCCGCGGTGCTCTGCGACTCTCCGCATCCGCTCGCCGATGCCCTCGTGCGCCTCGACGCAGCCTCGGAGCTCGTCGAGTTCGCGGGCAGCCCGGCCACTGAGCCTCTCTACACGATCAATCCGTTCATGGAAGACGGACTCGCAGCCTTGTTCGTCACGCATCCACCTGTCGGCGAGCGCGTCCGGCGGCTCCGTGAGCTCGACCCGTCCTGGCGGGAGAAGCTCCGCGCCGCATGAGCGAGCTCCGAACACCACTGTTCGACCACATCACCCTGAACGTCAAGGACCTGGCGACGAGTCGCTCTTTCTACGAGGCAGCGCTCGAACCGCTCGGGTTTGCGCTCCAGTTCGAGGTCCCGGAGCACCGCGCCGTCGCGTTCGGGGAGACGCGAAAGGAGGCCGACCTCTGGCTCGCGGAGAGCGACCGGCCGACCACGAACGTCCATCTCGCGTTCGCCAGCCGCGACCGCGAGAGTGTCGACCACTTCCACGCCGCCGGCCTCACGGCGGGCGGCCGCGACAACGGCGCGCCCGGCCTGCGGCCGGAGTACCACGAGAACTACTACGGGGCGTACCTCTTCGACCCCGATAACTCGAGCACTTTGGTAATACCATAACGGGTGCCGAGCGCCAGTCCCTATCGGGCCCTGCTTCACGCGACTGCCGTGCAGGGTGTGCGCTTCGTGCGCTGCGATCGCACCGACGGTCTTGGTCAGCTCGCTTTGGGCGCTCCCGAGGCTGTGGGCTCGTGGAAGCCGCCGCGAGTGAACGGCGGCCGCCAGACCCGGGTCCGCGTGAGTGGTGAGAGCCCGTCGATTTCGAGACAGATCAATGCTCCGGCGGTGAGCAGGAGCGCGCCCTCGGCGACGCAGACCGAGGTGATCGGTCGCGGGCAGCGCAGCTGGACGGCGAGCCGTCCGGTTTCGTCGATTAGGCCGAGGTGGCGGCCGCGGGGTCGGTGGGCGAGCAAGTAGTTGCCGTAGCTGCCGAGGAGGTGGTCGGGCCATGGGTATTGGTCGGGGAGTCGAACGGGGGCGCGCGCGTCGACGAACCACAGGTTCGGCTGCGAACAGAACCCAACCGGATACGTGCAGAACGCAACCACTGCCTGGGAGGAATCACGTACGGGGAAGACGGCGCCGGTCGCGATCCGGACGCGGGCGACCAGCCGCCCTTGGTTGGTCAGACGGAAGACCGTCCCGCCGCCGCTGCCGACAAGCCAGTCTGTGTCGACAACGTTGAGAGACGAGACCGTCGCGGCTGAAGGGAAGTGAAAACGGATCATGCCCGCGCCGCCATTGCCCGTGACCCCGCCCTGGCCGATAAGAGACTCGTACGCCTCCTGGACGCTGCGAAAACGCTCGGCAGCGGTCGCGTCGCCGGGATAGAGATCGGGG
>JBASRJ010000325.1:0-32751 GCA_049273785.1 Gaiellaceae bacterium | reverse complement strand
GTCCTCGATGTGGCCGTGCCAGCCCTGCGGCAGGCCGAGGAGCTGCGCCGCCCAGTCGAGCGTCACCGCCTCGAGCTCCGTCGAAGCGGGCGACGTCCGCCAGAGGAAGGCGACTGCGTTCAGCGTCGCCGCCAGCAGCTCGGCGAGGATGCCAGGCTCCGATGCGGAGTTCGCGAAGTACGCGAAGAAGCGCGCGCTCTGCCAATGCGTGATTCCCGGGAGGATGACCTCGTCGAGGTCGCGGAGGACGTCGGTGAACGGCTCGCCACGCTCGGGCGGGCTCGCGGGAAGACGGCCACGGATCTCGCCCGGCTTCACCTGGGCCAGTACGGGCAAACCGTCGACGCGCTCGAGGTAGCGTGCCGCCCAGTCGAGCGCGGCCGGCCCGTCCTCGCGGAGGCTCACTTGAGCAGCTTCGCGATCTGCGGCCAGGTGCGCGTGTTGAGCACCTGTTCCTTCGTCAGCCACGCGCGTCGCGCCTGCGCGACGCCCATCTCCACGTGCTGGAGCGCGCGCAGCTCGTGTGCATCGGTGTTGACGGCGACCTTGACTCCCGCTTCGCCGGCCAGCCGCGCATGCGTGTCGCGCAGGTCGAGCCTGTTCGGCTGCGAGTTGATCTCGAGGAACGTGCCCGTCTCGACTGCCTTCGCGACCACGCGCTCGACGTCGACGTCCGCGGGCGGACGGATGTTGATCTTGCGCGCGGTCAGATGGCCGATGCAGTCGACGTGCGGGTTGTCCATCGCTGCGAGCACGCGCTCGGTCGGGTCTCTGTCGAACGCGCCGTGGAGAGACGCCATCACCCAGTCGCGCGCGGCCAGCTCGCCGTCGGGCAGCGAGAGCGAGCCGTCGACGCGGATGTTCACCTCGATCCCCTTCAGGATCCGGAACGGCTTCAGCCGCTCGTTCAACTGATCGACCTCCAGGTCCTGTTCGGCGAGCGTGCCGCGCGGGTGGTCGGTGATCGCCATGTACGCGTACCCACGGTCGCGCACGGCGCGCGCCATCTGCTCGAGCGTGTGCCTTCCGTCCGACCACGTCGAGTGGCAGTGCAGCTCGCCCTTGATGTCGGCGAGCTCCACGAGCTTCGGCAGCTCTCCCTTGCGCGCCGCCTCGAGCTCCCCGGCGTTCTCGCGCAGCTCCGGCGGGATGAACTGATAGCCCAGCCGCTCGTACACCTCGGCCTCGCTGCCGTACCGAAGCTCCTCGCCGCTCTCGACGACGGTGATCGAGTACTCCGACACCGAGAGGCCGTCCTTCACTGCGCGCTCGCGAAGCGCGACGTTGTGATCCTTCGACCCGGTGAAGTGCTGCAGCAGGTTTCCGTACGACTCGGGCGGAACGACACGGAGGTCGAAGCGGAGCCCCTCGTTCGACAGCACCGTCGCCTTCGACGGGCCCTTCGCGACGACTTCGATCACCCAGTCCAGGCTTGTGAAGTACTCGATCAGCGCCTCCGCATCGGTCGCGGTGGCGATCATGTCGAGGTCGCGAAAGGTCTCCTTCCGGCGACGCGCGCTGCCGGCCTCGGACACCTCGACGGCCGCGGGATGCTCGCGCAGCACAGAGACGACTGCGAGCAGCGCGCCGAGCCCGTCGCCGAGCAGCCGGCGGTCGGAGGGCTCCTGCTTCTTCTCTGCCAGAGCCTTCAGGACGCGCTCCTCAGTCTTGGCGCCGAGCCCCGTAAGCGTCCGCAGCTGCTCGGTCTCGGCCGCCCGCTTCAGCTCGTCGATCGTCGTGACGCCGAGCTCGCGCCAGATCCGAGCCGCCGTTTTCGGGCCGAGACCCGGCAGGCGCATGAAGAGGACGACCTCCGGCGGGACGATGTTCTTCCGCTTCGTGAGCGCGTGCATCTCGCCGTCCTCGACAACCTGGACGATCTTCTCCTCGATCGTCTTGCCGATCCCGTTCAGCTCCTTCGCGCGCCCGGCGAGCGCGAGCTCGGCGACGGAGCCCGCCGTCTCGCGGATCCGCGTCGCCGCGCGCCGGTAGGCGACGACACGAAAAGAGGCCTCGCCTTCGAGCTCGAGGAGATCGGCGAGCAGCTCCAGCTGCCCCGCCACGTCGCTGTTCCGGGGCAGAGCGCGGGCCACGTCACGATGATATGCCGGTGCCGCAAGCCGTCGTCTGCCTCCCCACCTACAACGAGCGCGAGAACCTCGAGCCGATGCTGCGCGCACTCGTAGACAAGGGTGTCGGCGTGCTCGTGATCGACGACAGCTCGCCTGACGGCACGGGTGAGATCGCAGATCGCCTGGCGCGTGAGCTCGATTACGTCGGCGTGCTCCACCGGGAGCGAAAGGAAGGGCTGGGCCCCGCGTACCTGGCCGGCTTCCGTCGCGCGCTTGCGGAAGGGGCCGAGCTCGTGCTCGAGATGGACTGCGACTTCTCGCACTCCCCGGACGACGTCCCGCGGCTGCTCGCGGGTGCGCGGGACGCCGATCTCGTGCTCGGCTCCCGCTACGTCGACGGTGGCTCAATCGGCAACTGGGGAGTCGTGCGGCGGCTCGTGTCGGCCGGCGGCTCCCTCTACGCCCGGGTCCTGCTGGGTTGCCCGATCCGCGATCTGACCGGCGGCTTCAAGTGCTACCGGAGAGAGGTGCTGGAGACGATCGACCTCGATGCAATCGCGAGCAAGGGCTACGCGTTCCAGATCGAGACGACGTACCGGGCGCTGCGCGCCGGCTTCCGCGTGCAGGAGATCCCGATCCACTTCGTCGACCGCGAGGAGGGCGGGTCGAAGATGAGCCGTACGATCGTCGCGGAGGCGATCTGGAAGGTCCCGGCGCTCCGCCTCGCAGCCCTCCGCGGCCGTCTCTAGCCCCGCTTCGTACCGAAAGTGTGACTTTCCGTCCACACTGCCTCCTCCGGCCACGGCTGGTGACAGTCCCAGGCCGGGTCCGGAGGAGACATGTGGCCGCTACTCTGCCGCCGTGTTCGAAGTGACCGACGAGACGTTCGACCAGGACGTGCTCCACGCGGACACGCCCATCGTGCTCGACTTCTGGGCCCCCTGGTGCGGCCCCTGCAGGGCCGTGAAACCGATCCTCGAGCAGCTCGAGGGCGAGTCGAACGGGAAGGTCGAGTTCGCGAAGCTGAACATCGACGAGAACCCGTTGACGGCGGCGCGGTACGGCGTGCTCTCGATCCCGACAACGATCGTCTTCGATGGCGGGGAGGCGCGCGAGACGCTCGTCGGCGCGCGGCCGCGCAAGCATTACGCGCGCGTGCTCGAGCCCTGGCTCTCTTGAAAGTGTTCCCAGCCGGGTAGCTCGTACGGTGCGCCGTCCAGCGTGAGCGCGACGCCCTCTCCTTCGACGCAGCGACCGACGACGTCGTACCGCCCGGACTGCTCGACCGCGGCCAGCAGCTCGTAGTCCTCGCCGAAACCGAGGTCGTCGATCGTCGCCCCTTCGGCGAGCGGGACTCGCTCGAGCTGGATCTCGACGCGACATCCCGAGCGTCGCGCAAGGTGGCCCGCGTCGACGGCGAGTCCGTCGGAGACGTCGATCATCGCGTGCGCGTGATCCGCAAGCTCGCGTCCTTCCTCGAGCCGAAGCGGAGGACGAAGCAGTTGCCCGTTCCGGAACGCGGCGCCGGCCGCACCGAGCGAGCCCGTGACGACGAGCGTGTCCCCCGGACGAGCCCCGGCGCGGCCCGGAACTCGGTGCGAGCGGCCGAGTGCCGTCGCGCTCAGCACGAGCCGGTCCGAGGCGGTCGTGTCCCCACCGACCACCGGAACACCTGTCTCCGCGATGCCCTCGTAC
Source organism: Gaiellaceae bacterium (assembly GCA_049273785.1). Lineage (GTDB taxonomy): Bacteria > Actinomycetota > Thermoleophilia > Gaiellales > Gaiellaceae > 3-1-20CM-4-69-9. The sequence goes on along the minus strand of JBASRJ010000325.1, from coordinate 28,984 downwards.
AGCTCGAGCACGCCGTCGACCTGCGTCTCGCCGGGCGCGCCCAGCGTCACGATCAGGCCGAGGGGATCCGCGCCCGACGCCGCAAGATCGCTGAGGTTCACCGCGGCCGTGCGCCAGCCGAGGTCGCGCCACGAGATCAGATCGAGCCGGAAGTGGACGCCCTCGACCAGCGCATCCTGCGTGACGACGAGCCCGCCGACCTGTGCGGCGTCGTGCTCGATCGCCTGCGCCAGTCCGCGCCGCTCGAGCTCCGCCAGCAGGCCGAGCTCACCTAGCTCAGAGAGCTTCATCGATCGCCCGACGGACGTTTGCAGCGTCTCCGGCAGCGCGAATGACGGCGACGCCGGCCGCGCCGGCGCGAACGCAGTCCGCTGCATTCGATGCGTCGACGCCGCCGATTGCGACGACCGGCACGTTGACGGCCTCGCAGATCGCACGCAGCCCGTCGAGCCCGATCGGCGGGTCGGAGTCGGCCTTCGACGGCGTCGCCCACACCGGGCCCGCGCCGATGTAATCGGCAAGTGCGGCCTTAGTCGCCTCGTCGGCGCTCCAGGCGGAGAGGCCGACGATCAGCCCCTGCTCTTTCGCGCGCTCGGCGCCCACATCCGAGCGACCGAGGTGGACACCGTCCGCGCCGAGCATCAGCGCTGCCTCGACATCGTCGTTGACGACGAAGTCGACCCCGTGCCGGGCACAGAGGCTCCGGGTGGCGCGTCCGCGCTCCACGACCTCCACCGTCGGCCTGTCCTTCAAACGCCACTGGACGACCGTCGCGCCGCCCTCGACCCCGATGCGCGCCGTGTCGAGGTCCTCGACGATCACGTGCAGCTTCATGCCTCGCTGATCTTCGCGCGAGCGTCGACCGTCGAAGGATCGAGAGCCGCGAGCGCGTCGTACAGGTTGACGTGGAACGAACCAGGGCCCTTCGCATCGGCGGCGGCGTCCTCACCGGCGACGCCGAAAGCCGCGAGTGCCTCCGCGGCGGCCTCGAGCGGCTCGTCCTTCTTCGCGGCGAGGAAGCAACCCGTGATCGCGCTCGACATGCAGCCGGTGCCGCTGACCGCGCCAAGCAGCTCGTGACCGTTGGCAACCGCGAGGACGCGCTCGCCGTCGGACACGTGATCGACACGCCCGGTGACCGAAGCGACGAGCCGGAGATTCCGACCGGCGGCGCGTGCAAGCTCGCTCGCCTCCCCGCCGACTCCCATCGACTCGACACCACGAACCTCCGCCTCCACGCCGACGAGCGTCGCCACCTCACCGGCGTTCCCACGCAGGACCGCGACGTCCACCTCACCGAGGATCCGCCTCGCGGTGTCCGTTCGATACGTCGTCGCGCCGGCGCCGACCGGATCCAGCACTACGGGCACGCCTGCCGCGTTCGCGGCCTTTCCCGCGGCGAGCATGGCCTCGACCCAGTGCGGCGAGAGCGTGCCGATGTTGAGCACGAGCGCGCCCGCGAGCCGCACCATCTCCTCCACCTCTTCGCGCGCGTGGGCCATCACGGGCAGCGCACCAACCGCCAGCGTCGCGTTCGCAGTCTCGTTCATGACGACGTAGTTCGTGATCTGGTGGACGAGCGGCTTCCGCTCGCGCAGCTCCCGCAACGTCGCTCCAGGCGAGACACTCATGCGGCTCCTTTCACGTTGAGGACGTCGACCGGGCCGTCGCCTGCGCCGAGTTCAGCGAGACCGTGACGCACCGCCTCCGACGCGGCACGGGCCGCGACCCAGGCAGCCTCCTCGAGCGACCGTCCCTGGGCCAGGGAGGCAGTGAGCGTGGCCGAATGGGTACACCCGGCGCCGTGCGTCGCGCTCACGTCGTGCCGGTCTACCGGTACCTCGATATGGCGTTTGCCGTCGTACAGATGGTCGATCGCGTCGTCACCGTGCCCGCCCGTGACGATCACCGCTGGGGCTCCGAGCTCGTGGATCCGCTCGGCGAGCTCACGCCGCGCGCCGCTGAAACCCGCGAGTGCCTCCGCCTCGTTCAGATTCGGCGTCACGACCGTCGCGAGCGGGAAGAGGCGCCTGACGAGCGTGTCGACCGCGTCGTCCTGAAGCAGCTTGGCGCCGGAACTCGCGATCATCACCGGATCGACGACGAGCGGAACGGGATGCCGCTCGAGATAGTCGGCGACGGTCGCGATCAGCTCGCGCGAGAACAGCATCCCGGTCTTCGCCGCATCGACGCCGATGTCGCCGAAGACGGCGTCGAGCTGCGCGCGCACGAACCCGGGGGGCAGCGTGTGGACGTCGCTCACCGCAGTCGTGTTCTGCGCGGTCAAGGCAACGAGGACGGACATGCCGTGGCAGCCGGCAGCCGCGAACGCCTTCAAGTCCGCCTGGATCCCAGCGCCGCCGCCCGAATCGGACGTGGCAATGGTCAACGCACGTGGAACCAACACAACTCCCTTCGCCGGTACGAACCGGATCAGGTTCAGCGGGTGTGATCTCAGCCCGTGAGGGCACCCCGGTAACCCGAGGCTACCATCGAGGAATGGCCGTCGGCACGGCGCTGTGGGACGACTTGCTTGAAGGCGAGGAGGTTGCGCACGTCGCCGGCGTGCCCGCGACCGAGGCGCGCACGGCCGCGCTCCCCGACGACCTGCACTCCGGTGTTCGCGACGCGCTTGCTGCCCGCGGCCTCTCCGAGCTCTACACCCATCAGCGCGCCGTGTGGGACGCGGCCGCGAGCGGCGGGAACGTGGTCGTCACGACGGGCACCGCTTCGGGCAAGAGCCTCGCCTTCAACCTCCCTGTGCTCAATGCGATTGCCCGCGAGCCCAAGCACCGCGCCCTCTACCTCTACCCGACGAAGGCGCTCGCGCAGGACCAGGCTCGCGCGCTGGCCGAGCTGAAATCACCCAAGGTTCGGGCCGCGATCTACGACGGCGACACGCCCACCGACCAGCGCTGGCAGATCCGCAAGTGGGCGAACGTGATCCTGACCAACCCGGACATGCTGCACCTGGGTGTCCTGCCGCACCACGACCGCTGGGCGGACGTCCTGCACAACCTGCGCTACGTCGTCGTCGACGAGGCGCACGTGTACCGCGGCGTCTTCGGCTCGCACGTCGGAAACGTCCTGCGGCGGCTGCGTCGACTGGCGGGCGTGTACGGTGCCGAGCCGCAGCTCTTGGTGGCGACGGCCACGATTGCGAACCCCGGCGAGCTCGTCCGGAGTCTTGCGGGCGTCGAGGCCACGGTCGTCGATGAAGACTCGGCTCCGCGCGCGGAGCGAACGGTCCTGCTCTGGAACCCGGAGCTGATCGACCCGGAGCTCGGTCTGCGCGCAAGCGCGCTCGGCGACGCATCGCGTGTGATGGCCGGTCTCGTGTCGCGCGGCCTGCGCACGATCTGCTTCGCCAAGAGCCGCAAGAGCGCCGAGCTGATCCACAAGTTCACGCGCGAGCGTGTCGACGCCGAGACGGCCGCCCGGCTCGCACCGTACCGGGCCGGCTACACGCCCGCGCAGCGCCGGGAGATCGAGCGGCGGCTCGTCGAGGGGGAGCTGCTGGGAGTCGCGGCGACGGACGCGCTGGAGCTCGGGATCGACATCGGTCTGCTCGACTGCGCGATCTCGGTGGGTTTCCCCGGAACAGTCGCCTCGCTGCGGCAGCAGTGGGGACGCGCCGGGCGCCGCGGCCACGGCCTCGCCGTCTTGATCGCCTCGCAGGACGCGCTCGACCAGTACTTCATGCGTGAGCCCGAAGCGCTGCTCGACCGCCGCGTCGAGGCCGCGATCCTCGACCACGCGAACCCTCGCGTCCTCGACGGTCATGTCCGGGCGGCAGCATTCGAGGCGCCGATCGACGACGACGATCGTGCCGTGCTCGGCGACGAGGCCCTGGAGCGCGCCGCACTTCTCCCGGACCTGAGGCGAACGAAGTCCGGCTACGTGTGGGCGGGACGCGACTACCCGGCAGCACAGGCGAACCTCCGGTCCGCGAGTGCAGACTCGTTCGCCGTCGTCGAGGCGCAGACGGGCACCGTCCTCGGGATCGTCGAGCGCGAGCGCGCCTACTCGACGGTGCACGAGGGCGCCGTCTACCTCCACCTCGGCGAGAGCTACCTCGTGCGCGAGCTCGACGTGCGCGCGCGAGCGGCCGTCGTGACGCCGTACACGGGCGACTACTACACCCAGGCGAAGAAGGAGACCGCAACCGCGATCGAGGAGCCGCTGCGTTCCGAGCTGCGGTGCGGGCTCGAGCTCACCTTCGGCCGGCTTTCCGTCACCGAGCAGGTCGTCGCGTACCAGAAGAAATCCGTGCGCGACCAGGCGACGCTCGAGACGGTCCCGCTCGACCTGCCGGAAACGAGCTTCGAGACCGAAGCGATCTGGTACATCCCCACCGACACGCAGCTCGAAGGGCTCGAGCAGATGCCGAAGCTCCTGTCCGCTCTGCACGCGGCGGAGCACTCGATGATCGCACTGCTGCCGCTGTGGGCGATGTGCGATCGCTGGGACATCGGCGGGCTCTCGACGAACATCCACTTCCAGACCGGCCGGCCGACGGTCTTCATCTACGACGGCCATCCGGGCGGGGTGGGGATCACGGAGCGAGGGTTCGCCGCGTTCGAAGGCTGGGTCGCCGACACCGCGCGAATGCTCGAGGGCTGCCCGTGCGCCGACGGCTGCCCGTCCTGCGTCCAGTCGCCGAAGTGCGGCAACCTGAACGAGATGCTCGACAAGGACGCTGCTTTGACCCTACTCCGGCGGCTGGTGGCAGCGAGTGTCGATTCCGGCTCGTCCCGTTCGTCATAGTCTCGACAGCGACCCGAAGGAGGGAACCGTGCAGTACATGCTCTTGATCTACCAGGACGAGACGGGGTGGCCGCAGCTGACCGATGAGGAGCGCGGCCGGCTCATGCAGGAGTACTTCACGTTCACAGACGAGGTCCGCGCGAGCGGCGCGTTGGTCGCCAGCGACCCGCTCCAACCGACGTCGAACGCAACGACCGTCGAGGTGCGTGACGGCGAGACGCTCACGACGGACGGACCATTCGCCGAGACGAAGGAGCAGCTCGGGGGCTACTACCTCGTCGACGTCGAATCGCTCGACGAGGCACTGCACTGGGCCGCGAAGATCCCGTCGGCGCGGTTCGGGAAGATCGAGGTGCGGCCGATCATGCAGATTCCGGTGGAGGCGAGGCAGGCATAGTCGAGGCGCTGTTCCGCGAGGAGTGGGGACGCTCGCTCGCGATCCTCACGCGCGTCCTCGGTGATCTCGACCTTGCCGAGGACGCCCTCCAGGACGCGTTCGCAACGGCGGTCGCCCGCTGGCCCCGGGACGGCGAGCCCTCGAATCCCGGCGCCTGGATCCTCACGACGGCGCGCAACCGCGCGATCGACCGGATCAGACGCGAGCGCACACTCGAGCGCAAGACGGAACTGCTCGCCCGGCTCGCGGAGCTGCCTGCCGAGGAGGACGACGACGTGAGCATGATCCCGGACGAACGGCTCAGCTTGATGTTCACCTGCTGCCACCCTGCGCTGGCAGTGGACGCGCAGGTCGCATTGACGCTGCGCACGCTCGCCGGCTTGACCACACCGGAGATCGCCCGCGCGTTCCTCGTTCCCGAGCCGACGATGGCGCAACGTCTCGTGCGGGCGAAGCGAAAGATCCGCGACGCGGGGATTCCGTTTCGCGTACCGCCAGACCACCTGCTGCCGGAGCGGCTGCGCGCTGTGCTCGCCGTCCTCTACCTCGTCTTCAACGAAGGCTACGGGCCGCCGGTGCGGCGAGATCTCTGCGCGGAGGCGATCCGGCTCGCGCGCATCCTGACGAAGCTGATGCCGGACGAAGCGGAGACCCACGGCCTCGAGGCGCTGATGCTGCTGCAGGACTCGCGGCGCGATGCGCGCGTGAGCGGCGACGGCGAGCTCGTCCTCCTCGACGAGCAGGACCGAGTCCTGTGGGACGGCGAGGAGATCGGAGCCGGGAAGCTCGCGCTCGAGCGGGCGCTCGCGCTCCGGCAGCCGGGCCCGTACCAGCTGCAGGCGGCGATCGCAGCGCTCCATATCGAGCCGGAGACCGACTGGATGCAGATCTCCGCGCTCTACACCGAGCTCGTGCGCCACACACATTCGCCCGTCGTCGAGCTCAATCGCGCCGTGGCGGTGGCGATGGCGAACGGGCCGGAGCGCGGGCTCCAGCTGATGCAGGAGCTGCCGCTGGACGGCTACCACCTCTATCACGCGGCTCGAGCCGACTTGCTGCGGCGGCTCGACCGGCACGACGAGGCGGGCGCAGCGTATCGGCGGGCACTCGAGTTGACCGACAGCGAGCCCGAACGGCGGTTCCTGTCACGGCGACTGGCCGAGGTGTCCTAGACACATGGATCGAGAGGCAGCCGGCGGCACCCTGGTCCTCGGCGGCGGGTTCGCCGGCGGCTATGTGGCGCGACTGCTCGGGAAGCGCGGCGCGACGATCGTCAGCCCCGAGAACTTCATGCTCTACACGCCGATGCTCCCCGAGGCAGCCTCGGGGACACTCGAGCCACGCCACGTCGTCGTCCCGTTGCGGATGATGTGCCCGCGCGCCGAGCTGCTGCTCGGGCGGGCCGTCGCTGTCGATGCGAAGGGCCAACGCGTGCGGGTCGAGACGAGCGAGGGGCTCTTCCACGTGCACTATCGCGACCTCGTCGTCGCGCTCGGGTCCGTGTCGCGCACCCTGCCCATCCCGGGCCTCGCCGAACACGGCCTCGGCTTCAAGTCGCTCGCCGACGCGATCTACCTGCGCAACCACGTGCTGCTTCGGCTCGAGGCCGCCGTCGCCGCGTCGAGCGACGCACAGCTACGCCGCGAGCTGACGTTCGTGTTCATCGGCGCCGGCTACGCCGGCGTGGAGGCCCTCGCGGAGCTGTCCGACCTCGTTCGCGACGCGCTCCGCTACTACACACCGCTGCGCAGCGCGCCGCAGCGCTGGGTGCTCGTCGACGCGGCCCCGAAGATCCTGCCCGAGATTCCACGCGGCCTCGGTGACTACGCCGCGGCGCAGCTCACGCGTCGCGGCGTCGCGATCTACACGGGGACGACGCTCGAGTCGGTCGAGCCGCACGCGGTCGCGCTCTCGAACGGCGAGCGCATCCTGACGAGCACGCTCGTGTGGACGGCCGGAGTGCGCGCCAATCCCGCGTTGTCGCAGTTCGGCCTGCCGCTCGACGACCGGGGGCGAGTGCTCGTCGATTCGTCTCTCCGCGTCGAGGGACACACGAACACGTGGGCGCTCGGCGACGGAGCTCGCGTCCCGAACACCGCGACGCCCGGCGAGTTCGATCCGCCGACGTGCCAGCACGCACTTCGGCAGGCGCGGCGCCTGGCGAAGAACCTCGCCCGGGGCGAGACACGCCCGTACCGTTACCGCATGCTCGGGCAGGTCGCGACCCTCGGCCGCTACAAGGGAATCGCGGATGTACTCGGAGTGAGACTGCGCGGATTCCCGGGCTGGTTCGTCACGCGGACGTACCACCTGTACCAGCTGCCGCTGATGTCGCGGAGGCTGCGGGTCGTCGCCGATTGGACGACCTCGCTCTTCTTCCGCCGCGACATCGCCGAGCTGAGCATGCTCGGCCACCCCCAGCGGCTGGACGGGTGATCAGCCGCCGAGCGCCTTGAGCGCTTCCGTCAGCCGCTGCTTCATCGTCAGCACGCCCTCAAACAGGTCGCCGTGCTTGCGAACCCGCTCCAGGACGACCTCCATCGTGAACGACAGGGGATCCAGCTGCTCGTTCACTTCCTCCCAGCGAAGCGGCGTCGACACCGGTGCACCCGGCCGCGGCCGCACCGAGTACGCGGAGGCGATCGTCTTTCCCTCGCCGTTCTGGTTGGCGTCGATCAGCACGCCGCGACGTTTCGACTTCGTCCACTCCGTCGTGGCCAGCCCGCGGTGCGTCCGCGCGATCGCACCGGCAACGATCTCCGCGAACTGACGCGTGTCGTCGTACGTGTACCGCCGCTCGACGGGAACGAGGACGTGCATCCCCTCCGCGCTCGACGTCTTCGGGAAGCCGATGAGCCCGAACGCGTCCAGCGCCTGCTTGACGAGGAGCGCCACCTGCACGGTCTCGGCGAAGCCGACATCCGGGGACGGGTCGAGATCGAAGAGCACGAAGTCCGAGCGGTCGGGCTTGTCGACGCGTGAGTACCACGCGTTCATGTCGATGCAGCCCATGTTCACCATCCACAGCAGCGCGAGCTCGTCGTTGACGAGCGGAAAGTTCACCCACTTCTGCTTGCGCGGCGACTCGCGCGTCGAGACGAGCGCGCGGAACGTTGGGATCCACTCCGGCATGTGCGACGGGGCGTCCTTCTGGAAGAAGCGGCCGCCCTCGATCCCATCAGGCCACCGAACCATCGTGAACGGGCGGTCTTTCAGGTGCGGCACGAGGACGGGCGCAACCGCGCGGTAGTACTCGAGCAGGTCGCCCTTCGTGATGCCCTCGGCGGGGAAGAACACCTTGTCGAGGTTCGAGAGCTTGAGCTCGCGCGTGCCCTTGGTGATGCGATCCGCGAGCGGCAGCTCGCGCCGGACGGCCTCGGCAGGCTTGTCCTCGCGCAACCCCTTGTACGCCGGCGCGCGCAGCCGGCCGTCGTGCGTCCACTCGACGAACTCGACCTCGCACACGAGCTCCGGCTCGACCCAGATCACGTCGCTCTTGCGCACCTTCGGCATCTTCGGAACCTCTTTGAACGGAGACGTCGAGCGCTTCAGCGGCCGCAGCTTGTCGAGCAGCTTCTCGATCTCCTGGCCGGTGAACCCCGTGCCGACGTTCCCGGCGTACACGAGCTCGTCGCTCTGGTAGTACGCCAGCACGAGCGACCCGAAGCTCGACGCGCGGCGGCCGGTCCCCTTCGTGAACCCGGCGATGACGAATTCCTGCCGCCCGTGGGTCTTGATCTTGAGCCAGTCGCGGGTTCGCTTGCCCTGGAGGTACCGCGAATCGAGCCGCTTGGCGACGATCCCCTCCAGCCCTTGCGCCTTTGCGGCCTCGAAGAGCGCGTTGCCGTCGTCGAACGTCTCTGACAGGCGCACGGTGCGGTTGCGCTTGTCGAGCAGCTGCTCGAGCCGCTTGCGGCGCTCGACCAGCGGGAGGTCGACCAGCGGCTCGCCGTCCACCTCGAGAACGTCGAAGACGTAGTAGACGATCGGCGTCCCGGGCTTGCCCTGCTGCATCGCGGAGAAGCTCGAACGGCCGGACTCGTCGAGCGCGCACACCTCGCCGTCGAGCGCGCAGTCCGGCGTCTTCACGGCCTTCGCGAGCTCCTTCGCGACGTTCGAGAAGCGCGCTGTCAGGTCGTTGCCGTTGCGACTCGTGAGGATGGCTTCGCCGCCGGCGACGCTCGCAATTGCGCGGTACCCGTCCCACTTGACCTCGAACAGCCAGCCCGAGCCGCGCGGGACCTCCTCCGCGGGCGTTGCGAGCATCGGCGTGTAGGTCGCGCGCCGCGCGGGCCGCGACGGGCCCGCCTCCGCCCCCTCGTCCCGCTTCCGGACGATCAGCCAGTTTTTCTCGTCGCCGCCGAGCTTCGCGGGCACGAGCGCCCACGTCCCGTCCAGCTTCTTCCCGTGCAGCCGGACGGTCAGCCCGCCGTTGCGCTTCTCCTCGACAAGCTCGTACGTGCCGCTGTCCCAGATCTCGACAGTGCCGGCGCCGTAGTTCCCCTTCGGGATCTCGCCTTCGAACGTGGCGTAGTCGAGGGGGTGGTCCTCGACGTGAACGGCGAGATGCTGCTGGCCGGGCTCGAGCGGAACACCCTTCGGGACGGCCCAGCTCGCGAGCGCACCGCTGCGTTCCAAGCGGAAGTCGTAGTGGAGGCTCCTTGCGTCGTGCCGTTGGACGACGAAGATCGGCTCCTTCGTCTTCCGCTTCCCGGTGAAGGGCTCGGGCGTCTTCTTCCGGTCGCGCTTACGCTCGTACTCGCTGAGCTGCTTCGCCACCTACCTAGCTTTGCGCTTCGAGGCAGGTCTGCGCTTGCGCCGCTGTTTCGTCCCGGGTTTGGGCCTGGCTGAACCCGGCAAGAGTACGAGTTTGGAGGAGGGGTCGTATCCTCCGACAAGCTTCTCCACCCAGCGGGGGGGTCGACGATTGGGGCCGGCTTTGCCGGCCCCAAGTCGTGCGGAGACCGGGGGAAAAGGCTGTGGATATTGTGGAGAGGCGACGACTGTCACCGGCGGAAATCTGCTGGAAGCTGTGTGAAGCTGCCGGTGATGTGGACAGCTGGACGTTGACTCAGGCGAAAACGCCGAGCGAGCGGAACCTGGCTCGGCGCCTGCGCTTGAGCTCGTCCGCGGGCACGGGTTCGAGCTCCTCAAGCGACTCCCGAATCGCATCGCCCAACAGGCGGGCAGCCTCGTCCGGGTCGCTGTGGGCGCCGCCCTCAGGCTCGGCGACGATCGCGTCGACGACGCCGAGTTCCAGACAGTGCAGCGCGTCCGGCTTGAAGGCGGCGGCGGCCTTCTTCGCCTCGCCGGCGTCGCGCCAGAGGATCGCCGCGCACCCCTCCGGGGAGATGACGGAGTAGATCGCGTTCTCCTGCATCAGCACGCGATCCGTGAGCGCCAGGGCCGAGGCGCCGCCCGATCCGCCTTCGCCGATGATGCACGCGACGGTCGGGATCTCCAGCCGCGCCATCAGCGCGTGCGACCGGGCGATCGCGCCACCCTGCCCGTGCTGCTCGGCGGCAACGCCCGGATATGCGCCAGGCGTGTCGACCAGCGTGATCAGCGGGAAGTCGTGCCTGTTCGCGAGCTCCATCACTCGCATCGCCTTGCGGTACCCCTCGGGATGAGCGGAGCCGAAGTTCCGGTCGATCCGATCCTTGATGTCACGCCCCTTCTGCTGGCCGACCAGGGCGACCGTCCGGCCCTCGAAGCGGCCGAGACCGGCGACGATCGCGTGATCGTCCGCGCGCCCGCGGTCGCCGCGAAGCTCGAACCAGTCGTCGAGCAGCCGCTCGACGTAGTCGAGGGTGTAGGGACGGTCCTGGTGCCGCGCGAGCTCGACCGCACGCCAGATGTCCTCGTCGGTCGTCTCCTCGGCGAGGCGCTCGAGCTGGCGCTGGAGCTTCTCCACCTCGGCGGATAGCCGCGCGCCGCCGAGGAGATTCACGCTGCGCAGCCGCGCGAGACGCTCGCGCAGTCGCAGCTCGTGGTCAGTTGCCATTCTTGGAAAGCAGCCGCAGCAGTTGCGCGACGTTCGCGCGGAGCTCCGATCGCGGAACGACCTTGTCGATGTGGCCGAAGCGGAAATTCGACTCGGAGCGGCCGAAGTCGTCCGGAAGCTTTTCGCGGGTCGTCTGTTGCACGACGCGCGGGCCGGCAAAGGACATCAGCGCATTCGGCTCGGCGAGCACAACGTCACCGAGCGACGCGAAGCTCGCGAGCACGCCGCCGGTCGTCGGATGTGCGATCACGCTGATCAGCGCCCCGCCCGCGTCCTTCAGGTCCTCGACCGCGGCCACCGTCTTCGGCAGCTGCATCAACGCCAGAATCCCCTCCTGCATGCGCGCGCCGCCCGACGCGGAGACCGACACGAGCGGCACGCCGCGCTCGGCCGCGCTGTCGCACGCGCGCGAGAACTTCTCGCCGACGACGCTGCCCATCGACCCGCCCATGAACGAGAAGTCCATGACGGAGAGCTCACACGCCGCCGCGTCGACGGTCGCGTGCCCGATCACCATCGCCTCGCCGAGACCCGTCTTCAGCTCCGCCTCAGCCAGTCGCTCGGTGTAGGGGCGCAGATCGAAGAAGCCGAGCGGATCCTCGCTGCGCAGGTCGGCAGCCTCCTCGACGAAGGACCCCTCGTCCACGAGCGAGGCGATCCGCGCGCGGGCCTTCATCGGGAAGTGGTGGCCGCAGTGCGGGCAGACCCACAGCGTCCGCTCGAGCTCGTCGTCGCGATAGTGCGAGTCGCACTGGGGACACGTATTCGGGTGCTTCGTCCCTTGCGGCTCCGGCGCGTCACGGTGCTCGATCGAGACGTCGATCCGGGAGGAGGACATGAGCTGTCGAGTTTAGACTCAGACCGGCCACAGGCCGGTTACAGCGGAGTTCAGAGCCCCAGAGCTGCGGTCAGTCGGGTCAACGGCTCGACGTTCGACGGCTCGAAGCTCAGGCCGCTCAAACCGGCTCCCAGAACGCTCGTGCGGCCTCGGATCTCGACCAGCAGGCCCTCCAGCGCCGAGAGGGGGAGGCCTTCCGGCTCGGGCATGAAGACCGAGAGCTCCGACGGCTCCGCGACGTCGGCGTCGAACGCGACGTACGTGCACTTCGCTCCGTCCACTGCCCGGGCGATCGCGTCGGCACCCATGTGGACCCCGCTCTCCGCGATGAACCGCACCTCCGGCGGATCGAGATTCCGCGCACCGAGCAGGGCGACATCGTCCGGCTCGACCGCGCCGGAGTCGATCAGCATCCGCAACGGCATGCCCCACTGATTGCCGGACGGTGAGGTCTCGGGCGTGTTCAGATCCCCGTGCGCGTCGAACCAGATCAGCGACAGGCGCCCCTCCCGTGCGACGAGTCCTTCCACCGCGCCGACGTGCGAGCAGCAGCAACCCCCGAGAACGAGCGGACGCTCCGGCAGGTCCGCCGCGAGCGCGAGCGATTGCTCCTCGAGCGACTCGGCCTCGACGACTGCCGTCTCCGGGTAGGGAAGCTCCAACCACGCGGCCTCGGCCATCGCCTCCCCGCCGTCACCCCACGCCTGCGGCACACGGACGAGCCCGGCGCCGAAGCTGCGCCCGCACGAGTGGCACTCGTAATCGGGACCGAGCGCGACCGCCGTGAACGTCTTGCAATCCGGACACTTGGCGCGCAGACGGCTCATGTGAGCTCCCGCTCGTAGACGACGTCCTCGGTGTGCACGGACATCCCTGCCCGCTCGTAGAGACGCGTCGCCCCCGTTGGATTCAGTGCGTCGACGCCGAGGCCGACCTTGCGCTCGCCGCGGCGATAGAACTCGCCGAAGGCCTGGTGGAGCAAAGCGAGCCCGAGACCGCGCCGCCGCCACGGCTTCCGAACGCCGAGCAGGCCGACGTGCGGGCTCCCCCACCGCATCGGGTAACACAGAGCGAACGCGGCGATCTCGTCCCCGCTGTGCGCGATGAACCACAGCGTCGGATCGAAGTCCTCCGCCTCGAGACGGTGTTTCGCCCAGTCCTCGAAGGGACGGGGATGGAAGTTCCATTCATCGGCGAACGCGTCGTTGATCGCCACGTGCAGCGCGCGGGCCTCACCGAGATCGAACGGCGCGACAGTCACCCCCTCCGTCCAGGCGGGCTCGGACGGGAGGCCGTCGAGCTGGATCTGCATCTGAATGTAGTGACGAACGTCCCGGTAGCCGGCTTCCTCGAGCAGCATCCTGCCGCCGACATTCTCCGCAAGCGTCCCGAGCCGGAGGGACCGTGCGCCAAGCTCGCGTGCACGGTCCTCCGCGATGCGCACGAGTGCGCTCCCGACTCCTCGCCCCGTGTACTCAGGGTGGACGATGAACCAGCCGTCGAACAGCTCGCCGCGAACGTTCACGGCGCCGACCGCGACCAGCCGGCCCTCGGTCTCAACGACCCACGCGTTCTCCTCGAAATCGGCCTGTGAGAGCCACTCGCGCGTATCGCCGGCGTCCCAGTTGACCGACCCGCGCGCCGCACGCTCGTCGGCGAGAAGCACGTCGGTCGCCGCATCCACATCGTTCCAGGTGGGCGCGCGGATCGTGAAACCTGCAGGAAGGGAAGAGATCACAACAGCTTCTCGTAGAGGTCGCGCCGGCGGACGACTCGCATGCCCGCGCTTTCGTAGAGGCGGTCCGCGCCGGTGAGACTCGCTGCGTCGACACCGAGGCCGACGCGGCCAAAGCCGCGTGCTCCGAATTCCGAGAACGCGTGCTGCAACGACGCGCGGCCGAGCCCTTGCCGCCGCCACGGTCGCCGAACGGCGAGTATCTGCACCCAACCGAGGTCCGGCTCGCGATCCGAGACGCGGCAAAGACAGATTCCCGCGATCTCGTCGCCGGCGAGGACGAGAAACCACAGGTCCGGAGCGAACATCGGCCCGTCGAGCATCCAGTGCTTCCACTCTTCGAACGACGCGCCCGGGTACTCCCATGTGTCGGCGAAGGTCTCCTCGTGCACCTCCCAAACCGCTCGGGCTTCGCCGTCACGGATCGTCCGCACGTGGATGCCCTCCGGCCAGACCGGCGTCGCGATCGTGTCTCCGAGATCGATCTCCATCGTGTACGAGTGGCGAATGAGGGAGTAGCCGTGCTCGGACACAGCGCGCCGCATCTGCTCGTCGCGCTGCAAGACCGACGTGCGTAGCAGAGCTGGCTCGGGCTCTTGGCGCGACCGGGCCTCGGCCCACTCGAGCAGCGTCGCGGCCGCCGCGTCGAAGCCCGCTGTCCGCCGGATCGCGATCTCGGCCCAGCACCTCGTCGGATTCGAGCTACGCGGATCGACATCGGCGTACCCGACGATCGTGCCGTCGACGACAGCGAGGCGAAGGTTGCGCTCGACGTCCGTCGTCGGGGAGGTCAGCCACGTACGAAGGAGCTGCTCGCTCGCCGCATTGAGGCCGTAGAACTCTTGCGAGGGGGCATTGAAGAGCGCGGTGATCTCGGGAAGGTCGTCCTCGGTCGGAGAACGCAGGTTCATGCCGGGACGAGCTCGTCCAGTGTGTCGGCGAGCCGCGTCAGGTTCGGCAGCTCGCGCGTCGGCGGTGGAGCGCCCCGTTCGCCGAAGCGGTTGATCCAGACGGAGCGGAGGCCGAGCTCGCTCGTCGGCGCGATGTCGTGAAAGTGGCTCTGGGCCACGTGGACGTGACCCTCGCGTGAGGCGCCCGTCTCGTCGAAGAAGCGCTCCCAGTGGCGGTGGCCAGGCTTGTACGAGCCGATCTCGGACGCCACGATTGCGAGCTCGAACGGGACGCCGATTCGCTGCATCGACGCGTCGATGAAGTCGCGGTCGGTGTTGGAGAGGATTGCGAGGGTCCATCCCCGCCGGCGCGCCTCCTCGAGCGACTCGCGAACCTCCGGATACGGATCCCAGGAGGGCAGCGAGAGCGCGAGCCCATCCACTTCCTGCTCGGGCGCGCCGAGCTCACGCATCGCCGCGGTCATGACTTCGCGGTAACTGAGCTTTCCGTCTGCCTGCAACGCCGGCTCGACGTCGTGGTACTGCTCGAGGTGCTCGTCAGCGCACTCATCACCGAACACACGTACCAGCTCCCGGCGGATCCCGCCATTCCAGTCGATCAGCGTTCCGTAGCAGTCGAAGGTCGCCCAGCGATCGCGTGCCATGTCGCCGAGCTTAGCCGGAGCCTTCCGCGACTGATCCGTGACACCCCCGTCGCGGTGCCTGGCACCGGGCGGTCTCCGGAGCAGGTGTCCGGGCCTTGCCGAAACCGGCGGAAGAACGGTCGTGCGCAGGATCCGCCTTGTGGATTATCGGGCACACTTTCGTCGCGGTGCCTGGCACCGGGGCGGCTCGAAGGAGCGCGTCTTCGACGGTCAGTCTTCGTAGCGCTTCAGGACGATCGACGCGTTGTGCCCGCCGAAACCGAAGGAGTTCGACACCGCGACCCGGACGTCGGCATCACGCGACTTGTTCGGGATGTAGTCGAGATCGCAGTCCGGATCCTCGACCTCGTAGTTGATCGTCGGCGGCAGCTTCCCGTCGCGAATCGCGAGCGTGGTGAAGATCGCCTCGATCGCGCCCGCCGCGCCGAGACAGTGACCTGTTGCGCCCTTGGTCGAGGAGATCGGTGTCTTCCGCGCGTTCTCCTCGCCGAGCGCCATCTTGATCACCCGCGTCTCGCTCGCGTCGCCGAGCGGCGTCGACGTGCCGTGCGCGTTGATGTAATCGACCTCACCGGCATCGATTCCGGCGTCACCGAGCGCGTTGCGCATCGCGCGCGCCGGATTCTCGCCCGTCGGATCCGGCTCGGTGATGTGCGTCGCATCGGACGACAGCCCGTACCCGGCGACCTCCGCATAGATCTTCGCGCCCCGCGCCTTCGCACGCTCGAGCTCCTCGAGCACGACGATCGCGGCCGCCTCGCCCATCACGAAACCGTCGCGCTCCGCGTCGAAAGGACGGCTCGCGCGCTTTGGATCGTCGTTCCGCCGAGAGAGCGCGCGCATCGCGCCGAACCCGGCGATCCCGACCTCGTTGATCGCCGCCTCGGTGCCGCCGCAGAGCATGACGTCCGCCCGCCCGAGCTGGATCTGATCGGTTCCGTCGCCGATCGCCATGTTCGACGCCGCGCACGCCGTGCACTGCGAGGCGAGCGGCCCGCGCGTTCCGAGCTCCATCGAGACCCAGCCCGCCCCCATGTTCGGGATGATGCAGGGGATCGCGAACGGGTTGACGCGAGTCGGGCCCTTCTTGAGCAGCGTGTCGTAGCAGTCCTGGTACGACTGGAGGCCGCCGATCCCCGTCGCGACGGATGCGCCGATCCGGTCGCCCTCCTTCGCGATGTCGATCCCGGAATCGGCCTCCGCCTGGCGCGCCGCGGCGACGATCATCTGCGCGAAGCGATCCATGCGCCGCGCCTGCTTGCGATCGATCCACTCGCCCGGATCGAAGTCCTTGAGCTCGCACGCGAAGTGCACGAAATAGTTGTCGGAATCGAAGTGCGTGATGGGTCCCGCTCCCGATTCTCCCGCGAGCAGGTTCTGCCACGTCATCTCGACGTCGTTGCCGAGCGGCGAGACCGCCCCGACCCCGGTGATGACGACTCTCCGTCTCCCGTTGACCGACACCTACATCCCCAATCCGCCGTCGACGAGCAGCACCTCGCCCGTGATGAACGAGGCCTCGTCCGAGCAGAGGAACCGTACCGCCCCAGCGACGTCCTGGGCCGCGCCGAATCGGCCCAGCGGCGTGTTCGCGAGCATGATCTCCTTCATGTCGTCCGCGATCACCTGGGTCAGCCGGGTGTCGATGTACCCGGGAGCGACGACATTGGCACGCACGCCGCGAACCCCGAGCTCGCGCGCGAGCGCCTTCGTGAACCCGATGATGCCCGCCTTCGACGCCGAGTAGTTCGTTTGTCCGGGATTCCCGTGCAGCCCGACGATCGAGGAGATGTTCACGATCGCGCCCGCACGCCGCTTCATCATCCCGCGCGCTGCCGCCCGACAGGTGTGGAAGACGCCGCCGAGATTCGTGTCGATCACCTCGCGCCAGTCCTCGTCCGACATCCGCACGATCACGCCGTCGCGGGTCAGCCCCGCGTTGTTCACGAGGATGTCCAGGTCGCCGGCCTCGCTGACGAGCGTCTTCGCCTGCTCTCCGTCGGAGACGTCCGCCTGCACGGCGCGGGCGCCGGCTTCGTTCGCTACCTGCTCGGCCTCTTCCTTGCCCGATCGATAGCTGAGCGTCACGGTCGCGCCTGCACGCGCGAGCTCACGCGCGATCGCGGCGCCGATGCCGCGTGAGCCGCCGGTGACGAGCGCTGTTTTCCCTTCCAACGAGCAGAACTCAGTCAGAGCGGAGCGTCTCCTCGAGCTGGTCGATGCCGGCGGGAGTGCTGACGGAGATCGTCCTGGCGCTGCGATCGATCCGTTTGACCAGCCCGGACAGGACGTTGCCGGGACCAACCTCGACGAACGTGTTGACACCCTCCTTCACGAGCGCCTGTGCAGCCTGCGTGAAGCGCACCGGCGCCGTCAGCTGCTCGAGTACGAGCGGCCGCATCCGCTTGGCGTTCTCGATCCGCGCCGTCACGGTCGACATGAACGGTGCGGTCGGCTCGTTGAACTTCACCTTCTCCAGCGCGGGTCGCAGCCGGTCGGCTGCCTTGGCGACGAGCGGAGAATGAAATGCCCCGGACACGCGAAGCTTGACCGCACGCCGTGCGCCCTCTCGCTCTGCGATTGCGCATGCCTCGTCCACGGACGCGTGCTCGCCCGACACCACGATCTGCCCCGGGCAGTTGTAGTTCGCGGGCCACACGTTGAGGATCCGGCGGCAGATTCGCTCGACCGTCTCGTCGTCCAACCCGAGGATGGCCGCCATCGAGCCTGGATGTCGCTTCGCCGCTTCCGCCATCGCAATCCCACGCTCCCGGACGAGCGCGATTGCCTCCTCCACCTTGAGCGCCGAGGAAGCGACGAGGGCTGAGAACTCGCCGACCGAGTGGCCGACGACGAAATCGGGCTTGATCCCGCGCTTGCGAATCGCGGCGAGCACCGCGAGGCTCGTGGCCACGAGCGCCGGCTGCTGCACCTCGGTGTCGAAGAGCTCCGCCTCCGGCGCGTCGAAGGTCAAGCGGATCAGATCCAAGTCGGACGCCTCGCTGCAGCGCTCGAGGACCTCCATCGCCTCGGGCACGGCCTCGGCGATCTCCCGGGCCATTCCGGCCTCGAGCGAGCCCTGGCCCGGAAAGCAGAACGCGACCTTCCCGGTCATGCCGCTTTCGGCTCAGTCCATCTGAGCAGCGCCGAGCCCCAGGTCAGCCCTGCTCCCATGCCGGTCATCAACACGAGCTTCCCTTCCGTCAGCCGTCCGTCGGCGGCCGCATCCGCCAGCGCCAGCGGGATCGACCCCGATGACGTATTCCCGTAACGGTCAACGTTAACGACCATCCGCTCGCGGGGGATCCCGAGCTTCTGAACAGCGTGATCCATGATCCGGACATTCGCCTGGTGCGGGACGTAGACGTCGACGTCCTCGACACCGACGCCGCATTCGTCCAGCACGGCCTGGGCGGACGAGACGAGGACGCGCGTCGCGAACTTGAAGACCTCGCGGCCGTTCATGTGCACGTAGCCGTTCGCCGATGCGTCCTCGATGCGCCGGGAACCGCTGCCCGGAAGCGACAGGTGGATTCCCCCGCCGCCGTCCGCGCCGAGCTCGAAGCCGAGAAAGCCCCCCCGATCCACCTTCTCCAGGACGACGGCCCCGGCTCCGTCCCCGAACAGGATGAGCGTCGAGCGGTCGGTCCAGTCGAGGATGCGGGACAGGACGTCGCCGCCGATGACGAGCGCGCGCTCGGACAGCCCGGCGGCGATCATCCCGTATGCCTGGACGAGCGCATAGACGAACCCGGTGCAGCCGGCCAGGAGGTCGTACGCCGCCGCGCGGGGAGCTCCCAGTTCGTCGGCAAGGAGCGCACTCGCGGTCGGGAACATCATGTCGGGAGTCACCGTCGCGCAGATGAGGAGGTCGATGTCCCGAGGCTCGACACGAGCCTGCGCAAGTGCCGCCTGAGCCGCCGGCAGCGCGATGTCGGTCAGCGCCTCTTCGGGTGCGGCGATGCGACGCTCACGAATCCCGGTCCGCGCCATGATCCATTCATCGGAGGTATCGACGATCGTCGAGAGCTCCTCGTTCGTCAGCACGCGGTCGGGCACATGACACCCGAGCCCGGTGATCGAAACCGGAGGTCCCTGTGCCTTGCCGATCACGACCGGTCGACCGCGAAGGTCAGGACTGCTCTGCACGCGAGCTCGCCGCCGACACGCGCCTCCGCCTTCCCACGCCCGATCGGCCCGCGCACCTTCTCGAGCTCGCAGTGGAGATCGAGCGTGTCGCCCGGCCCGACGATGCGCTTGAACCGGCAGTCGTCGATCCCCGCGAACAGCGCGATCCGGCCGCGGTTCTCCTCCTCGCTCAGCACGGCGACGGCACCCGTCTGTGCGAGCGCCTCGACGATCAGCACGCCCGGCATCACCGGCCGCCCCGGGAAATGGCCGGCGAGGTACCACTCGTCGTCACGCACGTGCTTGCGCGCGACGGCGCCTGCCCCGGGCCTCAGCTCGAGCACCTCGTCGATGAGCAGAAACGGCTCGCGGTGCGGGAGGATCTCCTCGATCTCCGCGCGGCCCAGAGGCAGCGACACGCTCACGCGACGTCTTCGAGCTCGCTACGGAGCTTCTTACGGCCCCGATGTGCGTAGCACTTCGCGGTTCCGACCGGCATCCCCGAAATCGGATCGCTCAGCCTCGCGTAGACAAGAGGCCCTTCCAGCCGGAAGGGCCGTTCGATTGGGCGGGCGCGGCGGCCGGAGAGTTTCATGCCGGGAACTAGTCTAGGGTCGTGCCCGACTCGCTCGCGCCCGAATTCGTGGAACCCCTCCTTCGCGGCCGCTTCGGGCAGCCCTACCGCTACGCCGAAGTGTGCCCGTCGACCCAGCGCCTGCTGTCCGAGGACGACCCGGAGGGAACGGTGGCCGTCGCAGAGGAGCAGAGCGAGGGAAGGGGCCGGCTCGGCCGGAGCTGGCATGCACCGCCTCGAACGAGCGTCCTCTTCTCGGTCCTCTTGCTTCCCCGCGTCGCTCCGCCGCGCCTACCTGAGCTCTCGGTCGTGGCGGGGCAGGCCGTCGCGGACACGCTCGAAGCACTGGGGGGCGTCACGCCGACCGTGAAGCTTCCGAACGACGTGCTGGTGAGCGGCAGGAAGGTCGCGGGCGTTCTCGCCGAGGCGAGTGACGGCCGCGTCCGGTTGGGGATCGGCGTGAACGCGAACCAGACGGACGGCCAGCTGCCGGCGGGGACGGACACGCCGGCGACATCCCTGCGGCTCGAGACCGGCGCCGAGGTCGACCGCGCGCAGCTCCTCGCTGCGCTCCTCGCGGAGCTCGAGGGTGCCTACGACGCCTGGCTCACCTCGAACGCAGCGTCCGGCTGAGGTTGCCGGCCGCGTCCTGCGCGGTGATGCGATAGGCGGTAACCGCCCGCGGCAGCGGGAACGTGAAGGCACCCGCTTTGAACGACCGCGTGTAGACCCTGCCGCCCGCAGTCAAGGTCACGACCGCCGCCTCGCTCAGCCGAAACAGGCGCCGACGGAACGAGATCACTCGCAGCGTCGGTGGAACCGTGTCGACGCGAAAGAGCACCGAGTGCGGCGCGGTCCCGAGCTCGGTCGTCACCGTCACGACGCCGGCGTACGTGCCGTCACGTGCACGCCCTTGCTGCGTCATGCCGTCCCACGTCACCGATTGGTCCCCGGCGGGATCGTCGGCGACGGAGATCGGCGCGACAAGCCGGCCTGACTGCTTCACGTCGACCTGCACGTGTGCCGCACGTGCCAGCGCGAACGAGAACGAGATCGAGTCGGTCCGGCCGTCTCCGTTCGGCGAGAACGCACGCGATGACACCGCCAGTCTCGAGAACGTCCGGTCGACCGTCACCGGCACCGACGCGCTCACCGTCTTCGTCCCCTCAGTAGCGGTCAGAACAATCGTGTACTTGCCGTCGGGGACGCCGTCGGCCGTAAAGGAGAACGTGTGCTTACCCGCGGTCCGCTGGGCGCTGAACAGGGTTGCCAGCTGCCGGCCGTCGGCATCGCGCAGCGTCGCCGTCACCGTCGCCGCCGCACTGAGCGTGTACGTAACCGTCGCGCGCTCGTCGACCCCGTCGCCGTTCGGCGAGATCGTCCCCGGCTTCGCACTCGGGCTCTTCAATGCGAGCGCCACGGGTGCCGCGCCGACGAAGCCGGTCGCGGGACGCACGTCCGCGCCGGCGGAGATCGCCCACGCGTACTGCCCGGGCGCCGCTGCCGAGGCGTCCCAGGTCCAGTCGATGCTCGTCCCGGTTCCCGAGCCGGTGGCCACGGTCAGGCCTAACGAATCGGTGACCGTGACGGTCCACGGCAGCTCGGTGGTGAGCTGTGCCTGGAACTCGACCGGCCCGCCGGGCTGGCCCCTGACCGACGGCGCGTAGAGCTTCGGCAGCCCGAGCTCGGCCGCCTGAGAGGCAATCGCCCCCAGCCGCGCGTAGAGCGCGTTCCCCGGGCACTCGGTGAAGCCTGTGTCGCGATGCCCCGAGACCGTGCGGAGCAAGACCGGAACCCCCGCAGGGAAGCGTGCGTTCCCGCCCGACGCGACGGTGACTGTCGACAGCGGGTCGACGTGCGCGACGTCCAGGCGCCACGCGAGCAGGTTCTCGAGCGCCGTCTGCGCGGCTGCGGGAGGTGCGGACGCGTTGTACGTCCCGAGCACGGCGACGCCGAATGATCCTGTGTTGAAGCCTTCGGCGTGCGCGCCGATCACATTCTTGTCGACGCCTCCGAACCGGCCTTCGAACACCTGGCCGTACTTGTCGACGAGAAAGTTGTAGCCGATGTCGTTCCAGCCGTTTCCCTTGACGTGGTAGACCTCGATCCCGCGCACGATCGCCGCCGACTGGGATCGCGTGTAGGAGTTCGTCCCCGCCGTGTGGTGCACCAGCGCGTAGCGAACGGCGTCCGCGTACCGTGGAGCCGCGCGGCGAATCGACTCGTCGGCGCCCCACGACGCGCGCACGATGATCAGCGGCGAGCCCGCGATCGACAGCCTGCGCGGCGGCAGCTGGTCGTCTACGCTCCAGACGAAGTACGCTCGCAGACGCGTGACCCGTCCGTGCAAGCGGTACGCGATCCGATCCGAGGCTCCGGTCCAGTACGGGTTGCCGATCCGCCACCCGGGCTGCACGGGATGATCGGGGCCGTCCTCGGCTTCCGGCGCCGCCGGCCGCCAGGAGCTCCAGACGCCGGCGACCGAGCGCGTGCGGAACTCGACCGAGCCGCTTCCCTGCCAGTGCAGCCCGACGAGGTCGAAGCGCGGCGTCGTTGCCGACGCCAGCGTCCGCTCGCCGTGCAGCGGTACGTCGTGCGAGACGATCGTCGTCGCGGCGCGTGCAACCGCGGGCGCGAACAGCAGAATGGTGACGGTAACGGCGACGGCGAACGGCTTCATACGCGTGACCCCAACCCAGGGTGCCTGCACGCGGCTTCGGGCTCAAGGTCGCGGCACCTCTCCTGATAGAATCCTTACGAGTTGAAGACCGCCTGTTTGCGGGCAGTTTTGCTCGTCGGGGCCTTTCTGGCAGTCGCTTCGCCCGCGCCTGCGGCGACCCCACGGGTGCTGGCGATTCATTTCGACGGGGACCTCGAGGTCAACCCCGTCACGCAGGGATACGTCAACCGGCAGCTCGACAACGCCCAGAAGGACGGCTACGCGGCGGCTGTGATCCTCCTCGACACGCCGGGCGGACTGTCGACGTCGATGCGCAAGATCTACCAGAAGGAGCTCTCGCTGAAGATCCCCGTGATTGTCTACGTGTCGCCGAACGGCGCGCGGGCGGCCTCGGCCGGAGTCTGGATCGCGGAAGCCGCCGACGTCCTGGCGATGGCGCCGGAAACGAACATCGGCTCCTCGACGCCGATCGACTCGGCGGGGGGCGACATCAAAGGCGCGCTCGGGCGCAAGGTGCGAAACGACGCGGTCGCGTCACTCAAGTCGCTTCTGAAGCACCACGGGCGCAACCCGGCGTTCGCACGCGAGGCGGTGATCAAGGCGACGAACCTCACGGCCGACGAGGCGCTGTCGCAACACGTGATCGACAGGATCGCGCCGAGCCTCCCAGCGCTCCTCCAGCAGCTCGGCGGCTACAAGACGACCCCGAAGGGATACGTCCTCCACCTCGCCGGTGCGGACATCAAGAGCGTCCACCCCGGCTTCTTCACGCGCCTGCTGAATACGCTGATCGACCCAAACATCATCTCGCTGCTCTTTCTCGCCGGCCTCGCGGGAATCGGGTACGAGATCTTCCACCCCGGCGTGGTGCTGCCGGGCGCGCTCGGCGCGGTCTCGTTGGTCACCGCGCTGTTCGGCTTCTCCATCTTGCCGGTCAGCTGGGCCGGCCTCATGCTCCTGCTGCTCGGCGTCGCGTTGCTCGTGATCGACCTGCACGTGACCAGCCACGGCGCGCTGACGATTGCGGGACTGATCTGCCTCGCCGTCGGCTCGATCATGCTCTTCCACAACGCGCCGCCGCCGTACCACACGTCGAAGCCGCTCGTGATCGGTGTCGCCGTCACGCTCGGCGCGATCTGGGCGTTCGCCGTCGGCAAGGCCTGGCAGGTGCGGAGGACCCCGGTGCTGGTCAGCCCGCAAGCGATCGCCGGCAAGATCGGCGAGGTGCGGCGCGATGGGCTCGTCTTCGTCAACGGCGAGCTCTGGCAGGCCCGGACGCCGAGCGGTGAGCAGCTCAAACCGGGTGAGCGCGTCCGCGTCGAGTCGCTCGACGGTCTCGTCTTGACCGTCAAGCCGGTCTAGGATCCGGAGCGCATGTCCGCCGCCCTCATCATCGTCGCGATCCTCCTTGCGCTCGTCGTGCTGTTCCTCATCTCCGCGATCAAGGTCGCGCGCGAGTACGAACGCGGGATCATCTTCCGGCTCGGCCGTTTGCTTCCGCAGCCGAAAGGGCCCGGTCTGTTCCTGCTGATTCCGGTGGTCGACCGGATGGTGAAGGTCGACCTCCGCACGATCACGCTCAGCATCCCGCCGCAGGAAGTGATCACGAAGGACAACGTGCCCGTCCGCGTCAACGCCGTGGCCTACTTCCGGATCGTCGAGCCGAAGGCGGCGATCGTGCAGGTCGAGAACTTCATGAACGCGACGTCGCAAATCGCACAGACGACGCTGCGCTCGGTGCTCGGCCAGCACGTGCTCGACGAACTCCTCTCCGAACGCGAGAAGATCAACGCAATCCTGCAGGAGATCATCGACGAGGCGACCACACCCTGGGGGATCAAGGTGGCACGGGTCGAGGTGAAGGACGTGGAGATCCCGGGCGGGATGCAGCGTGCGATGGCGCGACAGGCCGAGGCCGAGCGCGAGCGGCGCGCGAAGGTCATCAACGCGGAGGGTGAGTTCCAGGCGAGCGAGCGGCTGAAGGACGCGGCGCTCGTGATCGAGGATCATCCGATCGCCTTGCAACTGCGCTACCTGCAGACGCTCCTCGAGCTCGGCTCGTCGCAGGCGACGACGATCGTCTTCCCCGCACCGATCGACTTGCTGACGCCGTTCCTCGACCGCCCTGACAGAGCTAAGAGTTGACGAGCTGACCGGCCGGCGCGTGGCGATCGCGCCCGCGCGTGCCGACCGGCCCGGAGCAACGCGCCCCGCGCTCGAGGAGCCCTCCCCTGAGGAGCTCGCCTCCTGCCCGTTCTGCGCCGGGCACGAGGACATGACGCCGCCCCAAACGCTCGTCCTGCCCGCCGAGGGCGGCTGGAAGGTCCGGGTGGTGCCGAATCTCTACCCGGCGCTCGACCGGCAGGAGGTCGTCGTCCACTCGCCCGAGCACGTCCGCACCATCGCGGACCTCGGGGACGACCGCCTCGACCTCGTCGCTGAGGCCTGGCGGCTGCGGCGCCGGGCCGAGCCCGGCGGCTACCTGCACGCGCTCGTGAACGAGGGCCGCAACGCCGGCGCGAGCCGACCCCACTCGCACTCGCAGCTCGCATGGCTCCCTAGTGGCCCTGGGCGCGAGCCGGACCGCAACGGCGAGACAATCCTCGAGCGGGGCGGCCTGATCGCCTGGTGCCCGCGCGTGTCGCGGATGCCCTACGAGTCGGCAGTCGCGCCGGTGACCGGCGAGCCCGACGGCTTCGGCAGCGACCTGCTCGCACCGGGACTCCGCATGCTTGCGGAGCTCGTGCGACGGCTGCGCGCGCTCGAAGGCCCTGTCCCGCTCAACGCGTGGCTGCACAACCACGAGCGCGGGTGGCGGCTCGTGCTCTTCCCGAGGCTGTCGATCCTCGCCGGCCTCGAGCTCGGCGCGGGCGTCTTCGTCAACGCGCTGCCGCCCGAGGAGGCGGCGGCACGCTTGCGGAACGAGTCGCCCTGAGCGAAGAGCGGCTTACGCTTCGTGCACGAGCGAGCGGCCGCGGTGCGACTTCGTCTCGCGGAACCGGCGCGCCGCGTCGATCGCGGCGCCGAGGTTGAGCCCCTTGTCCTTGGCCTGCTTGATCAGCATCACCGTCTCGAGCGCCTCGATGTCGTAGATCCGCTGCTTCTTGCCCTTGGTCGGAATCTGGGCCTTGTTTGTCCAGTAATCGAGCTGCATCTTCGAGATGCCAGCGATCTGGCAGACCTGACCCAGGTAGAGCTCGACCTTGCCGAGGTGCTCGGCGAGATCGATGGGCTCGAGGAGATCGACGTTTCTGCTGACTGCCATGCGCGGCACCTGGTCTTTCCATGGGTAGCTAGGAACCCCGGTTTCAAAGGTATACAGCACGTAGCTGCGATCGGGAAGAGGATTATTTCAAATCTCCCCCTTTTGGGGGCAGGTTTCGGCACCTTTGCGGCGGCGGGCTAGGCCGTCGGGGCAGGCTCGGGCAGGTTCGCCTCGTCGTCCGCCTTGTCCTCGGCGGTCTCGACCACCGGCGCGAGACTCGACACGCGCTCGCCGTCTCGCAGGCGCATCACGATCACGCCCTGCGTCGAGCGGCCCGAGCGTTTGATGTCGTCGACGGGCATCTTGATCACCGTGCCGCCCGTCGAGATCAGCATCACCTGGTAGCCGTCGCGAACCACCCGCGAGCCGGCGAGCTGCCCCTTCGTCTCGGTCAGCTGCACGGTCTTCACGCCCATGCCCCCGCGGCCTTTCACCGGATAGTCCGAGACGCGTGTCCGCTTTCCATAGCCGTTCTCCGTCACCACGAGGACGTCTGCGTCGTTGTGCGCGATGTTGACCGCGATCACCTCGTCGCCGCCGCGCAAGCGCATGCCCTGCACGCCCGACGCGTCGCGCCCCATCGGACGCGCGTCCGTCTCGTGGAAGCGGATCGCCTGACCCTTGCGGGAGACCATCAGGATGTCGTCCGCACCCGTCGAGTGCCGCACACCGACGAGCTCGTCGCCCTCCCGCATCTTGATCGCGATGATTCCATCCGCCTTCAGCGGTGTGTTGTACGCGGCGAGCTTCGTCTTCTTGACGACTCCCTTCTTCGTCGCGAACACGAGGTACTCCGCCTCCTCGAAGCTGCGCGTCTGAATCACCGCGCGCACCTGCTCGTTCTGTCGGAACGGCAGGAGGTTCTGGATCGCGCGGCCCTTCGACTGACGCGAGCCGAGCGGCAGCTCGTGCACCTTCAAGCGATACACCTTCCCGACGTTCGTAAAGAACAGGATGTAGTCGTGCGTCGAGGCAACGAAGAGATGCTCGATGTAGTCGTCGTCCTTGAGCTCCATGCCCATCACGCCGATGCCCCCGCGGCGCTGCTCACGGTACGCCGTCACCGGTAGCCGCTTGATGTAGTTGGAACGCGTGATCGCGATCACCATGTCCTCTTCCGCGATCAGGTCCTCGAGCTCGAGCTCCCCCTCGGCCGCGACGATCTCCGTGCGCCGGTCGTCGTTCTTCCCGTAGATCGACTTGATCTCGAGCAGTTCCTCGCGAATCACGGCGTCGATCCGGGACTCGTCGCCGAGGATCTGGCGCAGCTCCGCGATTCGCTCCTGCTTGTCGCGATACTCGTCCTCGACAGCCTTCCGCTCGAGACCCGTCAGCGCGCGGAGGCGCAGGTCGAGAATCGCCTGTGCCTGGATCTCCGACAGCTCGAAGCGAGCGATCAGCGCTTCGCGTGCAGCATCGACGTCGGCGGCTCCGCGGATGAGCTCGATCACCTCGTCGAGGTTGTCGAGAGCGATCAGGTAGCCCTGGAGCACGTGGACGCGCTTCTCGTGTTGCCGGAGCTCGTACTTCAGGCGCCGGGTGACGACCTCGCGCTGGTGCTCGAGGTAGTGGAAGATGAGGTCGCGGAGGCCGAGAGTGCGCGGCACGCCGTTGACGAGCGCGACGGCGTTGTAGCCGAACGTCGTCTGCAGGGCGGTGTGCTTGTAGAGCTTGTTCAGCGCGACCTGCGGAACGACATCTCGCTTGAGGTGGATCTCGATCCGCATCCCGGACTTGTCGGAGAGATCCTTGAGGTCGGCGACCTCCTTGAGCGTCTCCTCCTTCACGAGGTCGGCGATCTTCTTGATCACGCCCTCGTCCCCACCTTTGCGAACGCCGTACGGCAGCTCGGTGACGACGACAGCGGTCCGCCCGCCGCGCAGCTCCTCGATGTGAGCCCGCGCCCGCATGACGATCCGGCCTCGGCCCGAGCGGTACGCCTCGCGGATCCCTTCGCGACCCAGGATGATCCCAGCGGTCGGGAAGTCCGGCCCTTTCACGTGCTTCATCAAGCGGTCGATGTCGATCGCCGGGTCGTCGATCATGGCCACGATCGCGTCGACCGTCTCGCCGAGGTGGTGCGGCGGAATGTTCGTCGCCATGCCGACGGCGATCCCCGACGAACCGTTGACCAGCAGGTTCGGGAACCTCGCGGGGAGAACGAGCGGCTCGCGCCGCGACTCGTCGTAGTTCGGCCCGAAATCGACCGTATCGTGGTCGATGTCGCGCAACATCTCCGTCGCGATGCGCGAGAGGCGGCACTCCGTGTACCGCATCGCCGCGGCTGGATACCCGTCGATGTTCCCGAAGTTTCCCTGCCCGTCGACGAGCGGGTACCGCATCGAGAACGGCTGCGCGAGGCGAACGAGCGTGTCGTAGATCGCCGTGTCGCCGTGCGGGTGATACGAGCCCATCACGTCGCCGACGATGCGCGCGCACTTCTTGTGCGGCCGGCCCGGCTGCATGCCGGCCTCGTTCATCCCGTAAAGCACGCGGCGGTGCACCGGCTTGAGCCCGTCGCGCACGTCCGGGAGGGCGCGCGCGACGATCACGCTCATCGCGTAGTCGAGGAAGCTCGAGCGCATCTCCTGCTCGAGCTCTCTGGTTTCGATCCGTCCGGGGCCGAGAGCCCCCGTGTCGAGCTCAGACATCGAGGAAGCGGACGTCCTTTGCGTTCTGCTCGATGAACTCCCGACGCGGTTCCACCTGGTCGCCCATCAGCATCGAGAAGATGAGGTCCGCCGCGGCGGCATCCTCGACCTCGACCCGGATGAGCATTCGCGTCGCCGGATCCATCGTCGTCTTCCACAGGTCCTCGGGATCCATCTCGCCGAGACCCTTGAAGCGGGAGATCTGAATGCCTTCCTTGGCCAGATCGAGCGCTTCGTGACGCAGGGCCCCGAAAGTCTCGGCGGTTCGCGTCTTCTTGCCGAGCGTGAGCGTGAACGGCGGCAGGCCGACGATCTCCACGAGCCGGGCATACGCCTTCTTGAGGTGGTCGTAGACAGGAGACGCTAGGAGCGCAGCCGGAACCGTGATGT
>JBASRJ010000319.1:0-2503 GCA_049273785.1 Gaiellaceae bacterium | reverse complement strand
GACGAGGAGCGGGCCGAGATCCGCGCCGAGTTCGAGGCGCTGCGACAGGACGGCTTCGCCTGCGACTGGCGAGACGAGCTTCCGCCACTCTTGAGCCAGCACTTCCGCGGCGCGATCTACCACGTTGGTGACGGCGCCGTGCAGCCCGCGCGTTTCGTGCGGCGACTGGCTGGAGCGATTGCGGAAGCAGGTGCGGAGATTCGGACGGACGCGCGGATCGAGTCGCTCGACGAGCTGAACGCCGAGCACGTGGTCATCGCCACTGACGGGTCGGGGCGGGGCCTCCTGGCGGAGCTCGACGAAGCCGTCTGGCCCGCGCGCGGCCAGGTGATCGCGACCGAGCCGCTCGCGGAGCGGCTGTTCGACTGTCCGCACTACGCACGGCACGGTTTCGATTACTGGCAGCAGCTCCCGGACAACCGCATCGTCCTCGGTGGTTTCCGTGACTTCTCGATCCTCGCCGAGATGACCGATGAGGAAGTGACCACCGAGGAGATCCAGGGCGCGCTCGAGGCGTTCCTCGTCGAGCTGCTCGGGACGACGCCTCGCATCGAGCACCGCTGGGCCGGCATCTTCGGGCTGACACAGGACCTGCTGCCCCTCGTCGGCCCGGTGCCGGGCCGCGACGGCACGTGGGTTTCCGCCGGGTACTCCGGGCACGGGAACGTGCTCGGGTTGCTGTGCGGACGGCTTGTCGCGGACGCGATTCTGGGTCGTGACGACCCGCTGCTCGAGCTGCTCGACCCCGCGCGCCTTCTACAGCTCGAGAGTCGGTAGCTCGCAGGACCGCATCACACGCGCGGTAGAAGGCCAAAGCCATGACCGTTAGCGTGGCTGCCCGTGTTCCGGCACCGCTACCGATTCGTGCTTCTGTATGGCCAGGCTGGAGGCGTGGTCGACGTGGCCCGCCAGCTTCGTAAGCTCGAAGAAGAGCACGGTTGGGCGATCTCCCGGTTTTGGAACCCGTTGTTCGGGACACTGAACGAGTTCTTCTTGGAGGCGGAATACACCGACGAGGAAAGCTTCCGGCTCGAGCGGGACGCACGCGAGGCCGATAGGCGGTCTGCCGCGCTCTGGCAGGAGATTTATCGGCACGTCGTGCCCAGCAGCTTCTCGATTGAACTTCTCGACGAGCTCGACCTCGCTTCGTAACGTCGGCCCGCTCGACCAACTTGTACTCCCTAGAGGTCGAGTACTGGCAGGCCGATCGCGTCTGCGCGCTCCATCGCCGCGAGAGCGATCGCAAGGTCCTGGATCGCGAGGCCGGTCGAGTCGAAGACCGTGATGTCGCTGTCGGACGTCCGCCCCTCGGCTGCACCGATCAGGACGTCACCGAGCTGCGACACGTCGTCACGCGCGAGCACACATGCCTCGACCGCGTGCACGAGATCTCCGTTGTGCGACGCCTGCTCGAAGGGCTCTACAGACGGAACATGTTGAAGAGAACGTTCGCGTAGCATCGGCGCTGTGGGCGTCCCTGAAGCAACCATCGAAGCGACGGAGCACGGTCTCGTGTGCAAGAGCGACGGCTGGTTCGTCGTCAACGCGCAGGAGATCCGGTGGTTCGAGTCAGAAGGCTGGGGGAAGTTCTCGAACTTCGGCGGCGACACGCTGTTCGACCAGCTCGGCTTCGGCATCACCGTGCTCGGGCCGGCCGCGCCGCTGTCGATGTACCACTGGGAGAGCGATCAAGAGGACTTCCTCATCTTGTCCGGCAGCGCGACGCTGATCATCGAAGGGCAGGAGCGGCCGCTGCGTCAGTGGGACTTCGTCCACTGCCCGCCGTATACCGAGCACACGATCGTCGGCGGGCCCTGCGTGGTACTTGGCGTTGGCTCGCGCGAGCGGCATACGGAGATCGGGCCTGATGGCCGGCGGGTCGGAATTGAAGGCGAAAGCGAGTACACCGTCAACGAGCGGGCAATCCGGTACGGCGCGGGGATCGAACCTGGAACATCTCAGGACCACGCCTACGCGCGCTTCCCGCCGCGCACGCCGGTGCGCTACGCCGGCTGGCTCGACAGCATCCTCTAAAGCGCGATGGTCTGGAGATCCAGGTTCTGAGCGCACTCCATCGCCGCCAGCGCGATTGCCAGATCCTGAATCGCAAGGCCTGTTGAATCGAACACGGTGATGTCCTCGCTGCCCCGCCGTCCCTCCGCGGTGCCTATTAGCACGTCTCCGAGCTGAGACACGTCGTCGCGGGTAAGCACGCCCGCCTCGACGGCGTGCAGGAGCTCGCCATTATGTGAAGCTTGTTCCCAGTCGTCGCAGAAGACACGCACACGCGCGAGCTCTCCGACCGCGATCTCCTGCTTCCCGGGCCCGTCCGCTCCCATCAGGCTCACGTGCTGCCCCGGTCGAAGCGAACCTTCGCTGAACACGACCTCTCGACCGGGCGTCACCGTGACGACGACGTCGGCGGCGAGTGCCTCCTCGCGCGACTCGGCGACCTCCGCGCCGACCCGCTCGGCGACTTCGCGGGCGCGGTTCGCATCGAGGT
>JBASRJ010000314.1:0-22129 GCA_049273785.1 Gaiellaceae bacterium | reverse complement strand
GCGCAGAAGGGCGTCCACATGTCCCGCTTCCCGGAACTGTTCGAGGAGGCGATCGAGGAGGTCGTGATCGTGGAGGCCTTCCTCGTCGAAGAGCTCGCCGAGCACATCGCGCGGCACATCGTCGACCGGCAGCATGCGGGCCGCGCCGAGGTTCGGATCACCGCGAGCTATCCGGTCGAGCGGCGAACGCCCGTGACGGGGCTCGCCACGCAGGAGATGGTCGCGCTGATCGGGATCGCCGCCGCGTCCGAGAACGGCGTGCGCCGGCTCGTTGGAGTCGAGGCGACCGGGATCAATGCATGTCCGTGCGCGCAGGGGCTCGTGCGGGGGCGCGCGTCGGAGCGGCTGGCGGAGGCCGGCTTCGACGAGCTGGACGTCGAGCGGATCCTCGAGCTCGTCCCGCTCGCGACGCATAACCAGCGCGGCCGCGGGACGCTCTATCTCGGCACGGAAGCGCGGGTCAACGCAGAGGATCTCGTCACGATCGTCGAGGGGTCGATGAGCTCTCCGATCTACGAACTGCTCAAGCGGCCGGACGAGCTCTTTGTCGTCGAGCACGCGCACCTGCAGCCACGCTTCGTCGAGGATTCCGTGCGGATCGCGCTCAAGTCGGCGCTGGAGCGCTACGACACGCTGGACGATGGCGACTTTCTCCTCGCCCGCCAGCTGAACTTCGAGACGATCCACAACCACGAGGTGCTCGCCGAGCGCTTCGGCACGGTTGGGGAGCTCCGCGGCGAGCTCGCGCACGGCGAGCCCGAGCCGCGTCACACCGAGCTGCGCGAGTGGCTCGCCGCCTGACCCGCGCCCGGCGCCTCTGCAGTTAGGCGCTCGCGGGGCGGCGGAAGCGGAAGCGGCTCTCCGTTCCCGCGCGCAGGCGCGAGATGTTCGCGCGGTGCAGGACGACGACGGCGATCGCGGCACCGGCCGCGAAGGCGATCACGGGCCACGGCTCGTCGAGTAGCACCGCGATCAACGGCAGCGAGCCCGCCGCGACCATCGACGCGACCGACGCGTAGCGGAAGATCAGGAAGCACGCGATCCACACGCCGGCGCCGATGCCGCCGACGACCGGCGCGACCCCGAGGAATGCGCCGCCGCACGTCGCGACCATCTTCCCGCCGCGCTGCCAGCGCAGGAACAGCGGCCGCCAGTGGCCGAGCATCGCCGCCGCGCCGGCAAGCACGCCGGCGAGGTGGGAGACGAAGATCGTCGCGAGCAGCGCCGGCACGAAGCCCTTCGCCGTGTCGGTGAAGACGACCGGCAATCCCAGCCGCCAGCCGAACGCGCGCCAGACGTTCGTCCCGCCGATGTTCCCGCTGCCGTGCGCTCGAATGTCCGTGCGCTTCACCGCGCGCACGAGCCAGTACCCCGTCGGAATCGAGCCCGCCAGGTAACCGATCACGGCGAACAGCGCCGTCGTCACGAGCGGGCCCTTACTTCTGGATCTGGTACTTCGACACCCAGTCGTTGACCGTGTGCCAGTCGAGGTTGTCGAAGAACGCGTTGATGTACGCGCCGCGATCGGTCTGGTAGTCGAGGAAATATGCGTGCTCGTAGACGTCGAGGGCGATCAGCGGCGTCGCGTTCCAGATCGGGAAGGTGTTCTGCGCGTCGCCGATGTAGTTGAACAACCGGCCTTCGTCCCAGTCGTAGGCCGTCCACGCCCAGCCACGGCCCGCCATTCCGGTCGCCTTCAGGTCGGCGCGCCAGTCGGCGGCCGAGCCGAAGTCGCGCGCGATCAGCTCGCCGATCAACCCGTCCGGATCCCTGCCGCCGCCGCCGAGGTGCTCGAAATAGATCTCATGGTTCTTGATGCCGCCGACCGCGAACGACAGCTCGACCTTGAGCGCACGGATCTCCGAATAGACCTGATTCGCGCTCGCGAGGTCGATGCCGTCCAGCTTGCGGAGAATCTCGTTTCGCTTGTTGACGTAGCCCTCGTAGAGCCTGTAGTGCGCCTCGACCGCCGCTCGCGAAATCCCGTCGAGCTCGTACAGCTCGGGCTTCAGCTGCCGCGCGGTGATCTCCTCGAACTGGAACGCGAGCGTCGCCACTGGCTCCTCCCGTGGACGTGACCGGCGCGCGGAGCATATCCTCGCGCGGTCACCGAGAAAGGAGCGACCCCATGCCCTTCGAGGTCCCCGCGTTGCCGTACGACTACAACGCGCTCGAACCGCACATCGACGAGCAGACGATGCGCGTGCACCACGACAAGCACCACCAGGCCTACGTCGACAACGCCAACAAGGCGCTCGAGGGGACCGAGTGGGCCGATCGTCCCGTGGAGGCGATCCTCGGCAGCATCGAGATCCTCCCGGAGGACAAGCAGACGCCCGTCCGCAACAACGCCGGCGGGCACGCGAACCACTCCCTCTTCTGGGAGATCATGAGCCCGGACGGCGGCGGCGAGCCGTCGGGGTCGCTCGGCGCCGCGATCGAGTCGACCTTCGGCAGCCTGGACGAGCTGAAGTCGGCGGTGAACGACGCCGGCGTCAAGCGGTTCGGATCCGGCTGGACGTGGCTGATCCACGACGGCACCGGGCTCGCCGTCAAGTCAACGCCCAACCAGGACTCGCCGTGGCTGGACGACGACGCGCCGCTCCTCGGGATCGACGTGTGGGAGCACGCCTACTACCTCAAGTACCAGAACCGCCGCCCGGACTACCTCGCCGCGTGGTGGAACGTCGTCAACTGGGACGCCGTGCAGAAGCAGTACGACAAGGCCGTCGGCGGTTGAGGATCGGGGGTGCCGGAGGAGCCCACAGGCTCCCCCGGCTTGCCTCCTGACTAACGCCTGACGACGGGCTGCGAGCCGCTGAAGGTCTCGAGATAGCCCGTTCCGACTTGATCCTGCGGAATGAAGACTCGAACCGACCACCGGCCGTGCGGCACGAGCCTGCGCACGGATCTGATCGAGATGAGCCGACCCGACTTCGAGCCGAGCGTGAGCGTGCTCATGTTCACCCACGTGCGCAGCAGCGTGAATCGCTGCAGGTAGACGAAGTGTCCGGCGAACGATGTCGCCGCGGTGACGTAGAAGTGGAAGTACCCGCTACGGGTGGGCGCCGGCAGCTTGATCATCGGCGCGACCTGCACGATCACCGAGCTCTCCGTCGATTTCCATTGCGCCTGGTACGTCGTGCCGATCTGCGGCGTCACTGCGAACGAGAACGCCCCGTTCGTGGTCGTCTGCAGGGTCGCGATCACTTCTTTGTTCGTCTGTCCGGTCTGGAGCGCGACCAGCGTCACCGTCTCACCGGACTTCTTGTTCGAGACAGCGCCGCTGAGCGTGACCTGCGCCCCGTACTTCACCACCGGCGCAGACGCGACGAGCGTCACCGAGGGCGGCAGTCCTTTCACGTTCACCGTGCCCTTCAGCGTCGGATGGAGCGCGTCGTGGTAGCGGTACGTCGCGCCCCGGTCGAACGTGTGCGAATACGTCTGGCCGGGATTGAGCACGGCCGACGCGAACTGACCGCCGTTGGCGACGACCTGGTGCGTCTTCGTATCGGCGTTCCGCCAGGTCACGGAATCGCCGGCGTTGATGCTGACCGTGGCCGGCACGAAGCCGGTCTTCACGATCTGGACGGTTGCGGTGGCCGTCGGAGCCGTGCTCGCCGGTGCGGCGAGGACGAGAGCCAGCGCGGCGACCGCCCCGAGAATCAACCTGCGCTTTGTGTTCATATCTCCTCCGCCTGCATTCTTGCCTACCCTGGGAATAAGACACCTTCAGGCGGTAAAGGGTTTTTAAGGGTTCTGTTCGCCTGCTATGACAGGGGTGTGCGTCAATCCAGGAGCGGCCGAATTGCGTAGAGATCCTGAAGAGATGGGCCTCACGCTTGCCTATCCTGCGGCCGTCCCGCAGGACGTCCCCGGGGAGGAGGCGGCCGGCCAGGTGGAACGGATCGCTCCGAGCGACGGCGAATTGATCCAGCGGGTCGGGTCCGGCGACGCGGGCGCCTTCGAGCTTCTGTACCGGCGCTACGGCCGGTCGGTCTTCGGGCTCGCGCTGCGGCGGCTCGGTGACCGCATGGCGGCCGAGGAGGCGGTCCAGGAAACCTTCGCCGCGCTCTGGCGGTCGGCGCGGACCTACAAGCCGGAGCGCGGGCCGGGCGCGCCGTGGCTCTACGCAGTCGCGCGGAATGCGATCGTCGACCGCGCGCGGAACAAGTCCGAGCCGCCGACGGAAGTTCCCGAGACGGCGTCGGTCGAGCCCGGACCGCAGGAACGGGCCGAGGCGTCGTACGTCTCGTGGCGCGTGCACCGCGCGCTCGAAGACATCCCGCGCAGCGAGCGGGATGTGCTCGAGCTCGCCTACTGGGGCGGGCTTTCGCAGAGCGAGGTGGCCGATTTCCTGGGCATCCCGCTCGGAACGGTCAAGACACGTACTCGTGCCGGACTGGGGCGACTGGCGAACCTCCTGGAAGGAGAGTTTCGGTGAGCAGGCCACAGACTCCTGACTTCGACGACCTCGTCGGCACGGACGTTCGGGCCGCGGAGCGCGACCGGCTGCGCGCAGCGCACGACCTTCTCGTGCAGGCCGGCCCGCCGCCGGAGCTGTCGCCGCAGCTGGAAGAGATTCCCTGGCCCGACGAAGCGCTGGCGCCGCTCGGGTTGATCCGCCGCAAGCGCGCCGACCGCGGCCGCCCGTGGGTGATGTACGCAACCGCCGCAGCGGCACTCGTCCTCGTCGGCTTCCTGGTCGGACAGCTGGGCGGAACGAAGTCGACCGGCTTCGACGTCGCGCACACTGTGAAGATGCATGGCACGGCCACGGGGTCTTCAGCGGCGGCGGTGATCGAGGTCGGGCGGGCGGGGACCGACGGGAACTGGCCGATGCTGATCACGGTCACGAACCTGTCGCCTCTGCGGAGCGACAGCTACTACGACCTGTGGCTGTCGAAGGACGGGAAGCCGGTCTTCCTCTGCGGGAGCTTCAACACGAAGCCCGGTGGAACCGAGACCGTGGTTCGGCTGAGCGCCGCCTATCCGCTGAAGAAGGGCACCTTCAACGGGTGGGTCGTCACGCAGCACGTCGACGGCATGGACGAGACGAAGACGCCCGTCGTCATGACGACGTAGCGCGTCTAAGGCGCGACGCGGCCCGCCGCGACGAACGCGGCGTGGGTGACCGGCATCTTTTGCGCAAAGAACTGCTCGACGGCATCCGCGTAGTAGCGGATCTCGCGCTGGGCGGTGTCGGCGGCCCGGAGCGAGACGAAGTTCATCAGCGCGCGCGCGTTGACGGTCCAGAAGAACTCCGTGTATGCGCCCACCGGCATGACCGAGCGTGCGAGCTCGCGCGCGACGCCCGCCTCGACCAGGCGCTCGTAGGTCTCGTACGCCGTGTCGTAGACCGCCTGCAGCTCCTCGCGCGTCTGCTCGGCGAGCTCGTCGCTGACGGGCTCGAACGAATACGAACCAGGCTTCCCGACCTGCGAGCGTACGTCGTCGGCCTCTGGAATGTAGAAGTCGTCGGTCGCCTTTGCGTATCTCATGCTGAACTCATTGAATGAGTTGTGGACGACCACGCCGTTGGCAACAAAGTTCGGCCACGGTCCAGCGATGCTCAGGTCGTATGTCTGGCGCAGGCCGATGTAATCGATCGCAACGACGGCGACGGCATGTGCCGTCAGCTTCCAGCCGCGCGTCCGGGACGAGACGACGTCCTGCGCGAAGCCAATCTTCTCCGTGAAGTCCCGCGCGAATGAAAGCTCCGTCTCTCGCGTGCGGTGGATGCTCCGGTGACATCCGTCGCAAACCGAGATGAGATTCCCAACGTCCCGCGCCTTGGTCTCATCGAGCCAGACGGGAACGATGTGGTGGGCGTGAAGGCGTCCGCCGGTTTCGCCGCACCGGACGCACGTGAACCCGTATTGCTCGTGAACGACGGCTGCATGTTCCGTCGTCCAGCGGCCGATGCTCTGCCGCTCGGAGCTGAGGCCACCACGCCAGAAGTTGCTGCGTTCGCCGGACCGCGCGCGGCGGATTGCGTCGAGGTGCTCCCGGGTATGGACAAGGCGGATCGAGTAGCCTTGCTTCCCCGCATTCCACGGCCTGCGCGAGCGGTACCGCTCTTCTGGCGTGAAGGAGAGTTCATGCCGAGCAAGCCACTTTCGAACGGTGTGGTAGCTACAGCCGGCCTCTGCCGCGATCTCGCCGACGGACCGACCCGCCTCGCGGCGGGAGCGGAGCCACGCTCGGTCCTGATGGACCGGGACCCCGTTGACCATCAGCGCACATGAGCGGGTCATCCGCACTTTCTCGCCCTCACCCCGCAACCCGATGGCTTGTCCCATCGTCTTCCAGCCCTCGTCCGTCAGGACGCGATGGTTGGTTGTGAGCGTGACCTGCTTACCGTCCGCGAGCGTTAGGCGATAAACCGGCTGCACGCCCTTCTCGAAAATGTCGGCGATGTGACTCGTAACGAACTCGCCGGTTGATTCGTCGAGAACGCGCAGACGCATCTTCCGGACACGCCAGCGCGAATTGCGATAGCCGTTGCGCCCACCCACTTGACTCCGGACCGCCCGGCGACCGATCCCGAGGCTGCGCGACATCGCCCGGATCCGCTCACCGGACGCGGCACGGCGATCGACCTCGGCCGCGACTTCGGGCGCGAGCGCATGGCCGTTCTTCTCGGCGACGGTCCACATCCGCCAGAGCTCGTCAATCGTCTTGGAAAGCGCTCGATTCGCGTGACTATTGGTGTCGACGAACGTGACGACGGTGTCGCCGGTCAGGCAACCGACTCGGTGTCGGAACCATTCGCGGGCGACGAAGATCGGCGCGCGGATGTGAAAACGGAAGGAGTTATGCTCAAAGGGAGTTCCGTGCCTATCCCGCATTAGGAAACGGATCAGGCCTTCGTCCGCCGCATCCATCTCGTCCTTCCGCCGGGCGAAGCTGACACGCGCTGCGTTCACGACCGAGAGATCGGTTGCCATCGACCCGTCGAGGCGGACGAACCCGTGGTCGAGGACCCGGATCGCGTCCTCCGCTATCACTCTGTCAGTCGTGGCCATTTCAGGACCGAGTTTAGAGCCACTCCCGGAAGGTATCGCCGAGCGCTACGGCATCGCGATTCCGACGGTCGGCGAACGGCTCGCCGGCGGAAGCACGGGCTCGCTGCTGCGGGCGGGAAGCGTGGTCGTCCGCGCCGAGCACGCCGATCCGCAGAACGTCCGCTGGGAGCACGAGCTCTTGCTCTTCCTGGCCGAGGAGAGTGAGGCTGTCATTGCTCCTCTGCTGCAGCGTGACGGCTCGAGCTTCTTCCTCGACGGCGACCGCGTCGTCTCCGTGTTCCCGTTCGTCGACGGCGAGTCACTCGAACCAGGAGACGAGTCTCTCCGCCGAACGTGGCCGATGCTGATCGGACGCCTCCACCGCCGGGCTCAAGCGTGGCCCGTGCAAACCCCGCGGCCGGGCGTTCCCGGCTTCCGCGACCGCGATTGGGAGCACAACGACTGGTGGGACTGGGACGCGGTCGAGAAGGCGCCCGCGCTCATCCGGGCATACGAGGAGCTTCGCGAGTGGGTCGCGCACGCGCCGCCGCTCACCGTCTGCGCGATTCACGGCGATCTGCATCCGGCGAACGTGTTGACGCGTGACGGCCAGATCGCCGGGATCATCGACTGGCACTACGCGCGGCGTGATTGGCCCGCGTTCGAGCTCGCGTGCGTGGCATGGGATGTGTCCAGACGCCCGAACACGATCGTGCTCGACGATGTCGTGATGAAGCGAGTGGTAATCGACTACCTTGCGGCGGGCGGGCCCGGGGAACCGGAGCACCTGAGGACGTTGATGCGCCTGCGCGCGCTTGCCGCTCTCCTGTTCTCGTTGACGCGCGCGGCGCGTGGGCTCTCCTCGAATCCCGCGTTCATCGACATGCTGCTCCCGGCATTGGACGACTTTGCCTGAGCTTTTCGTCGGAGCCTCCGGCTGGTCCTATCCGTCGTGGAAGCCGGACTTCTACCCCGCCGGCACCGACTCGCGAGACTTCCTTCGGTACTACGCGGAGCGGTTTCGCACG
Organism: Gaiellaceae bacterium; assembly: GCA_049273785.1. Classification (GTDB taxonomy): domain Bacteria; phylum Actinomycetota; class Thermoleophilia; order Gaiellales; family Gaiellaceae; genus 3-1-20CM-4-69-9. The sequence goes on along the minus strand of JBASRJ010000314.1, from coordinate 14,094 downwards.
GTCGAGCTCAACACGACGGGCTACCGGCTGCCGGCCGAAGACCAGTTCCGCCGCTGGGCGGAGCTGACGCCGCCCGGGTTTCGGTTCGCACCGAAGCTGCCCGGAAATCGAACCCGGATGGTCGGCGAGTTCTCCGAGCGCGTGCGCGTGCTCGGCGACCGCCTCGGGCCGGTGCGCGTGCAGCTGATCAACGCGCGCGACGAGGGGATGATCGAGCTGCTGCTCGGCTCGCTCGATCCGGAGCTGCAGCTCGCGTTCGACCTCGCCCACCCGACCTGGGACGGGATCGAACCGCGCCTGGCCGCGGCCGGTGCGGTGCGCGTCAACGACCTCGAGCACGAGGCGCCGTTCCGCTACGTTCGCTTTCGCGATCCGCCGTACTCGGAGGACCAGTTGCAAGCGTGGGTCGAGCGGCTGCGCGCCGTCGACGTTCCGGTCTTCGCATACTTCCGGCACGAGGAGGAGCCGACTGCTCCCCGATACGCGGCGCGCCTGGCCGAGCTCGTTGCGAGTTAGTGCTGGCGACAGAGCTTGTCGACGCTGACGATCGAGTCGAGGATCCCGTTCTGCTTGTGCTCGTACGCCACGTCGGTGGGATTGTTTCGATCGAAGTCGTGCAGGCCCGGGATGGTCATGCTCACGTCCGGCGTCACGCCGGGACCGTTCACGGTCAGGCGGTACTTCTCACCGTTGCCGGGGCCGCGCAACTTGGGCGGGTACCCGTCCGGATGCGGATAGCCCTTCGTCGGGTCGAACCGGAAGAAGCCGTAGCAGTACATGCCGGTCGGGTTGTGCGCGACGAACGAGTTCTCCCGCCTCCATCCCTTCCCGTAGCGCGAGTTGTACGTGTCGAGATAGATCAGGCGCCCGTACCCGTCGGTCGGCGCGCCTTGCCGCGTCGTCCCGAAGCCGTAAACGGGCCGGCCGTCGTACGAGACCCGCCCGAAGACCTCGTGGAACCTTCCGCTGTAGACCCAGTCGGTCCACGCCTCGATCCTGGCCAGCGGGCCCGACCAGTGCGAGAGATGGAGCTCCCACGCGCGCTGTACCGGGAGCCACGGGATCATTCCGAGATCAGGGAGCGGCGTGCGCCAGCTCTGTACCGCCCAGTACGAGCCGTCGGGCGCGGCGCAGGCGGTGACGAGGAATGCAAGCTTCGGCCCGGTGTACCGGTGGCACGCATTCCGGAAGGTTCGCCAGTACTGCGTGCGGTACTTGCCCCAGCCGCCGGCGTAGTCAATCCCGAACCGGACCTGCGGCTTGCCCGCCGTTGGGTGCCGCGCGTCGATCGCGCCCCAAGCGAGGACGTGACGCACAGCGCCGCGTGCCCGGTAGGTCAGAAGCGCTTCGCCCCTCGTGTTCACCGCCAGCCTGACGCCTCTGGCGTTGCGGTCGATCAGCTGGGAAGCGGCGCCCGTCCCGCCCCATACGAGCGCGGCAAACGCGACGGCGATGAGGGCAAGACCACGCATCCGAACCCCAGTACTTGATCGGCGAGAAGCCGGTGCGGCTTGAGCTCAGAAGCGGGCTGCCGCTCCAAGATGCCGCTCGTAGGCGCCCGACTCGACGATCTCGGCGATCTGGGCGGCAGCGTAGCGAAGCTCGTCGTCCGTGTTGAAGTAGTGTGGCCCGAGGCGGATCCCGGCATCCGGACGGAAGTCGCACAGGATCTGGCGTTCTGCGAGCTCGCGGTGAACAGCCTCGAACTCGGATGTGCGTACGGTCACGGTCCCGCCGCGCCGGGCCGGATCGCGCGGACTGCCGATCTCGAATCCGGCGGCCTCGAGCAGATCGATCAGAAGCTGCGTCTGCCGGAGCGAGTTGGCGCGGATCCGCTCGACACCGATCTCCTCGATCAGGTCGTAGCCCGCGGTAGCCGCGTAGAGCGCGGGGACGTTCGGCGTGCCCGTGAGGAACCGCGCCGCGCCGGACGCGTACTCGAGCTCGGGCTCGAAGGCGAACGGCCGTGCGTGCGCCTGCCAGCCGGTGAACGTCGGCTCGAGCACGCCGGCGAGGTCGGGGCGAACGTAGAGCCAGCCGTTTCCCGGACCGCCGCACAGCCACTTGACGCTGCCGCCGACGGCGAAGTCAACGTTCAGGGCGGCCACGTCGAGCGGGACGATCCCGGCCGACTGGTACGCGTCGAGAATTACGTGCGCTCCGACTTCGTGTGCGCGGCGCACGATCGCGTCGACGTCCTGGATCTCCGCCGTCTTGAAGAGGACGTGCGTGATCGGGACGAGCAACGTGCGCTCGTCGATCGCCTCAATCATCGCGGCATCGTTGGGAACGACGGCGACCTCGAGGTCCGGTTGCGCCTGGTACAGGTAGCGCACCGACGGGAAGTTGCCCTCCTCGTACACGACCCGGTTGCGGCGCGGGTCGGTCGGGCGGAAGCACGAGAGCACGACGGCCTCGGCGATCGCAACGTTCTGGTGCATGACCGTCGAGCCAGCCGGCGCCCCGATGAGGCGGCCGACCTGGTCGCCGACCGTGATCGGCATCTCCCACCACCCTTCGGTCCAGGCACGAATGCCTCGCTCGCTCCAGGTGCGCGCGTACTCGAGCAGGCGCTCCTCGGCGGCGGCCGGCATCGCGCCGAGCGAGTGGTTGATCAGGTACGTCGTGTCCCGAAGGATCGGGAACCGATCGCGGTAGTCCGTCAGTTCCACGCGCTGAGCGTACTAGCCACTTCGAGACATGTCCCGCATCAGAGCGTTCGCCCCCGGGGGGATGCGAGTGCCCCTGAAGGCACGGTATCGAGCATTTCTGCACGCATGGGTGACTGCTTCGTGCAAAGAGTGTGAAAGCGTCAGTTCAGCTGCGACAGGCTGCGCTCGCCGGGACCGACGTACCGCGCGGAAGGCCGGAAGAGCTTCCCGGTGCGCTTCTGCTCGAGGATGTGCGCGGACCAGCCCGCGACGCGCGAGCATGCGAACATCGCCGGCGCGAGTGGCGGCGGGATTTCCGCGATGTCGAGAACGACGGCCGAGTAGTACTCGACGTTCGTCGCCAGGACACGCTCGGGGTGGCGCTCCTGCAGAGCGGCGAGCGCTGCGCGTTCGAGCTCCTCGGCGACCTCGACGCGCGGCGACTCGAGCTCCTTCGCCGTCCGCTTGAGGATGCGCGACCGCGGATCCTCAGCCCGATAGATTCGGTGGCCGAAGCCCATGATGCGCTTCCCATTGGCGAGCGCGTCCTTCACCCACCGCTCCGCGTCGCCCATCCTCGCGACCTCCTCGAGCATCGGCTTCACGTACGCCGGAGCGCCGCCATGCAATGGGCCCGAAAGCGCACCCACCGCCGACGAGAGGGAAGCTCCGCAGTCGGCACCGGTGGAGGCAACGATCCGAGCGGTGAACGTCGAGGCGTTCAGACCGTGCTCTGCCGTGCAGATCCAGTAGGTATCGATCGCCGTCACGTGGCGCGGATCGGCCTCACCGCGCCATCGCAAGAGAAACTTCTCCGCTGCGGTCGTGCCGCGTTCGACCACGTCGTCGGGGACGACGTCGTCCTTCCCGTCCGCAACGCGTGCCGAGCGCGCGACGATCGACATCATCTGCGCTGAGAGCCGGCCGAGATCCTCACGCGCCTGTTCGTCGGAGATCTCGCTCAGCTTCCCGAGCTTCCAGTCGCCGGCCAGTCGTGCCGTTTCGGCCTGGAGATCGGCCGGCGCGTTGCCCGTCAACCGGGCAGGCTCGTACGGCTCGGGGTCCGGCATCTTCGAGTGCAGGTCGTTGTCGACGAGCAGCCCCCAGACGTTCTCGTACGGGTAATGCCCAACGAGCTCCTCGATATCGACGCCGCGGTAACGAAGGGAGCCGCCTTCGCGGTCGGGCTCGGCGATCTCCGTCTCGACGGCGACAACGCCTTCGAGACCCGGGCTGAAGTCGTTGCTGCTGCTGCTGCTCACGCGCTCCCCTCCAGCTCGATCTCTCGGCCGACCGACCGCTCGCGCGCCGCCGCGAGCACGAGCGCCGCGGCGGCAGCGTCCTGGACGGCGACGCCCACTGACTTATACAGGGTGATCTCGTCCCGAGAGCGGCGGCCGGGCTTCGCTCCGCTCACCAGTTCGCCAAGCTCGGCGTGGACATGCGCAGGATCGATGCCGACGAGCTCGGGTGCGCCCGCCGGCGGTGGTGCGAGCGCCGACGCGCGGGACTCGACGACGAGCGTCGCGTCCGCAACCGTCTGCTCGTCGAGCTCTCGCCCGGTCGGATTCAGACCCACCGAGTTGACGTGTGTTCCAGGCTCGAGCCACTCGCGGCGCACGACCGGCTCGACCGCGTGCGTCGTCGCGGCGACGACGTCCGCTCCCCGAATCGCGTCCTCGTAGGACTCGACCGCCACGCCGCCGATCTCGTTCGCGAGCGCCTCGGCCTTCGCGCGGTCGCGGCCGGCAACGCGGATCTCGTCGATCGGCCGGACGCGAGGGATCGCGCGCGCGTGAGTGCGCGCCTGAACGCCGGTGCCGATCAGTGCGAGCACGCGCGCATCGTCGCGGGCGAGCAACCGGGTCGCGAGCGCCGAACCGGCCGCGGTGCGCGTCGCCGTGATGTACGTCCCGTCCATCAGCGCGAGGGGCGTTCCGTTGTCCGGATCGAACACGCAGATGACGGCCTGATGCGTCTCTCGATCGGTGTTGTGAGGGAAGAGCGTTACGAGCTTGCACGCGAGGCCGGCCGACGGGAGATATGACGGCATCGCGCCCAGCAGCCCGCCGCGTTGCTCGACGAGCGCCGCGATTCGCGGCGGCATCGACGCGTGGCCCGCGGTCAGATCGGCGTGCGCAGCAGCAAGCGCGTCGACCAGTGCGTCGAGGTCGAGGAGGTCCCGCACTTCCGCCTGCGACAGGACGAGCATCAGGACAGCTTCTTGAGCAGACCGAGAGCCTGCTGGTTCCACGGCACGCGGTGCGTGACTCCGGCGACGGTGCGCCCGCGGTTGGCGAGGTACCAGTCGTACGTCCGGACCAGCGCCTCGCGGTTTGAAAACCGAGGCTCCCAGCCGAGCAGGCGTTGCGCCTTCGTGACGTCCACGAACGAGTCCTTGTGCGCCGTCTTGTAGTGCCATTCCGCCAGCGGCGAGACGTGCATGAGCTCGAGCGCCCGCAATGCGACCTCTGCCGGTTTCGCAGGCACGGGTAGTAACCGCGAGGACGACCGCGCGTGCGCGATCAGGGCGCCTAGATCCTCGCGAACGGTGCCGAACGCCGTCGCGCCGACGTTGAACGTCTCCCCCGCGGCTTCCGGCACCGCCGCGGCGCGCACGATCGCGTCGACGAGATCCTCGACCGCGAGCAGCTGGTACCGGTTGTGGCCCTTCCCGAGCACGTAGATCCGTCGGCCCTCACGAATCCAATCGAACAGGATCTCGAACACGCCCAGCCGTTCTGGGCCGACGAAGGTCTTCGGGCGGACGATCGTCGTGTCGACCGCCGCCACGCGACAGAGCGCCTCCGCGTCGATCTTCGACTCGCCGTACCAGCCGACGCCGACGAGCGGGTCGTCCTCGAGAATCGGATGCTTCTCGGGCACGCCGTAGACCGCGGTCGAGGAGACGAACACGACGCGGCGCGCACCTGCGTCACGCGCGGCGACGAGCACGTGCTCCGTCCCGCCGACGTTGACGGAGCGGATCGCGGCGCGCGAGGCCTGGATCGGGAGAGCGGCGGCCGCGTGCACCACGACGTCGGCATCGGCGACCAGCCGGCGGACGTGCCCACGGTCGCGGATGTCGCCGCGAAGCTCCTCGACGGAGCGCTCGAGCTCGGCGTCGTCGAGCGGAGCGACGTCGAGCGTGCGAACGTCGTGGCCGTCCACGAGGAGCCGTCGCGCGAGGTGCAGGCCGAGGAAGCCCGCTCCGCCGGAGATCGCCCAGAGCATCGCGCGGAGGCTAGCGGGAGGAGTTGGGGCGCGGCGGTGAAAACCAGCGCCCATGCGGCGCGCCGTCTGCGTGGTTGCACTCCTCTTCGCCGTTTTGCCGCCGGCGACGGCTTCTGCCCGCGCCGATCCGCAGGCCGCGGGCCTCCAGGTTGCGCTGCGCGCGTACGGGACGTACCTCGGGCCGATCGACGGGATCGCAGGCCCCGCGACGGTCCGCGGCGTGAGGAGGTTCCAGCAGCGGGTCGGCCTCCACGTCGACGGGAAAGCGGGCGCGGCCACCCGGCGCGCACTCGGGCCGCTCGGCCGGCCGCTCTTCGGGAAGCGCAGCCTGCGCCGCGGGGCGTTCGGGTGGGACGTGTCCGTGCTGCAGTTCCTGCTCGCACGACGCGGTGAGCTCGTCCCGATCGACGGCTTCTTCGACGCACAGACGGAACGCGCGCTCCGCCGTTTCCAGCGGGCGAGGCGACTCGCCGTCGACGGGATCGCGGGCGACCGCACACTCGCAGCGTTCACGCAGCATGCGCCACAGGCGGTTCATCCCGTGCTCGTCCGCGCGATCACCCCCGCGGCGACGGTCCGGACGCTGCTCGACCGCTGGGCCGTGCACTACGGCGTCGACAAGAAGCTCGCTCGTGCCGTCGCCTGGATGGAGTCGGGTTACCAGACGAACCTGACCTCCGCGGCAGGCGCGTGGGGCGTGATGCAGATCCTGCCCGGAACGTGGCGCTACGTGGAGACGGTCCTGATCGGGCGCAAGGTTCCGCGGACCGTGTCCGGGAACATCCGCGTCGGCGTCGCCTACCTGCGCCAGTTGCTGCGCGAGTTCGACGGCGTCGAGCGCAAGGCGCTCGCAGGCTGGTATCAGGGACCGGCTTCGGTGCGCGAGAACGGCGTGCTACGCGAGACGAAGGTCTTCGTTTCGAACGTGCTCGCCTTGCGCGACAGCTCTGTCTGAGCAGGCACGCGGGGCGGCGGCTTCGAGTCGACGAGGATCGCTGCAACGAGCAGAACGGCCATCGCGGCGAGGCTTTCGCCGAGGATGCTCCGCGGCAGGCGGGCGAACAGTCCTTGGTTGCCGCGTGCAACTGCCGGCACCGCGACGAGTCGGTGGAGCCCACCCCATGCGAGCGCCAGCGCGACGAGCCCAAGCTTGACCAGCAGCACGTGCCCGTAACCGGTCGTCCACAGATCGTGGACGTGCGGCAGCCGCAGGATGCTCAGGTAGGTCCCCGCGGCGATCAGCAGCGCGACGAGCACCGTCGCGACGCTCGAGAACCGCAGGAAGGCCGACCTGCGGAGGTCCGGCGCGAGGGGGAGCACGACGACGGCGAGCTGCACGAGCCCGCCGATCCAGATGCACGCCGCCGAGAGGTGGACCCAGTCGGCGAGCTCCGACTTCCACGACGCGCCCGCGTCCGCCGCCGAATGACCGGAGAGCGAGAGCCCGGACGCGAATCCGAGGCCGAGCAGGAACGCCGGCAGCAGGAAGACCGTTCGATCCGTCAGCCACGACACGAACAGCAACGCCGTCACGAGCGCGTACCCGAGCGTCATCACGACGAAGGCTTGACCGAAGCGAGTCCCGCTGGCGATCGCCGACAGGTCGCCGTAGAGCAGGCGACTGAAGGGAAGTTGCAGCGCGTCCTCCGCGCGGAGGACGAACGCGGCGATGCCGACGTTCAGCGTCGCGAGCGCGCCGATCGCCGTCAGCGCATAGAAGCGCTTCTCGGCGCGGGGCGGGAGCGGCCCTCGGACGACGAGCACGCGGAAGCCGATGCCGCCGACGAAGAGGGCGAGCGACAGGAAGTACAACCAGCGCACGACGTGCTCCGTGCGCGTCGGGCCGGAGGCGCCGTACGCCTCGGTCGGCGGCGGCGCGGCGGTTCGCACGCCGAACGTGAAGAGACCGGAGATCACATGTCCGTCGCTCGAGATCACGTGCCAGCGAACCGTGTACGCATCCCTGGGAAGCGAGCGGCCGAGTTGGGCGGAGACGTAATCGGCGTTCTTCTCGTTGCGCGCCGGCAGCGACACGACATCGCCGCGCGACGAGTAGACCTGGATCGAGCTCGGGAGCGCCTTGACGGTCTGGTCGAAGTTGAGCCAGACGGTGCGCGGCGCGGTCTGGAGTCGCTCCCGATACGACGGGCCCGTGTGCACGAGGCTGGCGTGGGCGAACGCCGCAGCCGGAAACGCCAGGGCGATCAGCGCGACGAGCGCGAGCCGTCTCATCTGTGCGGAGCCCCCGCGATCGGCGACAGGTGGCCGAAGACCGGCGCGACGTCGCGGTCGCAGTAGAGCATCACGGCGATAACGACGAACGTGAGCGCGAACGCCGATCCCGTCGCGACGGACCGGGGACGGATGCAGCGTGCGAGCGGGACGACCGCGGCGATCACGAGCGTCCATCCCATCGCGTGGTGCAGGAACGACGAGCGCTGGAAGAACCACCCGTTCTGCTCGTGGATCAGAAGTGCGCTGCCCGAGACGCCGAAAGCGAGCGCCGTCATCAACCGCCACCACGGGCTCGAGAGCTTCCCGCGCACGAGCGCGAGCTCGGTCGCGCCGGCGATCATCAGCACCTCCGCCCAGGTTCCGTGGGCCAGCATGTGGATCGTCGAATTGGTGTAGAACGTCATCACCGGCCACATCAGAACGCCCATCAGGAAGAAGATGGCCGGCCAGAGGTACGCGCGCCAGGCGCGGCGGCGCCACACGTCCGTGCCGACGATCGCTTCTCCTAATTGGCAGAGGCCGAGGACCAGGAACCCCGTCGCGAACATCCAGTGGACGTGTTCAGAGAGTGGCTGCATCACTCGATCCGGCTTCCTCGAGGTCCTCGAGCAGCCCGGGTAGCACGACGAGGTGGAAGAGCAAGCCGACGGCCACCACGAGCAGCGGCGGCTCGACGACGAGCCACCAGAATCCTTGGCCGTGCGGGTGCAAGAGGGTCACGCGGTAGGGCTGCAGAAGCGCCCAGACCGTTCCCGCGAGCACCGTGACCGGACCGATCGTGGACACGGCGCGCGCCTGCCAGGTTCGATGTCGCGGTGCTTCGAGTTCGCTGACGAATTCTGCGTTCACAACGTCCTCCCGTGGTCGAGGTGGGCCCCGAGCCCGCGGACGCCGTGTCCGCAGGCCTACGCGGGGGCGGGAGGGGGCCGGACTTCGAACGCGAGGCCGAACAGGCCGCGCGGCGGGAGGTCATCGCACACCTGGTGCCGTGCTGTGACGGGTGCGTACTCGGCGAGGCGCGACGCTCGGGCCGCCTCGGCGCGGGCATAGCGTTCGTAGTCGGCGAGCCAGCGCGCGACGGCGCGGTAGACGACGGCGACCACGACCGACAGAACGGCGAACACGGGTAGCGCGGACGTATGGAGCCACGGCCCGAAGACCGGCCACTCGCCGGTCGTGGAGACGCGTTCCGCATCGGTCTGCACCAGGTAGAGGAGCGCGGTCCCGAGGAACGCCCAGAGCCACAGGCGGGGAGAGAGGTCGAGGCGGACGCGCGGCAGGCCGCCGGGCCGCCGTCCCTGCGCATCGAGCAGTCGGCACGCGCCTGCGGCGACGGAGCGGGCCTTTGCGAAGCGCCAGGCAACGCGCGCGAGCATCAGCGCGACGCCGACCTTCACCACTGCGAGGAGGAACGGGTAGTACTCGGCCCCGGCGTAGCGGGTCTCGACGTGCCGGCCGATGTTGACGCGATGGGTGAGAGAGCGGCCGGCGAGCTCGGCGACGAGGACGAGCAGGGCAAGCGCGAGCCGCGCGAGGAAGGTCTGGTGGCGGCGCGCCCGCTCCACGACGGAAGTGTGGTCCCCGGAGACCCGGCTGGTCAAACGGGGACGGAGCTCTAACCGACCAGCGTCAGGGTCCATCCGCCAAGGCGCCGACTCGGCGGCGCCGCTTAGAGGACGGTCGGGCTTCGCCCGATCGTCCGTTCGACCGCTCTAGGTCTACACGCGATTCGAAGCTTCGAGTCGGAGCTACCCAACAAGCGTCAGGGTCCATTCGTCAGCACAGCGGTCCTCGAAGCCGAGGAGCAGGATCCGCTGCCACTGCCCGAGGCACAGGCTGCCGTCCGCGTACGGAATCTGCTCGGTCCGCGGCCCGAGCAGGAACGAGAGGAGACGAGTCCGTTCGTCGGCCGTCAACGGCACGAGCCGCTCGAGCAGGCACTCGAGATCCGAGAAAAGACCCGTCTCGCGTTCCTGCACGCGCACCACCGACGGATCGCCGTTCGGTGACACGAACGCGATCCCGCTCCCGCCCGCCGCAGAAACCTCGTGGCGGACGTCGTTCGTGATGTCGAGCACGGTCAGGTTCGGCAGCGCTGCGGCAATCGAGATCGGGATCTCGACGGACGTCACGACGCAGCGACCTCCCGTGGCAGCCGAAACTGCACGTTCTCGCGGGCGACGGTGATCTCCTCGAGGTCGCCCCACCCGAGCTCCGCCAGGCGCGAGACCGTCGCCTCGACGAGCTCCTCGGGCGTCGAAGCGCCGGCGGTGAGCCCGATCGTGGTGTGACCGTCCAGCAGCGCGACGTCGAGCTCGTCGTCGCCGCCGATCAGCTCGGCGGCCGCGCCCGCGTTTCGGGCGACCTCGACGAGCCGTTGCGCGTTCGAGCTTGTCTCCGACCCGATCACGAGGATCAGCGTTGCTTCCTCAGCCAGGCGTTTGACGGCGTCCTGGCGGTTCTGGGTCGCGTAGCAGATGTCATCGGCGGCGGGTCGCCGGAGCGTACCGAACCGTCCCTCCAGTGCATCGACGGTCGCCTGCACGTCGTCGAGGGACAGTGTCGTCTGGGTCACCACGGCGACGGGCCTGCCGTCCGACTCGAGCTTTTCCGCATCCTCCGGCGACTCGATCACGACGGTCGAGTCGGGTCGCTCGCCGCGCGTCCCGATCACCTCCACGTGGTCTGCGTGGCCGACGAGCGCAACGAGATGTCCGGTGTCGGCGTACCGGCGCGCCTCCGCGTGGACCTTCGACACGAGCGGGCAGACCGCATCGACGACGCGAAGGCCGCGGCGCTCGCAGTTCTCGCGGACGGCCGGTGCGACGCCGTGAGCCGACAGAACGCAGATCTCTCCGGTCGGGACTTCGTCCTCCGAGTCGACGAAGACGGCGCCCATCCGCTCGAGCCGCCTGACGACGTGGTCGTTGTGGACGATCTGATGCCGGACGTAGATCGGCGGGCCATGGTCGGCCAGCAGCCGTTCGACGATCTCGATCGCTCGGTCGACGCCCGCGCAGAAGGACCGAGGAGCGGCGAGCAACACGCGCCTGCTCACGAGTTGGCCTCCCGCGCGCGGGCAAAGGAAGGGGCTGAGGGGGAAACCGTGAGGTTTCCCCGCTCTTTCTCCTCGGACCACGCGGCGATCTCAGCGGCGCGTGGGCCGAGGCGTGACCCGAAGAAGGGAGCTCGTGAGGGAAGCATGGTTTCCCTCACGGGAGCGAGCCGACGGCGAGCGACGCCTGCGCAGAAGGACCGGGGCGCGGCCGGCACCACCCGGCGACTCACGTCACCGCCTCCAGGCTTCTCAGCGCCCGCCGCGCGTTTGACACCGCGCGGGCCGTGTCCCGCGGTGCGCGCAGGAAGCCACGCACGAAGCCGACGAGATCTGGCTCCCCCGTCAGCTTCACAGCTTCGGCCAGACCGGCGAGCTTGCTGGTCGGCGTATCGCTGATCGCACGCACGCAGCCGGCGAGGCGCCCGCTGCGCGCCAGCAGGCCCGATTCCATGTCGACGGCGTCCGCGCCGGTCTGCCGGTGCAGGCGAGCGCGCTCGGACGGGTCGTCGACGATCCGGCCCGCGCCGAGAATCGTTCCGGTCCGCGCCTGCGTGACTCCGAGCGGACCGCCTTCCCACAGCACCGAACCGGTCTCGTCCACGACGCGCGTCGCGTCGATCACGGTGCCGACCGGAAGGTCGCCGCGGAGCGCGCCGGCGACTCCGAACGAAACGAGGCGGTCGCCGTCCGGCACGCCGTTCGCGACTCCCAGGCCGACCAGCGCGGTCCGCCCCAGTCGTCGCGCGATGCGCTCCTCGACCGTCATCGCACAGGCGAAGGTCAGCCCGACAGCGTCCACGCCATGCTCCTCGCGCCTTCCTTGAGGGACGAGGCGGCCTCGTACGCCGCGGAGGGCTCGAAACCGGAGTGGATCGCGCAATGCTCGCAGCGCGCGTCGTTCCCCGGGCCGTACTCCTCCCACTCGATTCCCTCGAGCAGCGCGTCGTACGTGGGGAAGATCCCGTCCGTGAGCAGGTAGCACGGTCCCTTCCACCCGTACGGGTTGCGCGTGATCGAGCCCCACGGCGCGCACGGAAGCTTCCGCTCGCCCGCGAGGAACTCCTGGTAGATCGGGGTCGCGAGCCACCGGTAAGAGCGCTGCCGCGCGACCTTGCGGATGATGCGGAACTTCTCCTCGTGCTCCGCGCGCGTCATCGTCAGGTTCGGGTCGATCTGCGAGTACTGGTACCCGGGCGCGATCAGCATCCCGTCGATCCCGACCTCGTTCGTCAGATAGCCCATCATCTCGATCACGTCGTCGACGGAGGTCTCCTTGAAGATGGTCGTGTTCGTCGTGACCCGGAAGCCGGCCGCACGCGCGTTCTTGATCGCGTCGATCGCGATGTCCCACAGTCCCGGGTAGTCGCAGATGTAGTCGTGAATCTCGCGCATGCCGTCGAGGTGGACGACGAACGTCAGGCGCGGGCTCGGCTTGAACACCTCGAGGTACTGCTCGAGCCGCAACGCGTTCGTGCAGAGCTCGATGTTCTTCCGGAGCTCGAGCATGCCCGCGACGACGTCTTCGATCCCCTTGAAGACGAGCGGCTCGCCGCCGCAGATGGAGACGACGGGCGCCGGGCACTGGATCCCGGCGTCGACACACTCCTCGACCGAGAGACGCGCCTTGTTCGACTCGTACTCGCGGATCTTCCCGCAGCCGATGCACGCGATGTTGCACGCGAGCGTGGGCTCGAGCATCAGCACGAGCGGGTACCGCTCCCCTTTCCGTTGCTGTTGGGCGACGTAGCGTCCGATCTGAACGGTGCTGCGGAGCGGGAACTTCATGCGTTGAGCCTTTCTCGTAGGCGCCCCAGCGCGAGGAGCGGGAAGGTCAGCCGGTACAGGTGGTAGCGAATCATGAAGTCGAGCGGAAAACCTGTGCCCGTGAAGTGCTGTTCGTCCCAGTCGCCGTCTGGGCGCTGGATCCGGGAAAGATAATCGGCAGCGCGCCGTGTGGACAAGCGCTCCGACTCGCCCGCGGCCACATAGGCGATCAGAGCCCATGCGGTCTGCGAGGCCGTCGGCGCGCCGCGGCCGCGCCAGCCGGGCTCGGCATACGATCGGACATCCTCCCCGAAGGCGCCACCCGGCTGCTGGACGGAGTCGAGCCACCGCACGGCAGAGCGGTAGGCAGGATGGTCGTGCGGGAGCCCGCAGGCCTCGAGTGCCGGCAGCGTCGCGCCCGTCCCGTACAGGTGATTCACCCCCCAGCGGCCGAACCACGAGCCGTCGGCCTCCTGCTCGCGGAGCAGCCAATCGAGGCCGCGGCTTACGGCTCCCTCGTACCCGCCCTCCGGCCCGAGCGCCTCGAGCGCATGCGCGGTGACGTCGGCGCTGGGCTCATCCGTGACCTTGCCGAAGTCACAGAACGGGATCTTGTAGAGCCACATCGCGTCGTTGTCGACGTCGAACGCGCCCCAGCCGCCGTCGTGGGATTGCAGCCCCACGGTCCAGTCGAGCCCGCGGCGCGCGGCAGCATCGCCGATGCCGAGCTCACGAAGTGCGAGGGCGACGACGACCGTGTCGTCGACGTCCGGATAGAGGTCGTTCTCGAACTCGAACGCCCAGCCTCCCGGTGCGAGCTCCGGCACGCGGATCGCCCAGTCGCCATGCGGATTCGTGACCTCCTCCTCCAGCAGCCACCGGCCCGCGGCCCGCAACTGCGGATGGTCAGCGGCGACACCCGCGGCGCGAAGCCCGAGCACCGCGAGCGCCGTGTCCCACACGGGTGACTGGCAGGCTTCGGGCCGAAGCCGTTCGCCGTCGTCGATCGTGAAGCCGGCCCACCCTTCGACCGCACGGCGGAGCGTCTCGTCCTCGAAGCCGTGACCGAGCGACGCGAGCATCAGGATCGCCCACACCCACGGCGGCTGGATTCCTCCCCAGGAGCCGTCGTCTTCCTGGCGTGCCCGGACC
>JBASRJ010000310.1:0-3406 GCA_049273785.1 Gaiellaceae bacterium | reverse complement strand
GGACAGGTGTCCTCGTCGAGTACGACACGACCGAGAAGATCTTCACGAACCCTTCCGATCAGCGGACGGAGGATTACGTCACCGGCCGGTTCGGATGAGGACGACCTTCCAAGAAGAGCTCGACGTCCTCGAGGCCACGCTTCAAGAAGAAGGGGCGCTCGTCCTCCGCGCACTCCGCGGCGCGATCAACGCGCTCGAGCAGCGCGACACGGAGCTCGCCGACGAGGTGATCGCCTTCGACGACGACGTCGATGAGCGGTACGTCCGCATCGAGGAGGGGATCCAGTCTTTGCTCGCGCGGCAGACGCCGGTCGCCAGCGACCTCCGGCTGGTGCTCGCGATCCTGCACGTCAACCTGCACCTCGAGCGGATGGCCGACTACTGCGTGACGATCGCAAAGCTGTCGCAGCTCGTCCCTGCCGAGGTCGACCCCGGCCCGCGTTTCGTCGAGGGCTTCGAGGAAATGGGGTCACGCTGCGAGGAGATGATTCGCGTCGCACTCGACTCGTTCGGTAGCCGGGATCTCGAGGGAGCGGAGAGCCTTGTCGAGCTCGACGAGTTGATCGACCGGGCAAACCGGCGCGTTGTCGAGCGCATCCTCGAGCTCGGCGGCGACCCGGCGATGCGCGAGTACGGGCTGCGGATGGTCGTCGTTTCCCGAGCACTCGAACGGATCGGCGACCACGCCGTCGACATCGGCGAGCAGACCTCATACCTCCTCACGGCACAGTTCCGCGAGTTCACGGACGCCTCGCACCCGACCCCGCGGGCCTGATTAGACTCCCGCGCGCTGTGGCGCGGATCAATCTCGTCCCCCAGAACCGTGAGTTCTTCAGGCTGTTCGTACGCGCGTCCTCGAACGCAGTGGGCATCGCCGAGCAGCTCGTGCGGCTGCTCGAGGAGTTCCCCGCTAACGACAACCTCTTGCGGGAGATCAAGGAGTCCGAGCACGAGGGCGACCACGTCACGCGCGAGCTCGTCGACCTGCTCAACCGGACCTTCGTGACGCCCTTCGACCGCGACGACATCTACAATCTCGCCGGCGCGATCGACGACGTCTGCGACCACGTGGACGAGGCGGCGGGGAACATCGTCGGTTACGGCGTGGAGGACATCCGGCCATTCGCGAAGCAGCAGGCGCAAGTGATCCTGCGGAGCGCGCAGAAGCTCGACGAGGCCGTCGGCCGTCTGGAGGGATTCAAGGATTCGAGCCGGCAGCTGCACGACCTGCGCGACCTCGAGGACGAGGGTGACCGCCTCAACCGTGCTGCCGTCGCCGAGCTGTTCGCCACGGCGGAGGATCCCATGATCGTGATCCGCTGGAAGGACATCCACGAGCAGCTCGAGGAAGCGGTGGACGCGTGCGAGAACGCAGCTGACGTCCTCGAGGCGATTCTCGTCAAGAATCGGTAGCGCGGGATGAACGACGTCCTGCTGGTGGTCGTCGTGGCGGTAGCGCTCGGCTTCGACTTCACGAACGGCTTCCACGACACGGCGAACGCCATTGCCACTTCGGTCGGCACGCGTGCCGTGACACCGCGGATGGCGGTGCTGATTGCCTCGGTTGCGAATCTCGCCGGTGCATTCGTCACGACGGCCGTCGCGAAGAACGTCGCGAAGGGACTGATCGACGCGAACCTCGCCACGCAGCAGACGCTGCTGGCTGCGCTGTTCGGCGCGATCACGTGGAATCTTCTGACGTGGTGGTTCGGCCTACCCTCGAGCTCGTCGCACGCGTTGATCGGCGGGCTCGTCGGAGCGGCGCTCGTGCAGTCAGGCGAAAAAGGCGTGCTCTGGCACGGGCTCGCGCACAAGGTCGTGATCCCGGCGCTCGCCGCACCCGCGATCGCGTTCGCTGGGGCGTTCCTCCTGCTCCTGTTCATCTACTGGGCGTTCGTGTGGCTGCACCCCGGGATCGCCAGCCGCGGCTTCCGGCTCGGCCAGCTTGGCACCGGCACGTGGGTTGCGTTCACGCACGGGGCGAACGACGCGCAGAAGACGATGGGCATCATCGCGCTAGCGCTGGTCCTCCACCGCCACGGTGACATCGCGGACCTGACGATCCCGACGTGGGTCAAGGTCGCCGCCGGTCTCGCGATCGGCCTCGGCACCTACGCCGGCGGGTGGCGGATCATCCGGACACTGGGACAGCGTGTCTTCCGAATGGAGCCCGAGAGCGGGTTCGCTGCGCAGGCCGCTGCCGGGACGACGATCTATCTCGCGACGAAGTACGGCTATCCGCTGTCCACGACCCACGTCGTGTCGGGCGCTGTGCTGGGCGCCGGCGCGACGAAGCGACTCTCCGCCGTCCGCTGGGGCGTCGCCGGCAACATCGTCGTCGCCTGGGTGCTGACGCTCCCCGCTGCCGCGGCGGTCGCGGCCGCCTTCTACTGGCCGATTCAGGGTGTCTTTTAGGGCCATGTCCCAGGGACAGTCCCCTTGAGTGCCTGGCCCGGGTAGGGACTGTCCCTCCCCAGGGACTGTCCCTCGGGGTGGCTCTTTGGGACACCTTGCGGCCGTAACCGCGCCGTGCAGGTTCGCCGTTGTACCCACGCGGAGACCCTGTTTCCGCCTAAACAAACGAAACGGAGGCGAACGTGGGCATCCTCTGGATCATCCTGATCGTCATCCTCGTGCTCGCGCTGCTCGGCTTCTTCCCGCGCGGATACAGGTAGGCACTAGGACCTACTGAGAGCTGAGAATGGGCCGCCCGGCACTTGCCGGGCGGCCTTTGACATGGCGACTATGGAGAGGTGGAGCGGCCTCCCGTCTTCGAGGTGCTGGACCGCGCCGACCGAACACCTTCTCTCCCCCGCCTGGGCGGGATGGCGCGCGCCGACGGCGTCGTGATCGTCAGCGAGCGCTACTGGGCGTTCGCAGGCGTCGACGGGTCGTTGCGGGAGGGCCGGATGCCGTCGCCGCCGGACGCGCTGAACCGCATCCCGCTGCTGCGCGGCTTGATCCGGGTCGGCGCTGCCCTTTCGCCCCTCTTCCGCGGTGCGGGTGTCGCAAGGCGGCGAGAGCGGCTGTTTCTCGTCTTCGCCGTCCTCGCCCCGCTCGGACTCGTCTTCGTGCCGGGGCGCGCCGGTTTCGTCGTCGGCCTTGCGCTCACCGCTGCGTTGGTCCTGTGGCTCCTTCGCGGCCGCACGCTGTTCCTGCACGGCGCGGAGCACCGTGCGATCGCGGCCGCCGAGCAACGGCGCCTCGGCAACACGTGGCAGGGCGTAGCAGTTCCATCGCGTTTCTCCGCGCGGTGCGGCACGAACTTCGCAGCACTTCTGCTCCCGGTCGCGACGCTCGGCCAGCGATTCTGGCCGCTGCCGACCGCAACGATGACGCCGCTCGTCGTCACCGTGCTCTCGCTGGCGGTGACGATGGAGCTTTGGCAGCTCGTGCAGGCCTCGTC
>JBASRJ010000269.1:0-3163 GCA_049273785.1 Gaiellaceae bacterium | reverse complement strand
CCGGAGGAGCCTGTTGCTGTGACGCCATAGGTCGCGACGAAATAGGTCGGGAGCAGGAACTGGTTCGTAAATGTTCCGCTCGCGTCTGCCGTAACGTTGGTGCTGTACTGCCACGATTGGCCGACGTCGTCATTGACGACAATCTGGACTGCCTCACCCGGGCCCCAACCCGCGCCGGTCAATGTCACCGTCGAACCCGGCGCGTAGTCAGCTTGATCGCTCGAGATCGTAGGGGAGAAGACAGAAGGGGTGGTTGTGGTCGCCGGCGCAGTGGTCGTGGTGCTGCTCGTCGTTGTTGTCTCCGTCGGTGTCGTGGACGTTGTGCCTGTATCCGTCGAAGCCGACGAAGACACCGTCGTCGTGTCCGTCGAAGCGGAACTGGTCGTAGCTCCGCCGCCGGTATCGCCGAAGGCGACAGCCGCGAGGAAACCCATGACGAACAGCGCCGCGATCGCGAGAGCTGTCCATGACTTCTTGTGTGGTCCTCCGTTTTTCGCCAGCGGTGCCATCTCTCTCCCCTTTTAAGACCGCCCGAGCCTCGCCCAGCCGCCGGCTCCCCCGGAGTGCCGTGCGGCTGAGCCAAGCTCGTGCCGGTCGGATGTCGCTGTCTCGGACCAGACCGGCGACGTCGTCCCCGTCTCTGTCGCCGGTCTCACTCCCCCTAGCCCTCCCTGAATCGCCGCAGTACGTACCGGCCGCAAGGCCGTAATGAGATCCTCCGCCTAGATGCCGAGCCGCGGAACTAGCCGCTCGTCTCGTCGACCCGTCGGAAGGTCCGGTCCCTCGTCCTCCCTGGATTGCCGCGGCTCGGTGCCGGTCCCGGCGACAAATGGGCCGCGCGGCTCATCTTGTGTTCAGAGGTTTGAACGCGGCGGCGACGCGACCGCAGCCGTCGATCTTTGGACAGCATCGCCGCCGCCCGTGTCAATTCCACGAGCACGGCCGGCTCCCTGCTAGTAGGAGGCTTTGACGAAATGCAGCTGTGCCGTCGGGCCGCGCTGCTCGCCCCGATGCGGCGTCCTCGGTCGCGCCGATAGCGCTGCTATCGCCGCGACGCTGCGTCCTTGCCTCGGAACGACCATCGCACCCCGACGACGAGCGGCATTCCGCCAAAACCTCCTAGACCACGGCGCGCTCGGCGGCCGCCGGCGCCTCGACCGGTAGCCAGCGCGGCAGCATCAGCACGATCACGGTCGGTCCACCCTCACCGCTTCGCACGTCGAGCTTGCCGCCGAGGAGACGCGCGCGTTCTCCCATCCCGACGAGGCCCAGCCGGCCGCGACGGGCGGCGTCGAAAAGCGTGTGCGAGACGTCGAAGCCGATCCCGTCGTCGGCGATTCGCGCCTCGATCCGGTCCGGACGTCCGTCCACTTCGACCGAGACTTCGGTCGCATTGCTGTGCTCGCCCACATTGTGCAGTGCCTCCTGCACGATCCTGAACAGCGCAAGCTTCTGTGAGCGCGTCATCGGCTCGAACTGTCCGCGGAGCTTCAGTTCGACGACGAGGCCGGTTTGGTTGCGGAAGCTGTTGACCTCGCGTTCCAGCACGCTCCCCAACGGTCCCGCCATGACGCTCGACGACTCGAGGGAGTGCGAGAGCTCGCGCAGGTTGCGATCGAGCGACTCGAGCCTCGCTTCGAAGTCGTCGAACCGTCCCGCCGCGAACCCGCGCACGTCAGGTCCGACCAGAGGAACGATTTGCCGACTGCTGAACCGCAGGTCCTCCGCGAGCGCGGCGAGCTCCTGCAAGGGGCCGTCGTGCAGGTCGAAGCCGAGGCGCAAGAGTCTCTTCTCCGATGCGTCGACGAGCGCACGCTCCCGCGCGCTCGACCGTTCGAGCAGCATGTCGCGTTCGACGATCGGCGAGATCGTCGTGGCCGCTTCTGCGAGGTAGCCGTCGACCGCCTCGCGATCGTCGATGCGGCGTCGCGCGACCATGGCCGCCCACGGAATGCCCCAGCGGAGAACGGGGACGCCGACGATCAACTGACGTCCTTCGCTGACGCCTGAGCCGCCGTGTAGCAAGCCCTTCGCGATCCGGCGCATCGTCCGCGTCGGCGCGCCGACGTGCGCGACGCAGTCGATCCGTCCGGTCGAATCGGCGACCCACAGCGACGCGTCGTCGACCGGCGCAAAGGCGACGAGGATCTCGAGCTGCATCTGGAGCGCCACTCGGGGTGGTAGCTCGAGTAGCTGCGGATTCCGGCTGGCGGCCAGGAAGAGCGCTGCCCCGGTCGCCGCGGCGGGCTCGGCGAGGACGACAACGAGCTCGCGGACGAGCTCCGCCGCCTCGCCGGCCCCCCAGCCGCAGTCGAGCGCGCAGATGTCGAAGGCCTCGCCGGCGAACGACACGACCGCGGTGGTGCTGGGTCGTTGCGAGCCGGCGACCAGCTCGGCACGGCGCCGTGCAGCGTCGATCGCAGTGCCTGCGGCGTCGTCGCCGACGCGAGCCGCGAAGAAGTTGGCGATCGTCGTGAGCGGCTTGGAGGCATCCCGCTCGAGCGCGAGTGAATGGCCGCGCTCGAGCTCGCGTTCGAGGAGCGAGGCTACGCCATGCAGCCGTGGAGCCTCATGCTCAGGCCGGACTCCGTTATAGAACCCTTCCGCCGCAGTACGCATGCCCCCCGCCCTTTCGAAGCGCAGTGTCGTTGAGTTGGCTCAGCGGCACAATGGGCCTTACGGCCCACGTTGAGTTCAATCGTATGAACGCTTTTAGCGCAGCAACAGCAGGACGATGATCGCCGCAGCCGCCAGGAACGGTCCGAGCGCGAACGCGGTCTTCGCGCCGGCACCCGGGCGTGTGAGCACGAGCAGGACCGCATAGGCCGCTGCAGCGAATGTCCCCAGGATCAGCGCGGCGGCGACGTTCCATCCGAGGCCTGCGCCGAGCAGGAAAGCCAGCTTGACGTCACCCATCCCGAGGCCGGCCGGGTTGATCAGCGCGACGACGAGGAAGACCGTGAACGCTGCGGCCGGCGCGACGAGCCACTCGACCGTTCGCGACGGATGGATCGCGATATGCGCGAACAGGACTACCGCGGCCGCGGGGAGGACGATGGTGTTCGGGATGACGCCTCGCTCGAGATCGATCGCCGCGAGGACCACGAGCACGACCGCGAACAACGCAGACACGAAGGCTTCTGCCGACAGGCCGAACACCACG
>JBASRJ010000290.1:0-2516 GCA_049273785.1 Gaiellaceae bacterium | reverse complement strand
GGACATCGGTGGTGGTCGAGATGTCGGCGGGGACGGTCACGATTGGTTTGGTCGTGTCGACGAGCGTGATGGTGACCTTGAAGGTGGCGGTGCCGGTGTTGCTGTGCGCGTCGGTGGCCGAGCAGGTCACCGTTGTCTGACCGATCGGGAAGTTCGAGCCGGACGTGTGGTCACAGCTGGGTGTGATCGATCCGTCGAGGTTGTCGTTCGCCGACACCGAGAAATTGACGGTCTTTCCGCCGGGGACGTCGGTGGTGGTCGAAATGTCGGCGGGGACGGTCACGACGGGGTCAGTCGTGTCGCTCACGGTGACGGTGAACGAGGCGTTGGCGGTGTGTCCAGACGTGTCGCTTGCGGTGCAAGTGACGGGGTGCGGCCCGATGGTGAAGGTGCCGGGCCCAGGAGAGCAGCTCACAGGCCGATCGCCGTCGACGATGTCCGTTGCGGTTGGCGCTGTGTAGCTAACTGTCGCGCCACTTGACGAAGTGGCCTCCACGGTGAAGTCTCCGGGAACGTTGCTGAACGAGGGCGCGGTCGTGTCCTGAACCGTGATGACGAACTGAAGAGTGGGCGAGCCAACGTCGTCGGTACAGGTAATCGTGTGGGTCGCGACGGTGTACGTCGCCGTCGTGGAGGCGGAGCCTGTTCCCGTGGTTCCGTCGTTGCAACTGATGTTCGCCGCGCTGTTGCTGTCCGTGACCGTGTAGCCCACGTCGGCGCCCCCGGGACCCGTCGCCTCAACCGTGCTGTCAGGCGAGAAGGAAACCGACATCGTGTCGAGAACGCGCGCTGAGCTCAACGGCACCGCGATGCACGCGATGGCGGCGACGAAGACGAGTATCCGGAGAGTCCTAATGGCTCAGCCTTTCGACAGGAGGATTGCGACCGCTGCTGCAATGAGCAGCACGATCCCGAACAGCGTCAGGTCGACGTGTCGTTGATGGATGAAGTACGCGACGTTGCGCCAGGGCACGACTCGCGCTGGGATGGCGGCAACCGCGAACACCATCATCGAGATGCCGAGGATCCCGATGATCAGCGTCGACGTGAGGCCGGGTTTTGACCCGGAGGACGATGCCGCAGCCGACTCCGCGCCGACGGGCACCTGAGGGGGCAGGGCATTCGGCTTGGGCTTGGGCTTCGGCTTCGGCTTCGGGTTCACCTTGGCGACAACAGCCGGCTTGGCGCGCGCCTTCTTGTGGTGGACGACCTTCTTTTGCTTCGGACGGACGACCTTGGGCGTCACCTTTTTCACCGCAGGCGTGAGCGACGGCGTCGAATGCACGACATGCGGCGTCGTCGTGACGTGCGGCGCAGGTGCCGGGGGCTTCGGCGCAGGCTTCGGCACAGGTTTTGGCTTTGGCTTCGCCTTGGGCTTCGGGGGAGGAGGCGCGGGATCGGGAGCGGGGGTCGTCGTGGTGACCGGAGTCGTCGAGGGCGGAGGGTCGGTCACTGCGCGTGTCGGCACAGCGCCGTGAGCGCCGCGCACGGCGAGCCCGGCCCCCATGAGCCCTAAGACCACGCAGGCAACACAGCCGACCAGCCCGCGAGTTGCCGCATAACCCCGTTGAGAAATCTGGTTCCTACCCCCTCGGTTTCCCCACCCGATGGTAGGCCGTTCTTTGGCTTTCGTCTAGGAGGAGGAGCACGGAGACACGCCTCTACACTGGCCGCGTGGCTCCTACAGGCGAGAAGCTGATCGTCGACAACCGCCGGGCGCGGCACGACTACCACCTCCTCGACCGGGTCGAGGCCGGCCTGGTGCTGACCGGGACGGAGGTGAAGTCCCTCCGCGAGGGCCGGGCGTCGCTCCAGCAGGCCTACGCCGAGGTCCGCGACGGCGAGGCCTGGCTCGTCGGAGCTCACATCTCGGTCTACGAGCAGGGGAACATCCAAAACCACGATCCGGACCGCGACCGGAAGCTCCTCCTCCACCGCAAGGAGCTCGCCTCGCTGGCCGGAAAGGTGCGCGAGCGCGGCCTCACGCTCGTCCCCACGAAGCTCTACTTCCGGAACGGCCGCGCGAAGGTCGAGCTAGCGCTCGCCCGCGGCAAGGAGCTCCGTGACAAGCGCCGCGACCTCGTGAAGCGGGAAGCGCAGCGCGACATGGAGCGGGCGCTCAAGAGCCGTCGCTGACCCGACTTCAAATCGAAATGCCCGAGGCGTATGCTCGCCCCAGGTTTCCCGGGGCGAAAGGAGGGCGCGGTGATGCGCGTCTCGATCACGGTCAACGGGGCAGAGCACGACCTCGAGCTCGAGCCGCGCGAGCTGCTCGTGTACGTCCTGCGCGAGCGACTCGGACTGACCGGAACCAATGTCGGCTGCGACACGTCCTCGTGCGGCGCGTGCACGGTGCTCGTCGACGGCGAGTCCGTCAAATCGTGCACGGTGCTCGGCGTCCAGGCCGACGGCACCGAGATCACGACGATCGAAGGCCTGGCGACGAACGGCTCGCTGCACGCGGTGCAGGAGGCGTTCAAGGATCAGCACGGGCTCCAGTGCGGCTACTGCACGCC
>JBASRJ010000289.1:0-2235 GCA_049273785.1 Gaiellaceae bacterium | reverse complement strand
GGGTGGGCTCGCGACGGACGTCGCCGCGCGGTTCCTCGACCAGCTCACCGTGAGCGCCGGACTGACGATGCACGTCCGCCTGATCGAGGGCAGCGACACGCAGCACGTGCTGGAAGCGATCTTCAAGGCGCTGGGTGTCGCACTCGCAGAGGCATGTCGTGCGCGGAAGGACGGGCCGTGACAGACAAGGATGTCGTTCGCACGGAGGCCGCCCCGGCGCCGTTCCAGGGTGCGCCGTACTCGCAGGCGATCAAGGCGGGTGCGTTCGTGTTCGTGTCCGGCCAGCTCGCGCTCGAGCCGGGGCACGCCGAGCTTCGCGGCGGCACGATCCAGGAGCAGACGGAGCAGGTGTTCGCGAACCTGCGCGCGATCCTCGAAGAGGCCGGAAGCAGCCTCGAGCGCCTCGTGAAGACGACGGTCTTTCTTCAGAACCTCGACGACTTCCAGGGGATGAACGAGATCTACGCGCGCCATCTCGGCGACCGGCCGCCGGCGCGATCGACTGTCGAGGTTGCACGGCTTCCATCCGGCGCGCTCGTCGAGATCGAAGCGATCGCGCTGCTCTCGGATTCGTAGCGGGCGATGAAGCTCGCGCGTGAGCTGAGCGAGCTCGAGCGTTTCGGGCCGGTGCTCGATGCGCTTCCGGGGCCTTCGCACCTCGTCGGCGGCACCGTGCGCGACCTGCTGCTGGGACGGCCGCCGAGGTTTGACTTCGATCTCGCGGTGGTCGGAGACGCGGAGAGCTACGCGCAGGACCTCGCCGAGCGGCTCGGCGGCCGTGTGACGACCCACGGCCGGTTCGGCACGGCACAGGTGCGCTACGGCAACACGCACATCGATCTGGCGACAGCGCGGACGGAGACGTACGCAGCGCCCGCGGCGCTCCCGGACGTGGCGCCCGCCGAGACGATCGAGGACGATCTTCGGCGGCGCGACTTCACGATCAACGCAATGGCGATCGCGCTGCCCGACGCCGACCTCATCGATCCGCTCGGGGGCGAGCAGCATCTGCGCGAGGAGCTCGTGCGCGTCCTGCACGAGCGGTCGTTCGTCGACGATCCCACGCGCATCTTCAGAGCAGCGCGATACGAGACGCGGCTCGGCTTTCGGATGGACCCGAAGACCGAGACCCTCGCGCTCCTGGCAGCACCCGATACGCGTCTGCTCTCCGGTGCGCGCGTTCGCGAGGAGCTGTTCGCGATCCTCGAGGAGGACGAGCCCGAGCGCACGCTCGCCCGCCTGCACGGGCTCGGCGTCGACAAGGCCCTCGGCGTCGAGTTTCCGGCCGAGCCGACGGGTCTGCAGGATCGCCTGCGCCAGCTGAACGACGCGTACGGGCTCGGCTTGCCGCAGTGGCATCTCGGACTGTTGTCCGTTCGCGGCCCCGACGGATGGCTCGACGACCTCAAGGTGATCCGGCGCGTCGCGGACGGAGTCCAGGCGGCACAGCGGGAGGAGCCGTTCCTGCGGGTCGCGCTCGCCGGCGGGGAGCACACGCCTTCCGAGATCGTCGAAGCCGTCGAGCGGAGCGGCCCCGACACGCCCCTGTACGCGCTTGCGTCCGGAGAGTTGCCGGCTCTGCGCCGGTATTTCGAGCGCCTGCGCGGCGTGCAGCTCGAGGTCGACGGGGAAGATCTCATGGCGCTCGGCCTCGGCGAGTCGCCGCGGGTCGGCGAGGTGCTCGGGGAGCTCCGGCGGCGCAAGCTGAACGGGGAGCTTCCGGGCCGGGCGGAAGAGCTCGCCGCAGCGCGGGAGCTGATCACGGAGTGATTCGCTGGGACGGGCCGAGCGCGTACGTCGTCGCCTTCTCGACGCGACGTGGAGGCGTCAGCACGGGACCGTACTCGTCGCTGAACCTCGCGCTCCTGACCGACGACGACGGCGCGAACGTCGAGGAGAACCGCCGGCGAGTATGCGCGGACGTCGGAGCCGATCCGCAACGATTCGCGATGAACCGCCAGGTGCACGGCGCGATCGTGAACCGCGCGCGTTCGGGAGAACGCGGCACGCGCGGCGACGGGCTGTGGACCGACGAGCAGCACCTCCCAATGCTGAAAGTGACGGCCGACTGCCTCCCGATCGCGCTCGCCCGCACGAACGGCCGCCCCGGGCTCGCGCTGCTTCACGCCGGCAGGCTCGGCCTGCTCGAGGGGATCGTCGCGGCGGGAGTCGCCGAGCTCGGCGGCAGCGTCGTCGCGATCGTCGGGCCGGGAATAGGGCCATGCTGCTACGAGG
>JBASRJ010000285.1:0-2029 GCA_049273785.1 Gaiellaceae bacterium | reverse complement strand
GAAGCGGCCGCACGGGCAAAGCCCGCACGGCCTCTCTGCGGCGCCGACGAGTCGGCGCCTAAAGCAGCGAGCTCGCGAGCACCACTAGCGCGCTGACGGCCGTCGTGGCCGCCACGGCAGCGAGCGTCCGCGCGCGGCTCCAGCCGTGCACCGTGCGCACGCCGATCGCCAGCAGCACGACTGACCACGCCACGAAGACGTAGAACGTGTCCGCGAACACGTGCCCGCCGTCCGAGCCGCCGTAGCGGAAGAGATCGCGCCCCTCGACCGCGATCCGGACCGGCCAGAAGACGACGAGCGCGAGCGCCACCGGTGCCAGCGCGAACCCGAGCACGTGGCGGGCGCGGCGATACGTTCCCCGGGAGCCGAACCAGCGGCAGGCGTAGTAGAGGACGGCGCCGAGGACCCAGTACACGGCGATCCCATAGATGCCGCCCGCGAAGAAGATGAGGATCGCGACCACGACGGCGTCGCGGCGCGCGGGATCGTCCATCAGCGTGTTCATCGCCGGCGCCGCGAGCACTGCCGCCATCCCGGCGAGCCAGACGAGAGCAGTGATTGGTTCCTGCCGTGCGTGCGCCGCCTCCTCCGAGTCGTCGCGGATCGCGGCGAAGACCGCGCGCGGGCTCTGCAACACGAGCAGGGCGCGCAGGAGCCAGGCGCTCTCCGCCGACCGCGGCTCGGCCTTCGTCGCCATGCCCGGAGCGTAGCCCTACGCGGCCGCGACGGCGGCCTTCGGCAGGACGTGCCGGAGGTACTGCCCCGTGTAGGACTCCTCGACCGCCGCCAAGTCCTCCGGCGTCCCGGTCGCGATGATCTGGCCGCCCGCCTCCCCGCCCTCCGGGCCGAGGTCGACGATCCAGTCCGCCTGCTTGATCACGTCGAGGTTGTGCTCGATCACGAGCACGGTGTTCCCGGCGTCGACGAGCCGCTGGAGCACGTCGAGGAGCTTCTCGATGTCGGCGAAGTGCAGACCGGTCGTCGGCTCGTCGAGGATGTACAGCGTCCGCCCGGTCGCCACCTTCGACAGCTCGGACGACAGCTTCACGCGCTGCGCCTCCCCGCCCGAGAGCGTCGTCGCGGGCTGCCCGAGCTTGATGTAGTCGAGACCGACGTCGTGGAGCGTCTGCAGACGCCGCCGCAGCTTCGGGATCTTGGCGAAGAACTGCAGCGCCTCCTCGACCGACATCTCGAGCACGTCCGAGATCGACTTTCCCTTGAATCGCACCTCGAGCGTCTCGCGGTTGTAGCGCGCGCCCTTGCACGTCTCGCACGGGACGTACACGTCCGGGAGGAAGTGCATCTCGATCTTGATCTGCCCATCGCCCTTGCAGGTCTCGCACCGGCCGCCGCGCACGTTGAACGAGAAGCGCCCCGGCTTGTAGCCGCGCACCTTCGCCTCCGGCGTCATCGAGTACAGCTCGCGGATGTGATCGAACAGCTTCGTGTACGTCGCCGGGTTCGACCGCGGCGTGCGGCCGATCGGGGACTGGTCGATGTCGATCACCTTGTCGTAGCACTCGATCCCCTCGCAGCCGAGGTGGTCGCCGGGCTTCGTCCGCATGCGGTGGAGCTTGTTCGCGAGCGCCTTGAAGACGATCTCGTTCACGAGCGTCGACTTCCCCGAACCGGACACACCGGTGACGCACACGAACTTCCCGACCGGGAACTCCACGTCGATGTTCTTCAGGTTGTGCATCGACGCGCCGCGCACCCAGAACGAGCCGGTGTCCTCGGTGCGCCGTTCCGGCACGGGAATCTCGCGCGCGCCAGAGAGATACTGGCCGGTAACCGAGCGCTTGGTCCGCTCGACCTTCGCCGCCGTCCCTTCCGCGACGACGTGCCCCCCATGCTCTCCCGCGCCGGGCCCCATGTCGACGAGCCAGTCGGCCTCGCGCATCATCTGCTCGTCGTGCTCGACGACGAGCACGGTGTTGCCGAGGTCGCGGAGGCGCGACAGCGTCCCGATCAGCTTGTTGTTGTCGCGCTGGTGGAGCCCGATCGACGGCTCGTCGAGGATGTAGAGGAC
>JBASRJ010000283.1:0-14437 GCA_049273785.1 Gaiellaceae bacterium | reverse complement strand
TGAGACGGGGAGCGATTGGCTTGCTCGTACTACTCGCGGTGGCCGCAGCCGCCGTCGCAGCGACCGCCAGGAACTCTGCTCAGGCCCGAACGGCCAAGGCGACGAAGATCACGATCTGGGTCGGCTTCGGGTCCGCCACGCACGAGCTCCGCGTGTTCAAGCAGGTCGCTGCGGAGTACGACCGGAACCATCCGGAAGTCACTGTCAAGGTGGTCGGCGACATCACCGACACGAAGATCACGGCGGCGATTCGCTCGGGCACCGCGCCGGACGTGGTGAGCTCCTTCAACTCCTACAACGTCGGGACATACTGCTCGACCGGCGGTTGGATTGACTTGGGGCCGCTGCTCACACAGTCGCACATCGATCCGAGCATTTTCCCAGCGGCCACTCGGTACTACACCCAGTACAAGGGGAAGCGGTGCGCGTTGCCGATGCTCGCGGACGTTTATGGGCTCTACTACAACAAGGCGCTGTTCAGGAAAGCGGGCATCAAGTCGCCTCCAAAGACGATGGACGAGTTGACAGCTGACGCGAAGAAGCTCACGCAGCGAGACGCGAGCGGGAAGATCAAAGTCGCCGGCTTCGATCCGCTCCTCGGGTTCTACGAGAACGTGCCGGAGCGGTACATCACCTCGTTTGGCGGCAAGTGGCTCGATTCGAAAGGTCATTCGATCATCGCCAAAGACCCGGCTTGGTCGAAGTGGGCGCGTTGGCAGAAGAACCTCGTCGACTGGTACGGCTACAACAAGCTGGTCAGCTTCCAGACCGGGCTCGGGGACGAGTTCTCGGCATCGCAGGCTTTCGAGAAAGGGAAGCTCGCCATGAACCTCGACGGCGAGTGGCGCGTTGCGTTCGTCGCAGACGAGCATCCGAGTCTCGGTTACGGGACTGCGCCGATGCCGGTCGACAGTGCTCATCCCGAGCTCTACGGCTCCGGGTACATCAACGGCACGATCATCGGGATTCCGCGGGGCGTAAAGCACAAGTCGCAGGCCTGGGACCTCGTCAGGTACCTGACGACGAACAATCATGCGCTCGCGGTGCTCAGCAACGGGCTTCGGAACGTCCCCACGACGAAGGCGTCTCTCACCTCGAAGGAGATCAAGCCCGACGCGCACTTCGCGACGTTCCTGAAGATCTTCGCGAACCCGAAGTCCAGTACGTCTCCCATCACTTCGTCCGGGTCGGCGTACACGAATGCGGTTCAGAACTTCTTCACCAAATGGCAGGCGGGAAAGGTCAAGGACCTCGGCGGCGGGCTGAAGTCCCTCGACAAGCAGCTCGATGCTCAGGTGAAACAGGCCGGTGGCGGGGTTCCGTGAGCCTCACTCCGGCGTCTGAGGCCGGGGCGGCCGTCGCGGTCGCCCCGGCCTACGCCCGCCGCCGGGCCAAAGCACGGGCGGCATGGCGTCGGCGACGTCTCGTTCTCCTACTGATGAGCCCGTGGATCCTGGGGTTCTCGGTGTTCTTCGGCTATCCGCTCGTGATGAGCGGGTACCTGTCCTTCACGCACTATGACCTGCTGTCGCCGCCTCGCTGGGTCGGCTGGGCGAACTACCACTACCTCTTTCGCGTCGACCCGCAGACGTGGCCGGCGGTGCGAAACACGGTCTGGTTCATCGTCGTGGCGGTCCCACTACAGGTCCTGTTCGCGCTCGGCATCGCGATGATGCTCGCGAGGGCGCGGACCGGCGTCGGCGTCTTTCGCACGATCTTCTACTTGCCGGCCCTCGCGCCGCCGGTCGCTGCAACGCTCGGATTCGTCTACATCTTGAATCCGTCGAACGGTCCAGTTAACGTCATCCTCGGACACCTCGGCATCCAGGGGCCGCTCTGGTTCAACTCGCCGTCGTGGTCGAAGCCGTCGCTCGTCGCCCTCAGCCTCTGGGGCGTGGGCAACACGATGGTCATCTTCCTCGCCGCAGTGCTGGATGTCCCGCGCCAGTTGTACGAGTCGGCGTCTCTGGACGGAGCCGGGTGGCTCCAGCGTCTGCGCTGGGTGACGCTCCCGTCCATCAGTCCGGTGATTCTCTTCTCGGTGGTGCTCGGCGTGATCCAGGGTCTGCAGTACTTCACGCAGGCTTTTGTCGCGGCCGGAGTTGCCCAGGGCCAGGCGACCCAGGCGGCAGACGTGACGGCCGGCAATCTCGGTTATCCGCTGGATTCGACGCTCTTCTACCCCGTGTTGCTCTACCAGCACGGCTTCAGCGACTTCCAGATGGGATACGCCTCGGCGATGGCGATCGTGCTTCTCCTCGTCGCGTTCGCGGTGACCCTCGTCATCCTTCTCAACGCCCGCAAATGGGTGCACTATGCGGCGGGGCCAGGGGGGCGATGAGCACCGTCACTGCCGCACCCCAGCTCGTTCGGCGCATACCGCCTGGGTCGGTACGGCGGCGTCGCTTCCTCATTGCAGTCGCGGAGCACAGTGTGCTGATCGCTGCGGCGATCGCGTTCCTCGCGCCGTTCGTCTTTATTGCGCTCACCGCCCTGATGACCAACAACCAGGCCTTGTCGTCGAATCTCTGGCCGCATCCTTTCGCCTGGCACAACTTCGTCACGGTGTTCACGAAAGCGCCGTTGTGGCGGTGGACGCTCAACACTTTGGAATACGCCGTGCTCGCGACGATCGGCGTCATCCTGTCGAGCGTGCCCGTGGCGTACGCCCTCGCACGCCTGCGCTGGCGGGGAAGAGGCGCCGCGTTCATGGTGGTCCTCGTCGCGTTGATGCTGCCCCCGCAGGTCACCGTTGTTCCGCTCTACGTGATGTGGGCGAAGCTGCACCTCATCGGGACGCTCTGGCCCGTCATCATTCCCAACTGGCTCGGCGACGCGTTCTCGATCTTCCTTCTTCGGCAGTTCTTCCTCACTATCCCAGAGGAGTACCTCGACGCCGCCCGGGTCGACGGCTGCGGCGAGCTGCGGATTCTCACGACTGTCGTCACGCGACTCGCGAAACCCGCGATCGCGGCCGTCGCGCTGTTCTCGTTCCTCTACACGTTCAACGACTTCTTTCTGCCGCTGTTGTACGTCGGTGGCCAGCCGGATCATTGGGTTCTGTCGCTCGGTCTGTCTGAGTTCCGCTCGCTCCACCAGGTGGAGTGGAACCTGACGATGGCGGCGACGCTGCTCGTGATGGCGCCGGTCGTCATCCTCTTCTTCCTGGCGCAGAAGGCGTTTGTCGAGGGCGTGACCCTCACGGGGGTGAAGGGATGAAGATCGCAGTGGTCGGCGGCGGCTCGACCTACACGCCGGAGCTCGTCTCCGGCTTGTCGCGCGATCGCGACCGGATCGGCGTGCGCGAACTCGTGCTGCAGGACATCGATCCGGAGCGGCGCGAGGTCGTCGGCGGGCTCGCGGAGCGGATGCTGAAGGAGCAGGGCTACGACGGCGCGCTGACGGTGACGGACGACCTGGACCGCGCGCTCGACGGTGCCGACTTCGTCCTGATCCAGATCCGCGTCGGCGGGCAGGAGGCCCGGCTGTCCGACGAGACCGTGCCGCTCGCGTGCGGTTGCATCGGGCAGGAGACGACAGGCGCGGGCGGCCTTGGCAAGGCGCTGCGAACGGTGCCGGTCGTGCTCGGCATCGCGGAGCGTGCGCGAGAGCTTGCATCACCGGAGGCGTGGATCATCGACTTCACGAATCCCGTCGGGATCGTCACCCGCGCGTTGCTCGAGTCGGGACATCGTGCGCTCGGCCTGTGCAACGTGGCGATCACCTTTCAGCGTCACGTCGCGCGGCTGCTCGACGTCGCGCCGGAGCGCGTCCTCGTCGACCAGGTCGGCCTCAACCATCTGTCGTGGGTTCGGTTCGTCCGCGTCGACAGCGACGACGTGCTGCCGGAGCTGCTCGCGGAGCACGGCGACGAGCTTGCGCGCGAGGCCGGGCTCTCGCGGCGCCTGCTGGACGAGCTCGGCGTGGTGCCGTCGTACTACCTGCACTACTTCTACGCGCACGACCAGGTGCTCGCCGAGCAGCTGGAAGGCGTGCCGCGCGCGGCCACGGTCGCCGAGATCGAGCGCGAGCTGCTCGAGCTCTACCGCGACCCGAACCTGGTCGAGAAGCCGGCGCTGCTCGAGCAGCGAGGAGGCGCGTTCTACAGCGAGGCGGCGATCGGCCTGGTCGGAGCGATCGCGTCGGACACCGGTGACGTGCACGTCGTCGACGTCCGGAACCGCGGCACGATCGCAGGCCTCGCCGACGACGACGTGATCGAGGTACCGGCGCGCGTGAACCGCGAGGGTGCGATGCCGCTCCCGCAGCCGCCGGTCGCCCCGGAGCTGCTCGGGCTGATCCAGCACGTCACCGCCTACGAGCGGCTCGCGCTCGAGGCTGCGCTGACCGGTGATCCCGTCGTCGTCCGCAAGGCGCTGCTCGCACATCCCTTGATCGGACAGGAGGCGCTTGCCGACGAGCTCGCCGACCGGCTCCTCGAAGCGGGTGCGAAGCATCTGCCGCAGTTCCCGGCGCGGGAGGGAGTCGCATGACCGCGCCCGCCGTCATCGCCGTCGACGGCGGCGGCTCGAAGACGGATGTCGCGCTCGTCCGCGCCGACGGCGAGGCCCTCGCGCTCGTGCGCGGCCCGTCGAGTCACGCTCACCATCTGGGCGTCGAGGGGTCGCTCGACGTGATCGAGGGCCTCCTCGACGAGGCGCTCGCCGCAGTGAGGCTCGAACGCCGCGACAGCCCTGTCGCGGAGGTCGCAGCTTTGACGCTGGCCGGCGCGGATTCGCCCGCCGACGAGGAGGCGTTGACGGCCGCTGCGCGCGCGCGCGGCTGGAGTGCACGCACGATCGTCCTCAACGACACGTTCGCGATCCTGCGCGCGGGCACTGCGCGAGGCTGGGGCGTCGCAATCACGTGCGGCTCCGGCATCAACTGCGTCGGCGTCGGGCCGGATGGGCGGCACGCGCGCTTTCCCTCACTGGGCTCGATCAGCGGCGACTGGGGCGGCGGCTACGACCTCGGGCTCGCTGCAGTCTCCGCCGCCGCGCGCAGCGAAGACGGGCGCGGCCCGCGCACGAGCTTCGAGCAAGCAGTCCCGGCGCATTTCGGGCTGAAGACGCCGACCGAGCTCGCCGAGGCGATCCACGATGGTCGGATCGCGCAGCGCCGGGTGATCGAGCTGGCGCCGCTCGTGCTCGCGGAAGCCGGAGACGATGCGGTCGCGGCGGCGATCGTGCAGCGCCTTGCGGACGAGGTCGTCGCATTTGCTCGGGTCGCGCTCGCACGCCTCGACCTGACAGACCAGCCCGTCGAGGTCCTGCTCGGCGGCGGTGTGCTGCAAGACGCGGATGGAGACGTCCTGGCCGCGATCGACGCGGGCCTTCGTGAGATCGGCGACAAGATCACCGTTCGCCCGACGGCGTCACCGGCGATTATCGGAGCGGCGCTCCTCGGGCTCGACGAGCTCAACGCCGACGAACAGGTGCAGGAGCGGCTGCGGCGTGAGCTCGGTTCCGCGTTCGACCGGCTCGACGGCGTTCCAGAGCTGAGGAGGTCCAGCGTTGGCTGACGTTCGGTACGCACAGGCGACACGCATCTACCCCGGTACCGAGGCGCCGGCCGTCGACGCGCTCGACCTGCACATCGAGGACGGCGAGTTCATGGTGCTCGTCGGGCCCTCCGGTTCCGGCAAGACGACCGCGCTGCGCATGCTCGCGGGCCTCGAGGAGGTCGACGCGGGAGCCGTCCTGATCGGCGGCCGCGACGTCACCGACCTGGCGCCGAAGGAGCGGGACGTCTCGATGGTGTTCCAGAACTACGCGCTCTACCCGTACCTGACGGTGGCGGCGAACATCGGCTTTCCGCTTCGCATCGCAAAGGTCAAGAAGGCGGTTCGCGAGCAGCGCGTGCGCGAGGTGGCGAAGCTGCTCGGGCTCGAGGAGTACCTCGAGCGCAAGCCGGGGCAGCTCTCCGGCGGCCAGCGCCAGCGCGTCGCGATGGGGCGCGCGATCATCCGGCTGCCCAGCGTCTTCCTGATGGACGAGCCGCTGTCGAACCTCGACGCGAAGCTGCGTGTCCAGATGCGCGCGGACATCGCAGCGTTGCAATCCGACTTCGGGGTGACGACCGTCTACGTGACGCACGACCAGGCGGAGGCGATGACGCTGGGCCACCGCGTCGCCGTGCTGCACGAGGGTGAGCTGCAGCAGTGCGGGCCGCCGCGCGCGCTGTACGAACATCCGGCCAACATCTTCGTCGCCGGCTTCATCGGCTCCCCGGCGATGAATCTCTGCACGGTTCCGCTCGGAACGAACGGCAGCGTCTCGTTCGGCGGCGTCGACGTTCCCGTGCCGCGGGGCGTCGTGGCGAACGGGAACAGCATCGTGCTCGGCGTTCGGCCGGAGTCGCTGGACGTCGCGGAAGAGGGAATCCCGGCGCGCGTGGACGTCGTCGAGGACGTCGGCGCGGACGCATTCGTCTTCTGCACCGCGGAGGTCGGCGGCGAGTCGATGCGCCTTGTCGCGCGATCGGAAGCACGCCGCGCGCCGCAGCAGGGCGACCAGGTTTCGCTCCGTCCGCGCCCTGAGGAGGCGCACCTGTTCGATCCCGCGAGCGGCGAGCGCCTGGAGCGGCGGTGACCCCTACCGCGGCCGTGCAGGAGCCCGGGCAACCAAACCCGGGCGAGCTGTTCGTCGCCGAGATCCGGGAGCAACCGGAGGCGCTTCTGCGGCTCGTCGCCCAGGAAGCGGAGCTCGCCGCCGTGTCGCGACTGTTGACCGACCGGGCGCCGGCGATGGTGCGGCTGATCGCGCACGGCTCCTCGGACAACGCGGCGGCGTACGGTCTCTACGCGTTCGGCCTTCTGCCGGGGTGGACGGCGCTTCGGGACTCGATCACGCTCACCGTCTACTACGACGCGCAGGTCGACCTGACGTCGTCGGCCGTGGTCGCGCTGTCCCAGTCGGGCGAGACGCCGGACGTCGTCGAGTACGTCGTTCGCGCCCGTGACCGTGGAGCCGCGACTGTGGCAGTGACGAACGATCCGGAGTCGGATCTCGCCCAGGCGGCCGACGTGACGTTCCCGCTCGCGGCGGGCCCCGAGCGCTCGGTCGCAGCGACGAAGACGTACCTCAACCAGGTCGCCGCGCTCGCGCTAATCGCCGCCGGCGCGGCGGGACGTGAACGGGAGGTCGGGGACGGCATCCGCCGCGTTGCGGAGCTTCTCGCCGAGATGCTCGATCCGATCGAGCGGACGGTACCGGCCATCGCGACGACGTTCGCCTACGTGGCGCGCATGTACGTGATCGGACGCGGGATCGAGTTCGCGACGGCACGTGAGGTCGCGCTGAAGCTGAAGGAGACGTGCCGCGTTGCGGCGGAACCGTTGACCGCGACGGATCTGGCGCATGGCCCCGTCGCCGCGCTGGACCCGTTGTTCCCGGTGTGGACGATCGCGTCGCGCGACGAGGCGCTGCCTGCGGTCCTGGACGCGGCGGCGCGAGTGCGCGAGGCGGGAGCGACGGTCGTGGCGAGCGGCAATGCGTCGTCTGACGTGCTCGGGGCCGCGTACGAGCTTCCGGTTCCGGAACCGCCCATTCCACTGCTCGCACCACTGCTGTCGGTGGTGCCGGGACAGCTGTTCGCGGGCGCGCTCGCGCGGGCGAAGGGCCTCGACCCCGACCGGCCGGCCGGGCTCAACAAGATCACCCGCGCGCGCTAGCTCGAGGCGAGGCGTTTCCGGAACCGGCGCGAGCCGATCAGCAACAGCACCATGCAGGCGAATCCCGGACCGAACGTGGTCAGGAGGCCTGCGGCGCCGGAGTTGAGTGCGGTCAGCGTCCCGACGAACGCGAGCCACGTCGCGACGAGGAAGTAGATGAGGACGGTCCGCCGTTTGGTCCGCACTCGACATCCCGCCGGCGAGCCTCTGCCGACCCGCCACATGAACCATGCGCCCCAGAGGGTCGACACGGCGAACCCGACCGTCAACGCACCGGCGGATCGACTACCCGAACGGAACAGAAAGACCGATTCGGCTGTCAGCACGACCGTGACCAGAGCCTGGACGATTGCGAACCATCGCAAAAGTCGATGGACCCGACTGGTCGAGGAGTTCGCGACCATGGAGCAAAGGTCGGCACCCGTGACCGGGGACAACACCCTCGCTCGGGCGGTTTGAGCCGAACTACCGCGTCAACGTGACTCCCGCTCAACTCACGACATCGAGCGCTTCTCTGACGTTGCCGCCGGCCGCGTCGAGTCGCGAGCGCGCCTCCTCGATGTCGACCCCCGTCGCCAGCGAGACGATTGCCACCTTCGCATTCCCGTCCGCCGCAACGATCGCTTCGTCGACCGCGCCCTCGGACGCGCCGGTCGCCAGCGCGACCGCTCGCCGCGCACGTGCACGGAGCTTCTCGTTCGACGCCTGCACGTCGACCATCAGATTCCCCAGCGTCTTGCCGAGCTTCACGAAGGTGACGGTCGAGATCGTGTTCAGCGCGAGCTTCTGCGCCGTGCCCGCCTTCATCCGCGTCGATCCGGCGATCACCTCAGGGCCGACCGCGAGGACGACCTCGTGGTCGGCAATCCGTCCGAGCTGCGAGGCAGACGCGCAGACGAGCGCAACGGTGAGAGCCCCCGACTCGCGTGCGCGTTCGAGCGCAGCGACCGAATACGGCGTGGTCCCGCTCGCGCTGACGGCGACGACGGCGTCCGCAGCGCCTGCGTGCGCAGCGGTGATGCCGTCGGCGCCTGCAGTGGCATCGTCCTCCGTCACATCACTGTTCGCGACGAGCGCGAGCACCTGCTCGGTGGAGAACGTCGGTCCGCATTCTGCGGCGTCGAGCTCCGCCAGCCCGCCTGAGGTCCCGGCCCCGACGTAGATCAGCCGTCCTCCCTCACGCAATCGCGCGACGATCGCGTCGATCGCTTCGGCGAGGGCGTCGGACGCTGCTCCGACCGCGCGAGGCACGTCGCTGTCCGCCTGGTTGACGATGCGCACGAGCTCGGCGGTCGGCCGAAGATCGAGATCGCCGAGATCGGCTCGAACGCGCTCCGTGGCTGCGACCGGACCTTGTCCCGTCAGCGCCACTGTCACGGCCTCCCACACGAGCGGCGCGTCGGGCGTCGCGAGCGCCGTCATGTGCCCGCACGCCTCGTAGCCCCACGTCCAGACGTCGTCAACGCCGGCCGCGCGTGACGCAGCGACACCTGCTTCTAACTCGGGGATGTCCTCGCGCGTCAGGCCGAAGCTCGGCAGCCAGAGTTGCGGCTCGACGCCGTTGCGGGACGCAGTGTCCGCAAGCAGCCGCGCGAATCGCTCGACGAACGGACCGGCGGGCTCGCCGAAGTTCTTCCAGTATGGATCCGTTGCAAGCTTCGTGAGCCCCGGGATCGACGCGATCGCATCCCAGTTGGAGATCCCGTGCGCGCCTTCCGTCGCAGGCAGCAGACAGATCGTGTTCCGTCCGCCGCGCGCGGCGACGTGTGCGCACATCTCACGCAGAAAGTCTGCAGTCGAGCGCTCGCGGAACGCGAGCACCTCGTCTGTCAGCTCATCCAGCATTGCGCCGCCGAAGCGTTCCTGGCAGACGTCGCAGCGGCAGGCCCAGCGCCCGGCCTCGGCGCCGACGTGTTCGGGCACTGTCCAGTGCGGCTCGTCCCAGAACACGTAGTCGGTGCCCGCCTCGAGCGCCGCGTCCGCCCACTCCTTGCAGAACGCGCGGTACGCAGGATTGTTCAAGCAGCCGGTTGCGACGCGCTGTCCGTCATCGAGTACCTGGCACGCCTCCGGATGGAACGTCACCCACCGGCTCTCGGCCTCGCCGCCGAACGTCCGCCCGAGACCCCACGGACACATCTGCACCTCGAGCCCGAGCTCGCGCGACGCCGCGACGATCTCGGCCATCGTCCCGCGGTAGTACGCGAGATCGTTCTCCGAGAACGTGTGCAGCACGCCCGTGTAGCCGCGCGCCGCGAGATCCTCGAGATCTCGCCGAACGTGACGAAGGATGCGGACGCCGAAGTACGAGCAGCCCGCGCGCGGGCTCATCCGCGCTCGCCGATCGCGAGCGGCGTCACCGAGGGCTCGCGCCGCTGCGACAGCTCCGCGACGAGCCGGTACCGGTCGCCGCGATAGATCGAGCGGACGTACTCCACGGTCCGCCCGCCGGGAGTCTGGCTCGTGCGCTCGAACAGGAACGCCGGCGAGTGCAAGGGCACGTGCAGCAGCTCCGACTCTTCCTCGTTCGTCACCGTGGGCTCGATCGTCTGCAGACCGGACGCGATCACCACGTTGTAGCGGTCCTCCAGCAGCTCGTACCAGGAAGCGTGCTCCAGCTGCGCCGCCGTCAGCCCGGGAACGAGCGATACCGGGACGTGGAGCGTCTCGAGCGCCATCGGCTCACCGTCCGCGAGCCGGAGACGGCGGATCTGGAAGACGCGGTCGGCCGGCGAGATGTTGAGTGCGCGGGCGACCTGCGGCCCTGCGTGCATGTTCTCGAGCGAGATCGTCCGGCTGTCCGCGACCATCCCGCGCCGGCGCATGTCCTCGGTGAAGGACGTCAACGTCAGCTGCTGGGCGATCTTCGGCTCGCTGACGAACGTGCCGCTCCCGTGCCGTCGCACGAGGTAGCCCTCCCGGACGAGCTCGTCGAGGGCTGCCCGCAGCGTCAACCGCGAGACACCGAGATCGGTGCTGAGGCGCCGCTCCGAGGGGATCGCCTCTCCGACACCGAGCTGCCGGATCAGCTGGACGACGCGCTGGCGGATCTGCTCCTGCTTCGTCATCCCAGCGGAGGAAAGCACACGGCTCGGCCGATGGTCAAGACCATTGGCGTCGAAGCGGGAACGAAACTGCAACGATCTGGGCCTTGACAACCAAAGTGGACTATGCCAATCTCCCGCCGTGGCCGGTGGACTAAACCAATTGGCGCCCGCTCATGACCGGCCGGGGCGCCTGCGCCTTCGGGAGGCGAGATGAAAGCTCGAATCATCGTGGCGGCACTCCTGGCCGTCGCACTCTCCGCCGCCGCGTCAACAGCGAGCGGCTCAGTCAGCAGTTCCAAGGCTGGCAGCATCACCGTCTGGCTCCAGAGTGACGCACAGAGCGGCTGGCCGAACGTCGTGGCCGAAGCGACCGCCGCGTTCCGGGCCAAGCACCCGGGCGTCGACGTCAAGGTGCAGTACCAGACCTGGGGCGACCATCTGACGAAGTTCGACGCCGCGATCGCCGGCGGCGACACGCCGGACGTGATCGAGTTCGGGAACAGCGAGATGACGAAGTACATGGCGAGCGGCGCGCTGAAGCAGCTGACCGCTTCCGCCTATCCGAACTCGAAAACGTGGCTTCAGGGCCTCAAGGCCTCCTGCACGTACAACGGCAAGCTCTTCGGCGTGCCGTACTACGCAGGGGCGCGGGCCGTGATCTACCGGAAGGACCAGTACAAGTCCGCCGGGATCAATGGGACGCCGAAGAGCCAGACCGAGTTCCTCACGGCCGGCAAGAGGCTGATGAAGAAGTTCGGCAAGAGTGATCCGAACTTCTCCGCCTTCTACTTCGCCGGGAAGAACTGGTACGCGTCGCTGGCCTACGTCTACGACTACGGCGGACAGATCGCGACCCTGAAGAACGGCAAGTGGGTCGGGACGCTGGAGAAGCCGAACGCGATCAAGGGCCTGAACGCCGTGAAGAACGTCGTCGGAACCTTGTCGCGGGCGAGCAGGACGACCGACGAGGCGCACCCGCAGCAGGCGCTCGTCTTCGCCAAGGGACACGTCGCGTCGTTCATCGGGAACGGCTGGGAGTGGCCGTACGCGCTCAACAAGGACTCCGGGAACCCTGATCTCGCTCCGCTTGTCGGCGCGTATCCGATGCCGAGTCACGTCAAGGGCAAGTTGATGCCGGAGTTCCTCGGCGGCTCTGACCTCGCGATCCCGGCTCAGAGCAAGAACGCGTCGCTCGCGGCCGACTGGATCAAGGGGTTCACGAGCACGAGCGCCGAGACCGGCCTCGCCAAGGTGGGGAACATCGCCAACACGACGAAGCTGGCCGGCGTGAACAAGGACAACCCGCAGCTCGCGCCGTTCGCCAAGGCGGCTTCCGCGAGCTGGTTCGTGCCGACCGCACCGAACTGGGTCAACGTGGAGAATGCTGATGTGCTGCAGAACATGCTCGTTCAGATCTATACGGGCAAGAAGTCGGTGATCTCCGCTGCGAAGAGCGCCGACAAGCAGATCCAGAACATCCTGAACGGATAGCGCGGACCGGGTGAGCCGACTCGCGCCCGAAGGAGCAACGGTGGCCGTCGCCGAGAGCGAGTTTCCCCTCGTCTCTCGGCGGCGGCGCCGATTGTCGGGGCGAAGGCTCGCCTCGGCGCTGGCGCCGTACGCGCTGCTCACTCCGGCTGCCGCGATCATCGGCGCCGTCCTCGGGTATCCGCTCTACCTCCTCGTTCGCCTGTCCTTCCAGAAGTACGGCCTGTTCGAACTCGTCAGGCATCACGGCACCTGGATCGGCGTGGACAACTACCGGAAGATCTTCCACGACTCGCAGTTCTGGCACGTCGTCTTTCGCACCGTCGTCTTCACCGCCGTCAACGTCTCGCTGACGATGGTGCTCGGCACGGCGATCGCGCTCTTGATCGCGCGGCTGGGTCGGTTCATGCGGCTGTTGCTCACGACAGGCCTCGTGCTGGTCTGGGCCACGCCGGTAGTGGTCGCGGTCAACATCTGGCGCTGGATGGTCGACTACGAGTTCGGCGTCGCGAACTGGACGCTCACGAAGCTGCACTTCGGCAACTTCCTGCACCACGACTGGTTCGCCAGCAGCTTGAGCGGCTTCGGCGTGATCACCGCGGTGATCGTGTGGGGGGCGATCCCGTTCGTGGCGATCACGGTCTTCGCAGGACTGTCGCAGGTGCCGCAGGAACTGATCGAGGCGGCCCAGATCGACGGCGCCCGCGCGTGGAACGTGTTCCGCGAGGTGACGCTGCCTCTGCTCAAGCCGATCTTCATCATCCTGGCGAGCCTCTCGATCATCTGGGACTTCCAGGTCTTCAACCAGGTCTGGATCATGCTCGGCGAGCGGCCCTCGCCCGACTACTACCTGATGAGCATCTACGCCTTCGTCGAGTCGTTCCGCATCAACGAGTACGGCCTCGGATCGGCGATCGCCGTCGTAATGGTCGCGATGATGATGGTCGCCACCCTCGTCTACATCCGCCAGATGGTCAAGACCGGAGAGGTGCGATGAGTTCCGTCGCGCCGATCGCACCCGTCCCCGTCGCGCCCACGACCGCCCGGCCTGCGGCTGGGGCCCGGCGCCGCCTTCGCCGTGGGCACGTCGTGCGTCGCGTCGGCATCAATCTCCTCGGCCTCGCCGTCTTCACCGTGATGATCTTCCCGGTCTACTGGATGGTCGCGACCGCATTCAAGCCGGGGCGGAACATCCAGGACTACAAGCCACACTGGTTTCCGGCGCCGGCGACGCTCTCGAACTTCACCAACGCCGTGCACCGCCCGTACTTCTGGACGGACGTGAAGAACAGCCTGATCATCGTCTCCTTCGTCGTCGTCCTCTCGCTCGTGGTCGCGTTCCTGGCGGCGCTTGCTCTGTCGCGGTTCCGTTTCTACGGACGCACCGCGTTCATCTTCCTGATTCTCGGCACGCTGATGGTGCCGCTGGCCGCGCTGATCATTCCCCTCTACATCACGCTCAGCCGCGTCCACCTGATCAACACGCTCACGGGCGTGATCGCCATGTACATGACGTTCGTTCTGCCGTTCTCGGTGTGGACGCTGCAAGGATTCATGCGCGGCGTTCCGCGCGAGCTCGAGGAGGCGGCGATGGTCGACGGGAGCACGCGCTTCGGGGCGTTCGTGCGGATCCTCCTCCCGCTCGTCGCGCCCGGCCTCGTCGCCACCTCGATCTTCGCGTTCATCCAGGCCTGGAACGAGTTCATCATCGCGTACGTGTTCCTTCACGACGGCAGCAAGCAGACGATCACCGTCTGGCTCGCGTCGTTCACGAACCTACACGGGACGGACTGGGGCCCGCTGATGGCGGGAGCGACCCTGACGGCGCTCCCCGTCGTCGTCTTCTTCGTCCTGATCCAGCGGCGGATCGCTTTCGGATTGACCGCCGGGGCGGTGCGTGGTTAGTGCTCCTCCCAGCCACACACGTCGGCTTCTGGCCCGCGATCACGCGGCGCCAGACTCCACCCTCGTCCTTGCCAAGGCTGTCAGCCTTGGCGGCGGACGAGTGCGGCCTCTGGCTTGGTGCTCGCGACCCAGAAGCTCGACGGCATTACTGTAAGGGGCACTAGCGCATGCCACTCGAGCCGGGGAAGATCCGTAACGTCGCCGTCGTTGGTCACCGCGGCACGGGGAAGACGTCGCTCGTCGAGGCGCTCCTGTTCCAGGCCGGCGCCACGAATCGTCTCGGTACCGTCGAGTCCGGCTCGACGGTCAGCGACTGGGACGACGA
>JBASRJ010000260.1:0-20725 GCA_049273785.1 Gaiellaceae bacterium | reverse complement strand
CGCGTGGACGTCGTCGGCTCGCCGACCATGCGGTCCGACGCCTGCGTCCCGAGCGAGAGCTCGAGGCCGAGACGGTCGTAGCCGCGCGCGGCGTCACGGGCGTGTTCGAGCATGCGCGCGGTCGGCGGGCGCGGGTCGGACGGGTCGTACCCGGAGAAGAGACGCACGTCGCTCGTCCAGGCCGCGCGCGCTGCGTCGTCTGCGGACGCTTCCAGGCAGATCAGCGTCGGCTCGCCTTCACGCGGGAAGACGACGGCGTCGTACCCCTTCATCGGCCAGAAGTTCGTCAGGTAGAGAACGTTGTCCGGCGCACGCACGACCAGCGCATCGAGCTCGTGCTCCGCCATCAGCCGGCGGACGCGGTCGAGCTTCACGTCGTCGCGGGGCCAGCTCATGCGGCGCCACTTTCGACTCGATTCCGGCACAGACGCGTGCGCCCGAAGCCGGTATCGTCGATCTCGAGGGTGGCGGGTGTCTTCCCCACCCAGGGCGGGGGCTGGTGTTTTCGCGCGCGCGCGGGCGCGCGTCTACATGAGAGGGCGACGCGTGTCACCAGCGGACTCGCGCCGGCGCCGGCTCGCCGTGCGCCTCCTGCCACGAGATCACCGGGTTTCGCAGCACGCCGATCCGCTCGATCTCCGCTTCGACGACGTCTCCCGGCCTCAGATACAGCGACGCGGCGTCCTCGGAGAAGCCGGCGACGCCGCTCACCGTGCCCGTCGAGACCACGTCACCAGCGGAATACCCGAGCGCCGAATAGTGCGACAGGATCTCCGGGATCGTCACCGACATGTTGCCGCTGTACGACTCCTGACGCCGTTCGCCGTTCACGCGCAGCTCCATCCTCAGATCGCGCGGGTCGCCGATCTCGTCGGGGGTGACGATCCACGGGCCGAGCGGGCAGAACGTGTCGATCCCCTTGCAGAACGAGAACACGCCCGAACGCATCTCCCGCCGCTGGATGTCGCGCGCGGTCACGTCGTTGAAGATCACATAACCGCCGATGTAGTCGGCCGCCTCCTCCGGGCCGAACCACTTCCCCGCCTTCTTGACCA
This sequence comes from Gaiellaceae bacterium, assembly GCA_049273785.1. Classification (GTDB taxonomy): domain Bacteria; phylum Actinomycetota; class Thermoleophilia; order Gaiellales; family Gaiellaceae; genus 3-1-20CM-4-69-9. Next base: position 19,670 of record JBASRJ010000260.1, on the reverse strand, counting down.
CGACCGCGAGCTCGAGCTCGTAGTCGAGCTCCTCCGTCAGATGCTCGGGATAGACGATCGGCTCGTCCGGGCCGATGATGGCGTCGACGTTCTGGAAGAAGACTATCCAGGGCGCGATCTCGTGCGACCAGCCGACCCGCTTCGACTCCTCCTCGTGCTCGCGGAAGTTACCTGCCGTGTGGATGAATTTCTTCGGGGCGATCGGCGCCCGCAGCTTCACGTCGGCGAGCGCGTGCTCGCGACCCGTCGGGCGCGGCGCCCCGTCCTGCTCGAAGCAAGCGCGCATCGTCGGGACGTCGAGCTCGACGACCTGGTCGCCTCGCACTTCTCCAACCAGACCGTCGTCGAACGTGGCGAGCTTCACGGCCGCTCTGCTCGCCGCTTCGCGGCACGAAGAACGGCGATGCGCGTCAAGCCGCTGAACGGCCGCACGATGCGCCAGTACCGCGCGAAGCGTAGGCGCGAACGCGCGTCCGGAACGTGAACTCGGGTCTCGCTGGTCAGAGTGCCGGAGTCGACGCGGAAGTCGACCACCGCCGACGCGGCCGGTTCGTTGCCCCTTCCACGCCAGCGCCAGAACCGCCCGTGCAGCCAGAGCACGATTCCCTCTCCGGGGACGTCCTCGAGCACAGTCCCTCGCCGCCGCATCGCGTCGAGCACCGGCTCGTCCGCCCGGCCGGCTCCCAGCCCGCGCACGAGGGTGAGCACCCGGACCACCGGCACCTCACGGAACGTCACCTCACGCACCGCCCGGTCGACGCGTGCCGCATCGGCGTCCACGTGGACGCTGTGCCGCTCCACGAATTCGTACGCAGGAAGGTAAGCGTCCAGCGCCTTCACGCAACCCCGCACACCTTCGTCGCCGCGCGGGCGTAGACCTCGGCGGTTCGCACGAGCCCTTCCACGCTCAGGTTCTCCCCCAGCTCGGCGTCCGGGAGACCACTCGACGTGCCGTAATTCAGCGTCGCGATGCCGTAGCGCGTCAGCACGGAGGCGTCCGAGAACCACCGCGTGACGTCGCGCTCCGGCGGCGCACCGAAGACCTCTTCGTGCGCCTCCTCCAGCGCGGCGACGAGTGGGTGAGCCGCGTCGATCTCCGCCCCGGGCGCGGTCACGTAGACCTCGGCCTCGACGCCGTCCAGCGAGCGCGCGAACTCGAGCGCCTTTCGCCGTGCCTCCGCCATCGGCACGTTCGGGGGCACGCGAAGATCGAGGAACAGGTCGGTGCGGTGCGGCGTGCGGGATGCCCGCCAGCCGAATCCCCCGTGCACGGCCCCGACATTGGCGACGCCGCGCGTGCCGTCGTAGCTCATCTCCTCCTCCCACTGCGGCAGCCACTCCAGGACGGCATCGAGGACGGGACGCATCCGCACGATCGAGTTCTCGTCGACCCGGCCCGAGCTGAACGCCGTGTGGACGAACGGCCCGGTCGTCGAGAGCCGCATCCAGATCGTCCCGAAGTGCGCGAGCACGACCTTGTTCTCCGTGGGCTCGCCGAGGATGCACGCGTCCGCCGCACCGCCGTGCGAAACGAGATACCGGGAGCCGGTCGCGTAACCACGGTATTCCGCCCCCTGCGCATCGCCCTGCTGCGTCTTCTCGATCTCGCCCGCGACCGCCGCGATCATCAGGTCTCCGCGAAGCACGACGCCCGCCTCCCGCAGCGCGCGGACCGCTGCGAAGTAGCAGCACAGTGCACCCTTCATGTTCGAGATCCCGAGCCCGTAGATGCGGCCGTCGCGCTCGAACCCCTGCGGCTGGAAGCCGGGGATGCCCTGCAGCCACGGCTCGCGGCCGGAGTACGACGTGTCGACGTGACCGTTGAACATCAGCGTCTGCCCGCCGCCGCTCCCCGGCAACGTCCCGACGACGTTCGCGCGGCCGTCCTCGACCTGCTGCCACTGGACGTCGAGTCCGAGCTCACGGAGGACGCCGCCCACCCAGGCCGCCATCGGCTCTTCCGAGCCGGTGAAGCTCGGGATCGAAACGGCCGCGATCGCGTCGTCGACCAGGCGGCGCTCGTCGATGCGGAACTCCACCCCTACCGCTCCCTGAAGTGCGGCAGGACGCGCTCTCCGAACAGCTCGATCTGCTCGTGGCGGCGCTCGCCCCAGAGCTCGAGCATCACATGTGTGCAGCCCGCGTCGCGATATTCCTCGATCGCGGCGATGCAGTCCTCGGGCGTACCCGCGATCGGCTTGCACTTGTCGAGGATCTCGTCGGTCACCTGCTCCTTCGCCGCGATCCGCCCGCCGCGCTCCATCGCTTCCGCGACGGGGCGAATCTCGTCCTGCGACAGCCCGGCGAGATCGAGCAGCGTGTCGGCCGCGCCCTTGATGTTCTGCACCTTGTTCGCAAGGTACATCCCGGCGATCTCACGGGCGCCGTCGCGGCCCGCGTCGCGATCCGACTCGTGAATCGAGGCCACGATCGTGCAGCCGATGTCGATGTCCGCACCGACGTTCTCACGCGTGTAGCGGACGAACGCCGGTGTCGTGATCGACGGAGTGAGACAGCCGTCGGCGATCTCGCCGGCGAGCGCCTGCATCTTCGGCGCAGTGGCCGCGACGTAGACAGGCGGGACGTCGCGCGGCGCCTGGGCGTCGTCCTGCAACCCCGGAACCGACGCGCTCCAGGTGTCGCCGCGGTACTCGAAGGGGGCACCGCCGAGTACGCCGCGGACGATCTCCACCGCTTCCCGCATGGGCCCCAGTGTCTTGTTCGTCGAGATGCCGGCATTGTTGAGGAAGATCTTCGAGGTCCCGAACCCGAGGATGAACCGCCCGGGACCGGCCGCCTCCTGCACAACGCGGGCGTCCATCGCAACCTGGACCGGGTGGCGCGTGAACGGCGAGATAATCCCCCAGCCGACCGTCAGCCGCTTCGTCTCGCGCGCGACCAGGGCCGACGTGACAGTCGAGGAGCGCGCCTCCATCCCGTGCTTCCGCCACCACGGATAGGCCTCGGCGAGCCAGATCGTGTCAAGTCCGGCCGCGTCCATCGCGCGTGCGGATGCGAGCATCTCCTCAAGCGGCTCCATCGTCAGCTGCATGACGCCGATTCGGAAGGGCGGGCCCACGAAGAGCGATCCTAGTTCGCGCGCGGTTCGCGGACCGACCCCTGCTCCGACCTAGACTGGCTTCCGATGAGCAGACCGCGGCAACGCGGGCGACGGTGGCGGCCGCCGCCCCCGCCGACCTCGGGAGTTCGGCGCGTCGCGCACGAGGCGCACCGCGACGTTCTGATCGTCCACTAGCCCGGTACGCGGCACCACACGATCGCCGTCCGGCGGCGCCACGGCGCGCCCTCGTTTCAGGCCGCCGCCTCAGTGAGAGACGGCTGCGGCAGCAAGCTCGGAGACGAGCCGGTCGCTGTAGAAGCGTTCGAGCGCGAACGGCGAGATCAGGTCCGGCGTCTTGCCCGTGGCGACGAGCTCCGCCAGCGTCGTCCCGACGATCGGCGCCGCCTTGAAACCGTACGTCCCCCAGCCGCACGAGATGAGGAATCCGTCCACCTCGGTCACGCCCAGGATCGGGCTGTAGTCGGGACTGAGGTCGCAGAGCCCCGTCCACTGACGCAGAACCTTCGCGCTCTCGAGCTGCGGGAACAGCTCGAGCGTGTGTCGCGCCGAGTACTCGAGGAACGGGAACGTGCTGGTTCCGCGGTACGTCGTGTACGGCTCGATCTCCGCGCCGATGAGGAACTCGCCGCGGTCCGTCTGCGAGATGTACACGTGCATCTGCGAGGAGACGATGACCACGTCGAGGAACGGTTTCAGCGGCTCGGTCACGAACGCCTGGAGGATGTGCGTCGTGATCGGGAGTGCGACGCCGGCCATGTCGCCGATCAAGGTCGACCAGCCGGCCGTCGCGCTGATCACCGTCCCGGCCTCGACCTCTCCGCGCGTCGTGCGTACGCCCGTGACGCGGCCGTTCGACCGTTCGATGCCCGTGACCTCCGTGTACGGGTGCAGCTCGACGCCGCGCCGATCGGCTCCCCGCGCGAGTCCCCACACGACCGCGTCGTGGCGGATGATCCCGCCGGGCGGGTGGTACAGGGCGCCCATGATCGGCCAAGTCACCTCGTCCGAGAGGTTGAGCTCGGGGCAGAGGCGCCCGACCTCGTCACGGCCGACGAGGCGGCTGTCGATTCCAAGCAGCTGGTTCACCTCGGCCCGCTCGGCCATCGTGATCATCGCCCGGTCGGAATGCGCGAGGGTGAGATGGCCCTGCTGCGAGAACAGGAGGTTGAAGTCGAGGTCGGCACCGAGACCCTCGTAGAGCTCGACGCTGCGCCGGTAGAACTGCGCGCCCTCGGGCGTTCGGTAGTTGGCGCGGATGATGGTCGTGTTCCGGCCGGCCGCGCCCGAGCCGATGTAACTCTGCTCCAGGACGGCGACGTCGGTGATGCCGTGGTTCTTCGCGAGGTAGTAGGCGGTTGCGAGCCCGTGCGAGCCGCCGCCGACGATCACGACGTCGTAGCGTGGCTTCAGCTCCCCGCGCGGCCGCCACATCCGCTCGACGCGGAAGAGACCCTTCATCGGATTCCCGCCAGCGTGTCGAGAACCACTTCCGCGACGTAGTGGCCGAACTCCTGTGGGACGAAGATCTGGAAGCGCTCGCCGTCACGGAGCACGACTGCCGGCACCTCCGCCACCTTGCCGACGGCGGGTAACTCGCGAAGGTCGAGATCCGTCAGACGTCGCATCGCCTGCTCACCCACCAGCTCGAGGCCGGCCAGCGCGGCGGTCGTGTCGATCACGGTGCCGGGGAGGACTCCGCGGAGCTCGGCGCAGCGCTCATACGGGCAGAGAACGAGGGCGCGGCCGGGCGTGATGCGCACGACCTGCACGTCGGCGTCGATCGCGTCGATGTCTCCGCGCACCTCGATCTTGCCCAGTCCGGAGAGGTCGCGGACGCGTGCGTCGCCGCCGAGCGCCCGCCGGAGCGGCGAGGCGAGCCACGGCTTGAAGGACGGCCCCTGCTCCGCGCGGTCCGGGCTGAGGAACGCGAGCCCGGTCATGATCGGAGCCGCTCCCCGTCCGGGTCGAAGAACGGCTTCAGTCGCACACGTGCCGTCTCCAGGTTCCCGTTCACCTTCAGGGACAGCTCGCCGCCCTCGCTCGCGAGGTCGGCGCGGACCCAGGCCATGCCGATGACGCGGCCGAGCTGCGGGCTCAGGCGCGCGCTCGTGATGCGACCGGCCGCTCTCCCGTCCGCGATGATCTGGCCGCCCTCGGCGGGAACGACGCCGTCGTCCATCTCGAAGCCGACGAGCTGCTCGCGGAATCCGCGCTCCTGTACGTGCTCGAGCGCCCACTTGCCGACGAAGTCGTTCTCCTTGTCGAGCTTCGCGATCCAGGGCATGCCGGCTTCGAGCACGTTCGACTCGGAATCCGTGTCCTGGCCGACGAGGATGTGCATCTTCTCGAGCCGGAGGATCCGCTGCGGTTCGAGCCCGAACGGACGGATGTCGAGATCGGCGCCGCGCTCGAGCAGCGTGTCCCATAGGTACTCGCCGTACGGCGACGGGAAGTGGAGTTCGTAGCCGAGCTCGCCGACGAAGCCGATCCGAAGGAGAAGAGACGGAACGCCCGCGACGAGCGCCTCCCTCGCATCGAGGTAGGCGATGCTCTCGTTCGAGACGTCGATGTCCGTCACGCGCGCGAGCAGCTCGCGCGCGCGCGGCCCCGCAACGTTCACCGCGGCCAGCGCGCCCGTGAGGTTGACGATCTCCACGTCCATGCCCCACACCGCTTTCCACCACTCGAACCACTCGATCACGGTATCGGCTCCGGTCGAGGTCGTCGTCACGTAGTACTGGTCGTCGGAGAGACGGCCGATCGTCCCGTCGTCCATGATCCGCCCCGCGTCGGTCTCGAGCACGCCGTAGCGGATGCGGCCGGTCTTCATGTCGCCGAAGCGGTTCGGGTAGAGCAACTCGAGGAACGGCGCGGCCTCGGGTCCCTGCACGAGCAGCTTCCCGAGCGTCGACACGTCGATCAGACCGACGGCCTCGTGGACGTGTCGAGCCTCATCCGCGGCGTCGCCGTACGAGTGCGGACGGCGCCACGCGCCGGTCCACATCATCGTCGCGCCGGCCTCCTTGTGCCGGTGGTGGATCGACGTTCGCTTCGCCGGCTCGTGGCCGCGGCCGGCCAGCAGGCCCAGCGACACGGGAGCCCACGGCGGCCGCGCCGTCGTGGTGCCGATCGACTCGGGGCCCGTTTCCTGCTCGCGGGCGAACAGCCGGATCGACGCCAGATGGCACAGGCGGCCCTGGCACGGCCCCATCGTCACGGTCGTATAGCGCTTTGCGAGCTCGATCGAGTCGAAGCCCTCGGCGATTGCACGCTTCACGTCCTTCTCGGTCACGTCCTCGCACAGGCACACGAAGCACCGGCCCTTCTGACCGTCGAAGCTCGCGGCGGGGATCGCGGCCGAACCGACGTCCCCCGCGACGGAGCCGACCGCTTCGATGTTCGCCGGCAGCCCTGTGGGCAGGAAGATCCCGCGCCTGCCGTCGTACTCGATGCGTGCGCCTGCTTGCGCGAGGAGCGAATACGCCGGCTGCGGCGTACCGGAGGCGACGAGCAGGTCGCACTCGAACTCCCGGTCGTCGAGGACGACGGATCGAAGCCGTCCGCGACTGCCCTTCGCCTCGATCCGCGTTGGTTGGCCGTCGCGAAGGTCGATCGCCGCGACGATGACGGCCCCTCCGCGTTCGAGCACGCCCGTCGTGTCGAGACCTCGGTCGTCCGCGGAGATGACAACTGCGCGCTCTGCAGGCTTGATCGCCCAGTCGTCGACCAGTCGTCGGACCGCCTCGGGGAGCACGACGCCGACGAGGTCGTTGCCGGGAAAGAGCAACGGCTGCTCGATCGTTCCGGTCGCGAGGACGATGTGGTCGGCGCGGAAGCGGTAGAGAATGCCCCCGGCGTCAACGGGAACGAGGCCGCCTTCGTAGATGCCGATCGCTCGCGCGGGCGCGACGAGCTCGAAGTCGGAGCCCGGGTCGTCGCTGCCACGCTCGTCGACGACCACGACCCGGCGCCCCGCTCGTGCGTGGCGGCGTGCCGCCTCGACGCCTGCTTGCCCCCCGCCGACGACGAGCACGTCGACGTGACGGTGCTCGGCGTCGTAGCGGTTCGTTCGCCTTGCGTGCTTGTCGAGGCGGCCGAGTCCCGCGACGCTGCGAAGAAAGCGCTCGTAGTAGGGCCACAACCGCCGGGGGCGGATCATCGTGCGGTAGTAGAAGCCCACCGGCGTGAACGGCCCGCCGATCTTGTCGACGACCGAGAGGAGGTCGCGCTCGAGCGAGCCCCGGACGTTCTGCGCGCGGACCCGCGCCCCGGCCCGGGCCGGCTCGACGCAGACCCGAACGTTCGGGACACCGTCGACCTCCATCAAGCAGTTCGCACAGCCACCCGAGCAGCAGAGGAGGCCGCGCGGCCGGTGGTACTTGAAGCTGCGCGAGAAGATACGGCGGCCGCCGGCGTAGAGCGCCGAGCCGATCGTGTCGCCGGCGAATGCGGAGACCGGCTTCCCTTCGAACGAGAAGGTGAGCTCTGCGGAGCGGTCGATCCGCTCGTTCGGCTGCGGCGGCAGTCGCATCAGACGGCCGGCGTGTCGGGACCGGCAGCCTCTTGCGCCGCGGGCGTCGCACCGCCGGGCTGAGGCAGCTCCGTCCGGATCACCTCGTTCGTGCGCGTGTCACGATCCGCGAGGAACCACAGCTCGCAGCCGAACCGGTGGTACCACCATTCGCGCTGCACGCCTGCCGCGTTCCGGCGGAAGTAGACGTAGGACGCGAGCTCGCGCTGTGACGGTGCGCCGCGAGGGCGGCTCGTCACCTCACCCGCGTATGCGAACTCGTTCACGTCGCGCGGGCCGCAATTCGGACACGGAAGCAGGAACGACATCGATCGCTGTGGGAGTCAGGCTCCCGGGATCCAGTTGGTGCCTGCGAGCGGCACACGGGCCATTGCGGCCGACTCGACCGTCAAGGCGACGAGATCCTCCGGCTCGAGGTTGTGCAGGTGGGACTTGCCGCAGGCGCGGGCGAGCGTCTGGGCCTCGAGAGTGAGCACGCGGAGGTAGTTCGCGATTTTGCGACCGCCGAGAACGGGATCGAAGCGCGCCGCCAGCTCGTCGTCCTGCGTCGAGATGCCGACGGGGTCACGTCCGGCCTGCCAGTCGTCGTAGAAGCCGGCGGAGCTGCCGATCTTGCGGTACTGCTCGTCGTACTCCGGGCTGTTGTCGCCCATCGCGATCAGCGCCGCCGTCCCGATCGAGACCGTGTCCGCACCGAGAGCGAGCGCGTTGGGCACGTCCGCGCCGGTGCGGATGCCGCCAGAGACGATGAGCTGGACCTGACGGTGCATCCCGAGCTCTTCGAGCCCGTCCACGGCGAGCCGGGTCGCAGGCAGCGTGGGAATGCCCACGTGCTCGATGAAGACGTCCTGCGTCGCCGCCGTTCCGCCCTGCATGCCGTCCAGGACGATAACGTCCGCTCCTGCTTTGACCGCCAGCTGGACGTCGTAATAGGTGCGCGTCGCCCCGATCTTGACAAAGATCGGCTTCTTCCACTCCGTGATCTCGCGGAGCTCGTGGATCTTGATTTCGAGGTCGTCCGGGCCGGTCCAGTCGGGATGGCGGCACGCGCTCCGCCGGTCAATTCCCTTCGGCAGGTCGCGCATCGCGGCGACGCGGTCGGAATCGGCCGACTTGCAGAAGAGTCCGACGATTCCGCACATATAGAGCCTTCCTACACGTAGATCGACTCAGCCAACCCAACTTTAGGCGGCGCAGGGCGATTCGGCCGCCACTCTTCCCCGACGGCGTATGGAGGTTTCCCCCATATGTCCCAGATTCCCGGCCTTCGGCTCGCCCGGGTCGAGCTTGTTCTCGATCCCGTCGATGCCGGCGGCGAGGATGACGGTCGCGGCGAGGTACGGATTGCAGGAGCCGTCGATCGTGCGGTCCTCCACGCGGCCCGGACCGGGGATGCGCAGCATCTGGGTCCGGTTGTTGTAGCCGTAGCTGATGTAGACGGGCGCCCACGTCGCGCCTCTGGTGGTCGAGGCGCTCTCCCCCGCGGTCTAGGAGATAGACGAAGCAGGCGTGGACGGCGCTCGCGTCAGAGAGCAGCCGCACGACTGAGTCGAGCACCCCTCGAGGTGGAGCGAAGAGGCGACCGTCGAGATGATCGCGGAGAGGAAACGCTCCCCCGGCCCCCGGCGAGTTGTCGGTCGTGGCTATGCCGCGAATTTGGGGATGTCTGAAAAACCTACACCCCAGCCCCTACGCCCCGGCGGCGGTCGCCTCCTGGACCTGCGCGTCGAGCGCCGCCAGCACGCTCGAGACTTGCTGGTTCACGATCGGCTGGATGACGCGCTGCCCCATGGACGCGATCGGGCCGAGGATGTGGACGTCCGCCTCCCACTTCATGCGCGTGCCGTTCCCCGCGTCGCTGAGGTGGAACGCCGTGTCCATGTTCATGATCGCGCCGACTCCGTTTCCCTTGGCGTGCAGCTCGGCGTACTCGAGCTCCCGTTCCTCGCCCTTCTCGAAGTCGACGCTCATCTTCAGGCCGCCGGGACCGAGCGGGATCTTGAGATTCGCGCGCCAGTGCCGGTCGTCCTGGACGTCGAACGACTGGACACCCGGCATCGTCTTCGCGAGCCGGGAAGGATCGTTCAGCACCTCCCAGACGGTCTGGCGCGGCGCTGCGAACTCCCGCTCGCCCTCGACTCTCACCGTGAAGAGACCTCGACGCCCGCACGTGACGTCGCCGGATCCTGCAACAGCGACCACACGCGGTGATACGGATTGCAGCTGTCCGTGACGATCGGGTTCCCGCGCGACCGCAACGCGTCCTGGAGCGCGGCGCAGACGGCGTGGATGCCGGCACCGCCGCCCTCCCCCATCCCCTTCGCGCCGAGTGGCGTGAACGGCGACTCGGACTCGATGTAGCCCGTCTTCAGCGGCGGCATGTCGAGGGCATGCGGCACGTGGTAGTCGTAGAAGTTCGGGGTGAGCAGGTTGCCGTCCTCGTCGTAGGGAAACGTCTCGTGCGTCGCGGCCCCGATCGCCTGCGCAGTCGCACCGTGCACCTGGCCCTCGACGATCTGAGGATGGATGCGGTTGCCGCAGTCGTCGACGGCGGCGTAGTCCACGAGCTCGTACACGCCGGTATCGGGATCGACCTCCACGACGCAGGCGTGAACCTGGGTCGCATACGTCAGCGTCAGGTTCCCGTACTTGCGCTCGAGGTCGGGCTTCTCGAACGGCGGCCGGTAGACGTAGCGGCAGTTGAGCGTCACGTCCAGGTCCTGCGGCAGGCCCGCGTTGTTGGCGTTGAGGATCGCGCCGAGCGCCATGAACGGCAATGCCGCCTCGGGATTCGCCTTCATCCGTGCCATGCCCTCGGCGAGCTCGATGTCGTCCGGCGCACAGCCGAGCACGACCGAGGCGAGCTTCTTCATCTCGCCGGCAAGCATGTCCGCCGCGCCCTTGACGGCGCCGAGGCCCGTGACCGCGAACTGCGAGGCGTACGTGCCGGAGAACCCGGCGTGCGAGTTCCAGTACGTGTCGTGTCCCGCGCGGACGTGCACGTCGTCGGGCGAGCAGCCGAGGATGTCCGCGACGACCTGTCCGGCGGTGGTCTCGTGCCCTTGCCCCTGCGGGACCGTTCCGAGCGTGACGACGATCTCGCCGAAGATGTCCAGCTTGACGGTCGCGACCTCGTTGTTGCCGGAGAACTGCAGGTCCGGGTTGAGGATCATCGACTGGCCGAAGTTGTTCGTGCCGGAGTCCAGCGTGGAACCGATTCCCACGCCGAGCAGCTTGCCGCGTGACTCCGCGTCCACGCGCTTCTCCTCGAGCGACGAGTAGCCGATCAGGTCGAGCGCGATGTCCAGGCAGCGCGCGTAGTCGCCTGAGTCGTAGATGCAGCCGTTCGGGGTCTCGTACGGGAACTCCTCGTGCTTGACGTAGTTCTGCTTCCGCACCTGAACCGGATCGAGACCGAGTTCCCCGGCGACGATGTCGATGATCCGCTCCGTCAGCCACAGGTGCTGCATGCGCGAATAGCCCCGGTTCGGCGAGACGGGAGACTTGTTCGTCACCACCTGTGTGAAGTCGACGCGGATGTTGCGCCAGCGGTAGCAACCCGGAGTGACCTGCGCCCAGATGATGCAGCCGAGCGGCTCGTAGCGCGGGAAGGCGCCGCAGTCGTCGACGGCCTTCACCTTGAAGCCGAGCATCGTGCCGTCCGCCTTGACCGGGACCTCGATCTCCTGGAACCAGCGCTCGTTCCCATGCGCGTTCGCGGTGTGCTGATCGGTGCGCCATTCCGTCCACTGCACGGCGCGGTTGAGCTTCCGCGCGAGCAGGCAGCACGCAACGAAGTACGGATGGAGGCAGATCTTGTTGCCGAAGCCGCCGCCGATATCCTGCGTCACGAAGCGGAGCTTGTCGATCCCGACGCGCATCGCCGGCGCCATCCAGATCGCGCCGATGCCGGGCATCTGATGGTTGCAGTACATCGTCCACTGACCGGTGCCGCGGTTGTACTCCACGAGGCAGCCGGAGCACTCGAGCGGCGTCGACGAGAAGCGGTCGAAGTGCAGCTCCTTGATCTTGACGACGTGGTCCGCCTCCGCGACCGCGCCCTCGAAGTCCCCCCAGTCGAACGTCCCCTCCCAGACGACGTTCGAGCCGGCCTCCTCGTGGAGGATCGGCGCACCGCCGTCCTGCGCCACGCGTGCGTCGACCAGCGGCGGCAGCGGGTCGTATTCGACCTCGACCAGCTCGGCTGCGTCGCGCGCAAGATCGCGTGTCGAGGCGACGACCGCGGCGACGGGCTCGCCGACGAATCGCACCTTGCCGACGGCCAGCGCGTAGTCCTTCATGTCGGCTCCGGGCGGAACGGACAGTTCGAAGAACGGATCGGTGAGGATGGCGACCTCGTCTCCGGTCAGCGTCCCGTAGACGCCCTCCAGGTCGAGCGCCTTCGACACGTCGACCGACTTGATTCGCGCGTGCCCGTACGGCGAGCGGACGAAGTGGACGTAGCCCATCCCGTGGCGCTTGACGTCGTCGAAGAACACCCCCGCGCCCTGGAGCAGCCGCTTGTCCTCCTTGCGCGGGACGTTCTGACCCGCCCACCCCTTTTGCGGCTTGCCGGGCTCGGCCACGACCGGCTTCGGCGGCGCGACCGTTGTCTCGGTCATTGACTCACCGCCTTGATCGCCTCGACGATGTTCACGTAGCCGGTGCAGCGACAGAGATTCCCCTGGATCGCCTTGCGGATCTCGTCCTCCGTGGGATGCGGCTTCTCGCGCAGGAGCGCCGTCGCGCTCATCAGCATCCCTGGCGTGCAGTAGCCGCACTGCAGGGCGTGATGCGCGGTGAAGGACTGTTGAAGCTCCGTCAACTCGTCGCCTTCGGCCAATCCCTCGACGGTCTCGATCTTCGCGCCGTCCGCCTGGACGGCCAGCATCATGCAGCTCTTGACGAGCAGGCCGTCGTAGAGGACCGAGCACGCGCCGCAGTTCCCCGTGTCGCAGCCGATGTGGCTGCCGGTCAGGTCGAGGTCGTCGCGGAGGAAGTGGATCAGCAGTCGCCGTGCCTCGACCTCGCGTTCGTACTCGACGCCGTTCACCTCGACCGTGACCGCTTTGCTGCGAACCGCGGTCGCCGCAGAAGCCCCCACTCAGTTTCTCCTTCCCTGCGCTTGTCGAATCGCACGCGCCGCGAGGACCTCAGCCAGGTGGCGCCGGTAGTCGGCGGACGCATGCACGTCGGACGGCGGTTGCAGGTTCGCCCCTCGCACGGCCGACCGAACGGCGTCCTCGTCATCCGCGGCGGGACGCAAGACGATCGGCACGGCATCGACACAGCCGACCACGACACGGGGCGACGCCCCGTCGAGCGACGCCGCGACGTTGACGATGCACGTCCCGTCCTTTCCGATCGTGACGGCGGCGAAGCCGTCGCCCTTGCCCGCCGGAATCGAGATCGTCGTCAGCAGCTCGCCCGGCCCGGCTGCGGTCTGGTAGACGCCCACGAAGAACTCCTCGGCGGGCACTGTTCGCTGGCCGCCCGAGGCCGCGATCGTCATCGTCGCGCCGAGAGCCACCAGCAACGGCGGAAGGTGGTTCGTCGGATCGTTCGAGCAGATGTTCCCGCCCACGGTGCCGCGGTTTCGCACCTGGACGTCTGCGATCTGCGCGCACACCTCGCCCAGGATCGGCCGCGCGCGCGCCTCCGCCGAGCCGATCACCTCGCTGTACGTGACCATCGCGCCGAGCGTGACGGTTCCGTCCGCGCCGAGGTCGATGGTCTTCAGCTCGGCGAGGTCCTGGAGGTCGACGAGCACATCCGGCGCGGCCGCGCGCGCCTTCATCACGTTGACGAGCGTCTGCCCTCCCGCGAGAGGCCGCGCCCCGTCGTGCTCCGAAAGAAGGCGCAGGGCTTCCTGGACGCTCGAGGGCCGAGCGTACTCGACGTCCGGGAGGAGCATGGGCTATTCAGTGCAGAAATCCCTGCACCGGTCAAGAATGAGGCCGGACGCCGCGAGCGGCTAGATGTGGCCGCGGAGGTCCGTCGACCAGGCGATCAGAAACGCGGCGTAGAACGGCGTGATCAGCACGGCGACGCGGGCGATGGCGACGGCGGCCTCGAACGAGAGGAGAATGCTCCGCGCGAGGTTCTTGAGGCCGGCGTTGAGTGCGGCCTGTGCCGCGCTGAGGATCCCGTTCAGCGGGCCCTGGAGAGCGGGTGCGATCTTGCCGGAAGCGACGCCGTCGTTGACGGCGTTGACGAGGGAGCTCGCCGAAGCCACATGCACCGAGAACGTGAATGGCGTTGTGATCGTGTTTCCGGCCGCGTCGGTCGCCGTGTACCTGAACGTGATCGTCTGGCCCGGATTGAGCGAGGTGCCGGGCAGCGGTGACGTCATCGCAACTGCCCATCTTTTGTTCACGCGTTACGCAGACGCGCAACTCGATAAAGCTCCCCAGGTTGGACTCGAACCAACAACCCTCCGGTTAACAGCCGGATGCTCTGCCAATTGAGCTACTGGGGAAGGCAGCGCGCGTCAGTGTAGCCGCTGCGCCTCCCGTCGTCTCTGGACGCCAGAAACAGTGGTGGGACGCCGCGTGGCGACGGCAGTAACCCGAGTTCAAGAGCTGATTCGTTCCACGCGCTCGAGCAGCGTGTCGACTTCGTGCAGCCGTGCCGGATCTTCTGCTGCCGCACGGAGGCGAAGTGTCTCGACGTAACCGCCGTAGATCTCGTCGACGAGGGCCTGCACAGGGACGCCCGTTCGTGGGTCGTCGACGACGAAGATGCTGCGAGGCTCGGCCATGCTCCCCCACGCCGCATGGAACGCGACCGTTCGGCGCCACGCGTATTCAGGCCACACCGGCACCACGCATGCTCCGTGATCCAGCTCGTGGAGCCACTCGGCGACGTTCGACGCCACCTCTCGGTCGGCATAGAGAGGCTGCGCGTCACCGGCCGGAAGAAGCTCGAGCTCGCCGTCGCGGCTGAGGATGGCGACGGCGTACAGCGGCCGTGAGTCGGATCGACGCGGCCCGAGCGCGAGCGCGCGGTCGAGCTCGTCGCGGCGCGCGTCCGCGCTGCGCTTCCCCGTGAGCAGGCGGTGCGCGTGCTGTCGCGTGGTCCGCAGATCCTCGGCGAGCTGGGCGACGGTTAACCCCTTGGCCCGCAGCAAGGCCTGCCAGACATCGGCGTCCTCGGGCATGGCGACGAGTGTAACCGGCCGAGCAGGGTTAGAAACACAGGCTGCGCGGTTGGGCCTAGCGAGAAAGCGGCTGCGCCGCCGCGAGCTCCTCGACGGCGGTGCGGATCTTGGCCAGCGCGGCCTGGAGCTCGAGCGTCCGCGACGGATCCGCATCTGCGAGCTCGCGCCGGATCCGCCGTTCACGGAGCCGGAGCAGCAGCTCTTCTGCCGTGCGCTCGTCGATCCCGTCGGCCGCGGCGCGAGCGTCGAGCTCGGCCAGCGCACCGACGAGCTCCGGATCCTCAGCCGTCTCGCCGAGCAGCAGTCCTCGGACCCGCCGATGGAGATCCGAGTCGAAATGCTCGGGCCCGAGCTCGGCGAGAACCGGGACGAGGGATCGATGCACCGCAACCCCGGCGAGCGCGTTCCGCTCGAGTCGGTCTCCCGCGTCGAGCAGTCGCGGGGAGACCCGCCCGGTCGAAGCCGCGGTCCCACGCGGCGCGAGCCCTGCCTGCGTCTCCTTCGGAAGATCGAGCCTGTCGGCGACGAACCGCAGCGCTTCCTGGCGCTCGGGCGAATCCTCGAACCGTCCAAGCACCTCGCGCGCGCGCACGAACTGCTCCTGCCTGTCCGGCGCACGCTCGACCTCGAGCCGTACGCGATGGAGCAGATAGCTCGTCGCGTCGCGGATCCGCTCCTCGAACCCGTCCGCGAGATCGGCGGGATCCGTGCCGGCGGGCAGTGCGACGACGCGCACTTCGAATCCCTGGGCTGCGGCGAGCTCCATCCCGCGCAGCGTCGCCGCCTCACCGGCGGCATCGCCGTCGAAGCAGAGGACGATTCTCTGCGTCAGTCGTCCCAGCTCGCGTAGCTGCCGTTCCGTCAGCGCGGTGCCCATGGAAGCGACCACCGGCTCGATGCCGGCCTGCCGCAACGCGAGCACGTCCGGGTTTCCCTCGACGATGACCGCGCGCTCCTGCTTCGCGATCGCCGCCCGCGCGCGGTCGAGTCCGTACAGCAGCTCGCCTTTCCGAAAGAGCTCGCCCTCCGGCGAGTTGACGTACTTCGCCCGCAGCGGATCGTCGTCTCGCAGCTTGCGTGCCTGGAACCCGAGCACGCGCCCACGTGCGTCAGTGAGCGGGAAGAGCAGGCGCCCTGCGAAGTAGTCGTTCCCGCGGCGGTTGACGAGCCCCGCAGCGAGCAGCTCCTCGCGCGTGAATCCTTTCTCCATCGCCTTGCGCACGAGCGTCGTCCCGCCGAGCGCGAGCCCCAACCGGTATTCACGGCAGACGTCCTCTCCGAGACCGCGCCCCGCGAGGTAGTCGCGCGCGAGCGACCCCGCTTGCGACTCCCACAGATAACGGTCGTAGAAGCTCGCAGCAGCGTCGAGCAACGCATGCAGCCGCTCACGGTGTCGGCGGCGCGCGTCCTGCTGCGGCGACGATTCCTCGTATTCGATCTGGACGTTGAATCGGTCCGCGAGCCATTCCACCGCGCCGGCGAAATCCAGCTGCTCGGTCTCGCGGACGAACGTGATCAGGTCGCCCTTCGCGCCGCAGCCGAAGCAGTAGTACAGCTTGTCGGGGGCGTTGACGGAGAAGCTCGGCGTGCGCTCCTCGTGGAACGGGCAGCGACCCATGTACCGTGCGCCCGTCTTGCGGAGCTGCGTCCGCGCGGAGACGACGGCGACAATGTCGGCGGCGGCCTTGACCTCCTCGACCGAGGCGTCCTTGATCCTGGCCACTACCGGATGCGCTCCGCGTACTCGAGCGCGAACCGGTCGGTCATTCCCGAGACGAACGTGACGATCGCGTCCGTCTCTTCGCCTTGCTCGGCGAGGTGGTCGAAGATGCGGCGGACGGTCGTCCGCGCCCGCTCGTGCTCGCCGCGGGCGTGCGGGCCGAGATACACGTGCTCGAACATGAAGCGACGCAGCGCCAGCATCGCCTCGCCGATCTCCTCGCTCTGGGCGATGTCGCCCGCCCGCTCGGAGCTCTCGACCAGGTCGTGGACGAGCGTGTCGATCCGCCGGGCGCCCCTCTCTCCGAGCAGAGCGACTTCCTCTTGCGGCAGATCTGCCGGACGGAGGATCCCGAAGCGCACCGCGTCGTCGATGTCATGGTTGATGTAGGCGACGCGGTCGACGATCCGGACGATCTTCCCTTCGAGCGTCGCAGGGTCGCGCTCACCGGTGTGGGTGAGGATCCCGTTGCGCACTTCCTCCGTGAGGTTCAGCTCCTCGGCGATCCGCAGAGATTGCTCGTTGTGTCGAAAGCGGCGGCCGAAGCGCTCGTGGAGTGCCTGGTCGAGCGCCTCCTCGCCGGCGTGGCCGAACGGTGGATGGCCCATGTCGTGACCGAGACCGATCGCCTCCACCAGGTCCTCGTTCAGGCGCAGCGCCCGCGCGACCCCGCGCGCGATTGCCGTCGTCTCCAGTGTGTGGGTCATCCGGGTCCGGTAGTGATCGCCGGCGGGATCGATGAACACCTGCGTCTTGCCTTTCAGGCGGCGGAACGGCTTTGAATGGAGGATGCGGTCGCGGTCGCGCTGGAACGGCGTGCGAAGCCGGCACTCCGCTTCCTCGTGCAGGCGGCCGCGCGTTTCGTACGAGCGGACGGCGAGTGCCGACAGCCATCGTTCCTCGTGCTCCCGGACGCGCTGTTCGAACGCGTCCGCCACTCTGCCGGCGACCTCGGGCACCGCGTCTAGCGTAGTCGCTGCCCCGGCGAGCGTGTCCGTGACGATCTCGCCAGGTAGGGACGTAGAGCGGCCCGTGGAAAAACCGGCACCATCTCGCCCCGGACGCGGCACCCACCCGCGCGTGAATCCTCGCTACCGTGAGAGTCCCGGCTCGCACCCCTGGGAGGGCGGGGGTTGGGGATGGGACCGCGAGCTGTCTGAACGGCACCTGGCCGAGTAAGCCGACCCCGTTCTAGACGATAATCGGCACGGTGCCGCCGTCCGCGCTCCACGCGGCCCCGGTCACGTAGCTCGCGCGATCGGAGCAGAGGAACGCGATCACCGACGCGATCTCGTCCGGCTCGGCGAGCCGTCCGAGCGGACGGCCCGCCCCGACCGCGCGTATTACTTCTTCACGCGTCTCATTAATGCGCTTGGCCTGCTGGTCGGCGAGACCGCCTTCCGCCAGCCACGCCGCCGTCGCGGTCGGCCCCGGGGCGACGGCATTGCACCGAATCCCTTCCTTGGCGTACAGATCCGCAACCAGGCGTGAGATCGACAAGACCGCGGCCTTCGTGACGCTGTAGTTCGGCATCCCGGTCGAGGGCCTCTTCCCCGCTGTCGACGACACGTTGACGATCGTGCCTCCGCCCGCCTCGCGCATCGCGGGAAGCACGGCTCGGATGCAGCGCACGTAGCTCATCACGTTCAGCTGCCACATCTCCTCCCATTGCCGATCCGAGAGCTCCTCGAAGGAGGCCTCGTACGCATCGCCGACGTTGTTGACGAGGCACTGCACGGGCCCGAGCGCCGACTGCACTCCGGCGACGAGCTCGTCCGGCGCTCCCGGCTCGGCCAGGTCGGCGACCAGACCGATGGCGGCGTTCACGTCCCCCCGCGCGCGCTCGACCCGCTCCGGGCCGCGGCCGCAGATCGCGACGCGTGCCCCTTCCGCCGACAGCAGGCGTGCCGTCTCCAGCCCGATTCCGGACGTGGAGCCCGTCACGAGGCAGACGCGGTCGCGGAGCCCCAAGTCCACGCGGCTAGCCTACCGGCGTGACCACGCTCATCCTCGCGCGGCACGGCGAGACGGACTGGAACCGAGACGGGCGCTTCCAGGGCCACGCCGATCCGCCGCTCAACGACCGCGGTCGGGAGCAGGCACGCGCCCTCGCCGATGCCGTCGCCGGCGAACGGATCGAGGCGATCTACGCCAGCGATCTTCGCCGCGCGCACGAAACGGCTCAGATCGTGGCAGCACGCAAGGGACTAGACGTCGTCGTCGATCCGGACCTCCGGGAGCGGGACGTCGGCGAGTGGTCGGGATTGACCCTCTCGGAGATAGAGGACCGGTTCCCGGACGAGCTCCGGAGCTTTCGGGAGGAAGGCGCGTCGATCGGGGAAAGCCGCGAAGCCCTCTCGGAACGGGTCGTCGCTGCGGTCCGCCGCATTGCCGAGGCGCATCCGGGGGGCCAGGTCCTCGTCGTCACGCACGGCGGAGCGCTCCGAACCCTCCGACACGCCGCCGGCGGCGACCTCGGCGCGCCCGTCGTCCGAAACGGGCAAGTGCTGAAGATGGCGATCCGGGACGATACTTTCGCCCGGCTAGACTGAGGCCGCCGGTGGAGGACTACACGACCAAATACAAGGGGGAGCAGGTCGAGCTCGCGCTCTTTGGCGGCGAGTACCAGGAAGGCGTGCTGACCGCGTACTGCTACGTCGAAGACGTCGCGCACATCGAGTTGAACGGCCACATCCTCGTCCCGTTGCAGAACATCGCCTCGCTCCACTGCTCGAGTCGCTGCGACGCACCGGAGGACGACTGGCCTCCACGCGGCCTGCGCGACGACGAGCAGGAAGACGGCTCCGGCTAGCCCACGTTGAGCGGCGCGCTCTTCGCCGTTCGCAACGTGCTCAAGGCGTGGGCGCTCCTCGTCGTCGCCTGCTCTGCGCTCGCGGGACTCGGGTGGCTGCTCGGCGGCTACCGGTTGCTGTCGATCTTCGTCTTCGCCGGAGCGCTCTTGGGGGCGGCCCTGTACTGGACGTCGGACCGCGTTGCGCTCGGTCTCCTCGGTGCTCGGGAACTACCGCTCGCGGAGGCGCCCGGGCTGCATTCGACCGTGGAACGGCTCGCGGCGCTCGCGCGTGTGCTCAAGCCGCGCCTCTACCTGATCCCGGACGGACTGCCGCGCGCGGCGGCCGTCGGCCGCGGCCCTCGCGGCTCGACGCTGGTGGTCAGC
>JBASRJ010000251.1:0-19800 GCA_049273785.1 Gaiellaceae bacterium | reverse complement strand
GCGCCGAGAAGCGCCGAGACCGCGCTCGCCGGGACGGCGCCGAGGCTGGCGACGACCGAGACGGCTCCGACGTCGTTCTGGGGCGTCGCCGCCCGGATCTCGTCGCCGGTCGGGAGTGCCTGAACGTGTCCCGCAAGCGTCGTCAACGCCGTGTCGAGCCGGCTCGGATCGTCCGGCTGCGCGTCGCCGATCACGGCGAGCACAGCGGTTGCGCGCTCTGTTCCAATCACCTCCGTCGCGCCCCGCATCGCGGTCACCCCGTCGGGCCCGTCGACAGGCGCGGCGAAGACATCGGCCGAGAAGCGCGTCACGACCTCCTCGCCGAGCGTCGCCACACCGGCTGTCCGCGCTGCAATCGCGGTCGGCCGCGCGAGGCGGCGGAAGGCGGTGTCCACAGCCACGTCGGGAAGACGGCTGTCGCGAACCGTCTTCGCAACCGTCACCGCGGCCCCGGCGACACCGGCGACGCGATCGTGCGCCGGGGCGGACACGGCCAGGAGCGTTCCGCCGTCGAGCGAGGAGAGCCGCTCGTGCACACGCAACGACGCCGTGCGCGCGAACTGCGCCAACCGCAGGATGCGGTTGGCCGCCAGCACGTCGCCAAGCTGACGCCAGGCTCGCGCGACCAGATCCTCCTGCCGCGACTGAACGACCTGCGTCCCCAGCCCCGCTGCAACTCGCGTCCGAACGTCGAGGTTAAGCTCGCTGATCCACGGCGGGGGCGTTCCTCGCCCGAGCTCGACGACGAGCGCGTGCTTGTCGCCGTAGATCGGCGGCGTCACGACGGGATCCGCGTCGCCGTTGCGGATGAACTCGGCCGGCTTGTCGAGAAGTACTGTGAGGCTCGCGCGGAACGACTGCTCCGCGCCGGGATCGCGCTGCGGGAGCTTGTCCGAGTCGAGCGGACGTAACGCGCCGTCAAGCCAGACGATCGAGCTCGTGTCGTGGATGTCTGCCGGCTGCGGCAGCGAAGGCAGCCCCGCTCCCGGTCTCGAGACGTCGAGCGGCCGCGTTCCGACGCCCGGCGGCAAGGGTCGGCCCTGAAGCCGCCGTGCCAGCGCTTCGAAGTCCGCGTCTTCACCCGTGCGGAACCGGAACGAGTGGTAGACGGGTAGCACCGTCTCGCCGCCGGGCTGCCACGCCGGGTCGAGCTTCTGTTCGTCCTCCGGCTTGACATCGACACCGAGACCTGCGAGCCGTCCGACGTCGAACGAGGGCACAACAGCGGCGAGATACCAGGTGAACGGGTCGAGGTGGCGCGGGCACATGAGGCGAGACACGGTGAGCCGCGGATCGCCGTTCTCGACCAGCTGCTGCACATCCTGGCCGTCCGGTGCAATCACCTGCGTGTGCGCCCAGAGGTAGGAGGAGGCGAGATCGGGAAGTTGACCGGCAGCTTCGGCGGGAACGTGCAACTGCGGCAGCGGAGATCCGTTGGAGAGCGTGCACGCGTGCGGACCCTCGAGGTTGACGACGACGAGGACGATCCAGGGTCTGAGCCGCTCGCCGGCGGCCGCCGCGGGCGTGAAGAGCCAAGGCAGCTCAGGCCGGTCGAACTCCACCTGCGCGAAGTAGTTCGGTTCGACACCAACTGCCCCGTCCACCGGGTCCGTGCGCACGAGCTGGCTCGCGACGACCCCGATCACGTCTCCAGGGCCCCGGACGACCGCGTTGTGCGTCGGTTGCGGGACGCCGGAGACGACGACTCCGACAGGCGCCGTAGCGAGCGCAGGCTGTCCGCTCCCGAACGTGTCGGGCTGCGTGATCGACGCCGCGAATCCGCCCCGGACGAACGAGAGGAAGTGATACGTCGCATCGGCCATCAGGCCGTCACCTCGTGCGCCTCGACTACCACGACGCGCCCATCAGCCGCAGCGGCCGCCGCGTACGCCGCCGTTGCGGAGCCGAACGTTCCCTGCGCGGCCGTCGACGTGGCCAGCGTCTCGGACGACGCGACGCGATACGTCGTATCGGTCACGCGAACCCGCTGATCAGGCCCGTCGTACAGCGTCGCCGTGTGCAGGCCGGAGCGCGCGATCGCTCCCACTTCCAGTGCGTGCAGCATCAAGAGACCGTGCAGCGTGTCCGTCCGCCGCTGCAGCTCCGGGATGAAGACGGTCTCGTAGGTCGCTGTGCTGGTCTTCTCCTGCGACAGAACGACGCCGCTCGCGCCGAACGCGATCCCGTCCTGGAATGGCTCGAACGACGGTCGGGACAACTTCTGGTCGTCGCTGAGGTCCTGGAACTGCGCGATCGCGAACTTTCCGGTCGTCGGCGACGACTCCGGCGCACCCGTGATCGGCGCCAGCGTCACGGTCGCCGTGCCGCCCTTCACGTGGCTGCGTCCGATGCGTGTCACCGGGACGCCGATCGGCAC
The DNA here is from genome assembly GCA_049273785.1 of Gaiellaceae bacterium. Classification (GTDB taxonomy): domain Bacteria; phylum Actinomycetota; class Thermoleophilia; order Gaiellales; family Gaiellaceae; genus 3-1-20CM-4-69-9. The sequence continues at coordinate 17,423 of JBASRJ010000251.1, read as the reverse complement.
GGCCTGCTGGCGCACACTCAACTGTCCGTACGGATGAACACCGATGTCTTTCCGGCTGACAGTCCGGAAGGTGACCAGCGCGTCCCCGTCCGGCGCGACCGCAGACCAGGCACCCTCTTCGCCGAGCGACAGCGCCACCTGGATCGATGCGTCGATCTCCGGCGGGGTGTCGCCGGCTTCAACCTCGCCCCACGTGACCTCGAAGCCGGCGTGCACGGTGAAGAACAAGAAGTGCAGGCTCGCCCTTCCCTTCGCATGCCAAGGGCCGGGCCCTTCGAGGAGCAGGTCGACGTCGACGCCGGCGATCGACTGGCCCTCCCAACGGAGCTCGAGCCCGATGTCTATGTGGATCGAAAAGTGGAACTTCGGTTCCCACTGGACGAGCGCGTCGAAGTCGAGCCAGCCGTGGATCGAGGCGGGGCCCGCGTCGATGTCGAGAGAGGCGTGCACCCCGACCTGGAACGTGTTCGACGTGACGGCGACGTATGCCTCGGCGCGGATCTTGGTGATCGGATTCGCCGAGATGTCGATCGCAAGCCGACGGAGCTTCGGCACGGACTGCGGCGGCGTGAAGTGCGGGTTGAAGCCGCCGATCGAGAGGATGAAACCCTCCGAGTTCGCGCGCATCGCCATGTCTCCCGTGAGCGCGAACGCCGCGAGCTTGCTGTCGACGAGCGAGGCGTCGAACGACACCGAAGGCTCCTCGAACGAGATCAGTCCGAGGAAGTCGGCCTTGATGTCGACAATCCCAAAATCCGGGTCGGGAACGATGAGCTGGAATCGACCGAGGATCGCGAGCAGCGCCGGCGACGGAAACGCCAGCACGACTGCGACCGACAGCTTGACGTACGAGTTCGGCCGTCCCCAGCCGAGCTGCAGCATCGGCCCTGCAACCCATCCGCCGGGCCGCGGCGGGAACACCGCCGTCATCGTCTCGATGATCGCCGGCGCGTTCGCAACCGGGTCCTCGGGGAAGAGCAGCCGCCCGATTGCGCCGTCGTGCAGCCCGGCCTGCAGCTTCCCGACGTCGACCGAGACGTTGATGCCGACCATCCCGCCGACGCCGTCGAGCGTGAGGCCGAGGAAAATCTCGATGCCGGGCTCGAATTGCCCCGACACGATGACGACGAACGACCAACCGTCGTCCGTCTCGCGCAGCAGTCCGGCAGCCTTAATCTGGATCCCCTTCTTGCACAGGGCGAGCGACGCCTCGAGAACGCCGCCGTAGGTCCGGTGCTGCGGGTCGAAGAAGAGGAAACCGCCGCCCTTGACGGGACCGATGTCGATCGAGACGCCGATCCCGCGCGGTGCGACGAAGTCGAGCGCGACGTCGCCGAACGTCGCGAGGTTGCCGTGCACGGGCGCGCCGCCGTTGCCGTCAGCCGGCGAGGACGGCGAGACCCACACGAGCTTCACGCCGATCTGATCGACGACGACCTTGAAGGCGGACCCGAAGGCGACGGAGAACGCGACAGTCGCCGCGAGCGAGACGCCTTCGCCCTTCGCAGTGTCCTCGAACGCGAACGCGACGGTCACGCTCCGGACCGTCAGGACGCTGAGGGACTTGTTCACCGGAACTGTGACGGTCAACCCGGCGCCACCGGCAAACGTCGGTTTGCCGTGACTGTCCAGCTGTAGGTCGACGTCGAACGTGAACTTCGCGCCGTCGCTCGGAACGATCGATTTGAGGAAGCCGAACGTGTCTTGCGGCAGGACGAGCGCGCCGCCGCCGATCGCGAGACGCAGGCGCGACGGGTCGCCGAGCTCGACTCCGAACAAGAACGTCGCGATCTCGAGATGGATCGACTTGTCGGCGCCGATCGTCCAGTGATCGGCAACCTCCGCTTTGCGGCGCAGGGAGACCTTTGCCTGCGCGCCGGTCGCCGAGATGTTGCTGAATCCCGGCACGATGTCCGAGCCCGTGAAGACCTCGAACGCGTCGGGGAGATCGGCCTCGAACACGAGCTCGAGGTGCTTGCCGATCGGGAACGTCAATCCGCCGCCGACGTCGAGCGCGACGAACACGCCCCACCCGCCGTCCCCCGGCGGGACGACGACGGCGGAAAGACCCACGTGTTCCTCGGCGGAACCATCGAGGTCGTGATGAGTCAGCGAGACGGTCGCCATGCGTTGGAGAGCGTGTGTCGCATGCGGATGTGGCGGCGCCGGCTCGGGATCCCAACCGAACAGCATGTCCGGGACCCACCGCTCGTGTTTGTCGTTCTCGAACGGGACCACGGCGCCGAGCGCCGCAAGCCCAGCGCCGAAGATGATCGACAAGCTGTCCGCCTTGGCGTCGTCGTCAGCCGGATGTCCGAGGACGAAGCTGCCCCACTGATCCCGTGCGCGAAGGAGGTCCGCGATCAGCAAGCGATTCTCGGAGATGAGATGGAGAGCGCCGAAGAGGGCAAGGATCGTCGGGTCCTTCTCCTTCGTTCGCCGGATCGCGACCGCGTCGAGCCACGTCGCAAGGAGATTCCAGGCGTCGTCTTCGCTCTGCAGGTTGGCCGCCTGCTCGATGTACGACACGAGGACGGCCATCGCCTCCGTGAGGTTCGCGAGGAGTTGGAGGGTGTCCGTGTCGCCGCTCTCCGCGCCGGCATGCGCCGTCTCGTGCAAGGTCTGGAGCACGCCCGCCGCCTGCTGCGAAGGGGGCGGGGCACCGGCCGGCGTCGGACGTCCTGCCTGCCCCATCAACGCCTCGCGACCGTCCGGATCGCCGAGCGCCGTTGCGATCTCGTGACCGACGTCGGCGACGACGTCGACGATCAGCGCGAGGACGTCCTTCGCCACCTACGCTCCCGCCCCGACGGCGTTCGGCACCGGCACCGGCACCGGCTCGAGCAGCGTCTCGTAGATCACGTATGCGTCGCCCTTTTCGTTCGGATCCTCGCGCGATCGCAGCGAGTACAACGCCTGGCTGACGTGGATCCCGTCGCCGGAGGTGGCAAAGGTGATCAGGCCGACGTTGTTCAGGAATTGGAGTCCGCGCGCCACGGCGGCGGTCCGCAGTGCCTGAACGTGCATCGCAGCGAGCGCGCCGTACTGGTGCACCGCGCCTCCGTCCTGCGGCAGATCGGCGGCCGGCTCGGGGACGCGCGCGGCCGGTGGCCGATCGGCCGGTGCGCGCACGTCGACGATCGGTGCAGCGCGCCACACCCAGTCGGGCGGTCGGGTCAGTGCGTGCAACTCACGGAAGTGCTCGTTCGAGAGCACCACGGGCCCGGTCTGCACACGCAGGCGCGTTGACGGCGGCTCCTTCTCCAGGTTGGTCACCACCGGCGGCAGAGTCGCGCTCCAGCCGAGCCGAGTCATGGGAAAGCCGATGTTCTGCAATCCTGTCGCAAGACCATTCAGCGCAAACAGGTTGTGGACGACGCCGGGCGCACCGAGTTTGTCCGCACTGTCCTTCCAGTCGTTCTTCGCAGCGCTCGAGGTGAAATGGACGATCCTGCCCGTGCGGCCGTTCCCGGTCCAGTCCATGGCGTACGCGGCGCCGTAGTGGACGTCGCCGCCGAGCACGATCACGCGCGGATGGCGTGACAGCCGTTCGAGCAGCCGCTCGAATGCGGCGGGATGAGCGCCCCAGAACTCAATGTCGTAGTACTGCAACCCGGCCGGTGTCCCGTACTCGAGCCCGGTGACCTGCTCGTCGAGCGCACGCTCGGACTCCGACCATGCGATCGAGAACAGATCGTGTTTCGTTACGAGGATCGGCCCTCCGATATCGCTCAGGAGCGGGGGCCCGAACACGGGCGCGGGCGAGACGACGATCAACGGGTGACCGTCTGGGAGCTGCTCGAGCTCCTGGAGTGGGAGCTGCGTGTCGAGCGCCGCCAGCGACAGGAGGCCCGGCGGACTCTTCGGCGTGTTGTACTCGCGCCGCGTGCGTGTATCCAGCACGCGCACCTTGTGCATCGGCCCGTCGACGGAGAACGAGAAGTCGAAGAGCGGCTCACCGGTCGGCGTCAAACCGAGCGTCGTGACGACGGCGTTGGCGCCGTCGACGTCCGCGGGGCCGCCGTCCCAACCCTCGGGGAACAACCCTGAGATCCCTTCGAGCAAGATCCTGTGGTCGTCATCATCCGTCCACAGCTGCGGGACGTTTCCCCACGCCTGGCAGATCGTGTGTGCGGCGAGCGCGTTCCGCACGAGCGCCTGGCCGAACAGATTCTTGGTGGTCGCACGGCGGATCTCCCCGGTCATGAACCAGTCATCCGTGACGTCGTGGTCGTCGCAGATCATGTAGGTCGGCACGTTGGCGAGGAGGCGGCGGACCTTCGGCACCTCGCGACGGAACTCGTCGAGCAGCCCCTTTGCGGCGAGAAACTCTCTGCGCGCCTTCTCCAGCGCATCGGCCTCCGGCTGCGTCCCGCCGTAGAGCGGCGTGACGGCATCCGCCGGCGCGTCTGGCGACGGCCGGCCCAGGACCACCGGCGCAGTCTGCTCGTCTCCCGGCTTGAGGTTTTGTGCGTCCTTTACGAGCCTCGCCTTGAGATCGTCTCCGAGAGCGGGATCGCTCGTATCCGCAACCGCGAGCAGGGGCCAGAGATACGGATTCCAGGCCGCGCAATACATGGCGAGAAACTCGCCGAATCCGATCAGGTGACTCGCAGCCCAGTCGGACGTGAACCCGGACTTCCCGGTCACGCGTTGACGGAAGCCCGCGGGCAGCTCCGTCGTGTTCACTTTCACCTTTGCGTTATTGTCGACTGGCGACGGCACCTCCTCGACGCCGTCCAGCAGCGCGATCCCGAGCGCGGTGAGACCGGGCATGAGGGCCGACGCGACGTCATCGGCGTAGATCTGGTCGCCGGTCAGAAAGAGCATGTGCGGGCGCCCGGCGACCGCTCCGTGCAGGTCGTCGATGTAGCTGTCCAGCCACTGCAGGGCCGGATGCCCATCGCCGTGCGGCTTGCGGCACGACGCATGCGCCAGCACGAGCTCGTCGAGCGACGCGGGACACGTCACGAACGAAGGGAGTCGGTTGTCGGCGTATCCGATCGCGTCGACTTCGACCTTCTGGCCCGCCGGGTCCGCCTTGCCGTACCCGTCGAGCTTGTCGTCCTCCAGCAGCTTCAGATCCTTCAGCGATTGCGGGACGCCGCCGTCGGGAGTAATCCGTATGTCGTAGGAGTACTGGTGACCCGGCTGCAGGGCCGCAGCGTCCGCGAAGTCGACCGTGACGACGATGGCGTGGAACCCGGATGCGAATCGCGTCGTGTGGGTCTCCTTCACCGCGAGCTCGGGCGGAGGGGACTCGGCGTCCACCTGCCCGTCGTAGAGCAACACGCGCACGTTCGCCGGCTGGTGCGTAGCGACGAAGACGGCCACGTGTCGCGGCTCGACCCGTCGCAGGATCGGACCCAGGAGGAGGAGCGGAATGTCAGCCACCGGCAGACCCGGCGACGCCATCGTTTCTGGCGGTGCCCTGATCGCGACCGAACGCCAATCCAGCCCTCCCCGTTCGCCGCAGATCTCGGTTGGCCGCGAGCGTATTGGATCGTCTCGGGCCGGTCAACGGGCAACGTCCCGGCGGATCCAGGAGAGGGGCGGCGCGGCCAAGTTGGGTGTCGTTGTCGAGGCAGTAAACAGATGAGACAATTTCGTACGCGTGAAGAGCGGCGAGCGCAAGCAGCATGACGAGAGAGCTCGGACCACCTGCGTCAGGTGGCTCGCGTTTGCAGCCCGCGGCACTAATCGTTGTGCGAGGCTCTCGACCAGAGCCGGGGTCCTCGGGGCCCGACATGCTGTCGGAGATGGCACGCGAGGACAGGGCTTTGCAGGGCGCGGCTCGGCATCCGTCGCGGCACGAGGCTCGGCCGCCAGCCTGCGCGCGGTGGCGCCAATGTGCGCAGCAACGCCTCGCCTTGGGGCCGCGTGCGCGGCAAGCACGCCGATCTACGCTTTACGTCTCACCCTGCTGGCATCGTTGCTTTAGGTAACGGCAACTGATCGCATCGGAGGCAAACGTTAGTATTTGACCGATGGTACACAAGCGGCTAGACTTGGGCCACGATGCAAGATCGGGAACAGCCTGTGGCCGCGGTGTCGATGGCCGAGCTGACCAAAGAGGCGCGCACGCACGGGCGCCTCTCGATGCGGGGGCTGGCGCGGCGGAGCGGCCTCTCGGCTGCGCAGATCAGCCGGATCGAGGCGGGCGAGGTCGAGCGGCCCGCTGCTGAGACGCTCGTAAAGCTCGCGAAAGCCCTCGATCGGGACGCGCAGCTCCTTCTTGTCTTCGCCGGACACATCAGAGGAGCCAGGGCACGGCAGCTCCTGCGACAGGCGATCGAGGCCCTGCCCGAGCCAGGCAGAGCTGAGCACGCCGATGCGCTTGCGCGACTCGAGGCCGAGGATGAGCGCGAGCAGCGGCTGCGGGAAGAGCTCGCCGACGCCGAGAGGGCGCTGGCAACGGCTCAGCATGCCGCGGGCGAACGGACGGCTGCCGAGTCCCTGCGCGAAACGCAGGAGCGGTTGCGCGAAGTCGGGATGCTCGCCCAACGCCACGCTGTCGAAGTCGCTCAGAAGCGCCACCAGTTTGAGCAGCTAGACGATGCTCCAAGCGAGGAGGTCTGCGCCCTCGCCGGCCGCCTCTTCCTGCACACGGCCGCTCGCGGCGACCACCTCGAGGCCTGGCGGCAGTTCGCCGGTCAGATCACGCCTGACGATCCGGAGCTGCGCCAGCTGCTCCAGGCATGGCGTCAGCTTGAACACGAGCGGCGCAAGAAAGTACTCGAGTTCTCCCAGGACCAGTTGGCGCTCTCGCTGCTCCGGTTGGAAAGGGCCATCCTCGGGTCTGCCCAGGCCCCCGAAGAAACACTCGAGATCGTCGGCAACGGAAGGCATTCGCCATCGGCGAAGAGGCCGTCCGCGGGGTCGAAGAGCGGGGGGAGGTGACTGCCTATGGAGAGAGCTAAGCACCAACTCGTTCGATCAGAAGGAGTGAAAGACTCGCCGCCGGGTGAGGGCGAGGCTTTTGAAGGCGGTTCCGCGACTAGGTGGAAGTCGACACGCGACTAGGCGGAAGCTGACACATTCCGAGCACTAGGCGGAAGCCGACACGCTCCGAGCCTAACGCGGAACCGCCAACAATTCGATCGGCCGAAAGGGTCCCGGGGAAAGGGAGTGACGCAGTGGCGAAACTTTTGCCGCCGATCAGCCGACGTGAGTCTTAGCGCGGCGCCCCAGACTGGGCGAAGGGACTCCAGTCGGCCCGTTCCCAGAGCCGCTCGCCGCACACCATGCAGCGCGGTAGCACTTGGTGAACGGTCACGCGATTCCCACAGGCGGTACAGGAGAACTGGCCCTTCGCCAAAGTTCCGGCGGGCCAGAACTCTACGTACTCGTCCTCGCCGGCGATTGCTGATGAGACCCTGAGCTGCGACTCCTCCACGTTATCCCCTTTCCCGAGCAGACCCTGGATTGCGAGCCGCAGCATCCTCCTTGTAGGTCGGCATGGAAGGTCTGTCAACAGGCCGCCTGGCGAAACTTTTGCCCGAACTTTGCCCGTCTGAGCCAATCTGCCTGATCTTAGGTGACCTCAGATGACGGAACAGCGCCGCAGCGTGCGTGGTGCGGCCTTGCGCTCTCCGTATGCGGCTGTGAAGCGGTGCGGGCGCCGCATACAAGACTTGGCGCTCCTTTTCGGCTCAGCCGCGATCGAGATCGCCTAGGGGTTCGCGAGCGGTAGCGCGACCGTCCACCAAGCGAGCAAGCCGAGCGACACCACCCAAAGCCCACGCTCCAGCCACGGCTTGCGAATTGCGCGTGCGAGCGCCCAATAGAACGCGAAGCCGACCATGCCGAAGCGTCCATCCGACTCCACGGTGCCGCTCGTGAGGGGGAGAACGACGAGCAACGCCGCCGCTGCGATCCACGCCGCGCCGATCCGCAAGCGCACAGCAACCGCTAACAGGAGCAGATAGGCGACGAGGAACGCGAGGTCGCGAACCAGCCACGGGTGTCCGCGGATGTCGGCCGGCAATTGCGCGAACGCGTCGAGAATGCCGCCGAGCCGGAAGCTCCTGCCCCACGCGGCTTCGGCGGTCGACCAGGCCCGGATGTTGTCAAAAGCTACGGCGAGGTAGACGAGGAAGCCGGCAACCGCGAGCGGACCCGCGACGAGGGCAGCGAGAGCACGACCGCGGGCCGAGCCGCTCAGCTCCCGCCTTCTGGAGAGCGCGAGTGCGGCGAGCGGCAACGCGAGGAACATGCCTTCTGGACGGGCAAGGCTGGCCACCGCGACGAGCACGGCTGCGGTGAGCCAACGGCCTCGAAGGGCGAAGATCATGCTCAGCGCGAGCGCGGCGAAGACGAGGCTCGTCGGGTACGCCATCGAGAACACGAACCCGAGCGGGAAGACGCAGACCCAGATGCAAGCGCGCCGCGCGTCTTCCTTCGAGAAGAGCATCGTCGTGAGCTCGGCGAAGGCGAGCAATCCGACTAGAAAGAGGATGTTCGAGACAACGATCCCGGAAGTGACGAGACCAAGCCCGAGCGCATGCATTCCCCGGAGAACGAAGGCGTAGAGCGGAAAGAAGGCGACGTCGCTCTTGTGGCCCGGGACGAGCGAGTAGCCCTGGGCGGCGACCATCCGATACCACCGGCCGTCCCAAGCGCCGAGGACATTCTGCAGACTCCTGTAGGTCGAGGCCGGGAAGTACCCGTGCGGTCGCACCAGATGCACCACCAACGCGCCGACGAAGACGACGATCCGGGATGCCACGGCCCAGACGAGCAATTCACGCCATGACGCGAGCCAGGCAAGCGCGCGCATGAGCGGCCTCTGCCGGGCCGCCGGAATCGCAAGCTCGATGCTCATCGGCAGTGCGGCAGGAGTTTGCCTCCACGCCAGGTGGCAGGTCGAGGTGCGAACAGCTCGAGCGGCCCACGTCCAAGGAGCGGCCGATACGCGCAGCCGAGGATCAGACGCAGCGAGGGATACCGCCTCTCGACCCCGGCGAACGTCACGACGATTGCGACCGGGCGCTGGGCGAGAACGTGGATGTCGTGCTGAGCCGCGCCCGCGAGCGCCTCCGCGTTTCGGTACCACAGGTAGCGAACCGCCGGCGGCCGGTCGGCGAGGAAGTACAGATCCGCGTCGCCCCAGAGGACCGCGATCGGGCGCTCGGGAGGGACGCGCGCACGGATCATGGCCGCGACACCGCGATCCCAGCGCAGATGCGGGTCGCGTGGCCAGATCAGATGCACCTGCTCACTCGTCGAGGCAAGCGCGACGGAGGCCGTCGCGGCCACAGCGATGAGCATGCTCCCCACGAGCGCCGACACGGCGACGCGACCCGATTCGAGACGAGCGATTCCCGCGCCGCCGAGCGCGGCCAGCGGCGGCGCCAGCTGCACGTAGTAGTGGGGATGGAAGTTCCCGCCGCCGATGACCCCGACGACCGCCGCGATGAGCCAGAGCCGCAGGAGTAAGTGAGCGCGACCCCAACCGTAGGCTGCGAGGACAGCGAGGAGCCCAAGCGCGGCGGCAGCTGCGGGCAACGTACCGAGGAACAAGTGGAGCCGGTGGAGCAGCGAGCCCGTCACCAGCGAATCACCCCGGCCGCGATACGCGATGACGGCGTCGAACCAGGCTGAAACCGAGGGCGCGGCGAGAAGGCCCGCCACCACGGGGATGGCGGCGCCGCCGACGAGGAGACCGAGCGCTTTCCCGGCCCGCGGCTGCCTCCGGCGCGCGAGGACGAGCCAGGCGGCGGCGGCAAGGCCGGTGTCGAAACCGGACTGCTTCAGCATCAGTGCGGTTCCGCACAAGAGACCCGCGAGCGCCGCCCAACGCAGCTTCCCAACCCGCAAAAAGAGAGTGAAGGCGAGCAGTGAGAGCGCCGCAGGCAGGGCGGCGAGCAGCTCGCCCGAGAGCGTGAACGACTCGATGAGCGGTGAGGCACCGAGCGTTGCGAGGAGCACGGCGGTCGCGTAGCCATCTATCCTCCCGCCGACGCGAGCAGCAATTGCCGCGACTACCAGGACCGTCGCCGCTGCGACTCCGGCTGCCGCGGCTCGTAGTGCGACAGTCGAAGTGAGATCGAGAGCGAGGAGCCCGCGATAGAACAGCAGCAAGCCCTGAGGGCGGTCGACGAAGAGATCGGAGTAGAGGGAGTGGCCGTGCTGCCACAACCGCGCCACCTCGGCGTATCCACCCTCATCCGACGTCAACGGCAGGCCGAAGAATGGGGCTCTGAGGAGGACCGCAGCCGCCGCGGCGAACGCGAGCGAGATTGGGGCCCACCGCGCGCCGAGCTGACGACGCGCCGACTCGCGCTCGTCCTGGTCGGTTTCTGCGCCGCCACGGCCGCGGGAATCTGGGCGTTCGGTCTCTACTGGACGCCTGAGCGACCGCTGCTCATCTTCCTCGTGCCCGCGCTGCTGCTTGGAAGGCCTCGTCGTTATCTGTTCGATTTCGCGCCTTTCGCCGTCTTGATTCTCCTGTATGCGGAGTCTCGCGGACTCGCGCATTCCCTCAACCCGCATCCGTTCTATCTCCCACAGCTCGATCTCGAACGCTTCATCTTCCGCGGCCATGTGCCGGCAGCCGAGCTCCAGCACTGGCTCTGGTCCGGTCACCCCCGCTGGTACGACAGGGTGACGGCGGAGCTGCTGAAGATCCACTTCGTCGTCCCGTCGGTGCTCGCCTTCTGCCTTTGGATTCGACGTCGTGCGCTCTTCTACAGGTTCGCAGCGACGATGCTCGTGCTGTCGTTCGCAGGCGCGTTGACATTCGCGATCTATCCGGCGGCGCCGCCCTGGGCAGCGCACGACGCAGGGATGCTGCCGAACGTGGCACAGCTTCCCCCAGATCACGCGACCGTCTCATCGGTCGTCGGTGCGACCTTAGGCTCGGCGGTCACGACGGGCCGGAACAACCTCTCGCTCGCGCACGTCGTCCCGCGGAATCCGTACGCCGCGATTCCTTCGCTTCACGGCGGCTATGCGTTCCTCGTCTTTCTCTTCGTCGCCACGCTGGTTTGGCGCCGAAAGGGAAAGCTTCGTTGGCTGCTCATCGCGGCGGGAATCCTCTACTTCCTTGCTCAATCGTTCGCCGTCGTCTACACGGGAAACCACTACACAATCGATCTCGTGATCGGGTTCGCCTATGCAGCAGGGTCACTCTTACTCGTCAAGCGAGCGTGGGTGCGCTTTGGCTTGCCGCAGTGACGCGGCCCCGCGGCGCAGCGACCGAAAGGGCGACAGGCAATTCGTTGCCATCGCCTGTATAGCCCGCTCGACCCATCCACGAGTACCACGAGCTGCAGCATGAGCCGAATCAGAGTTTTGGAACCCTTCAGGGAGTCCGCGTACCCGGATTCAGGGTCTGCCCTGCCGTCTTGCGTCGCTGTCGCGTGGCCGCGGTCCAGCGGGTGGCTGCGACCCAGACGCCGCTTCCGGCGGTGAGGGCGGCGACGACGGCGATCGCGGCTCCGGCGCCGAGAGCATCGGCGACCAGGCCCGTGAGGAGCGCTCCGACGACAAAGCCGAAGTCGCGCCAGAAGCGGTAGACGCCGACGAGCTGGGCGCGCTCAACCGGCTGGGCGATGTCCGACACCGCGGCGATGAGCGTCGGATACACCAGGGCGGTCCCGACGCCGAGAAGGACAGCGGCAACAACGGCGGGGGCGAACGAGCCGGCTCCTGCGACGAGCAGCGCGAGTGCGCCCGCTTGGACGAGCATGCCGAGCACGATGAGAGGCTTTCGCCCGGTGTAGTCCGAGAGCCAGCCGGTGACGAGCTGGCTGGCGCCCCAGACGGCCGGGTAGACGGCGGCGACGATGCCGACCATGGCGACGCTGGCCCCGTGCGCGGCGAGGTAGAGCGGCGCGAGGCCCCAGGCCAGCGCGTCGTTGAGGTTGTTGACGAGCCCTGCTTGGGAGCAGGCGCGGAGAACGGGATCTGAGACCGAGCCGCGCAGGAACGCGGCACGCAGGCTGCCCGCATCCGCCTCTCCGTGCGCGCGCTGCTCCTCGAGCACGTGGGCGCCGGTGTCGCGGATGAAGACAAGCGCGATGGCGGCGCCGACGCCCGCGATCAGGGCGGCGCCAAGCCAGACGATCGTCCTCGGCGCAAACGTCGCGGCGAGCGCGCCGGTTGCCAGCGCAGCGGCAGCGACGCCGAGATAGCCGGCCGACTCATTCAGCCCCAGTGCGAGTCCTCGCCGGGCCGGGCCAACGAGGTCGATCTTCATGACGACGGTCATCGACCACGCGAACCCCTGGTTGAGGCCGAGGAACAGGTTCGCGACGACGATCAGCCACCAGCTCGGGGCGGTCGCGATCAGGATCGGGACGGGCAGGGCGAGCGACCAGCCAAGCAGGAGCAGGCGCCTTCTGCCGACGCGGTGAGCGAGCCGCCAGCCGCGAGATTGGCGAACGCCTTCGCAACGCCGAAGGCGACGACGAACGAGAGGATGGCGCTCTTCGAGGCGAGGCCGAAGTCATCCTTGCCGACGAGCGGGAGGACGCTTCGCTCGAGCCCGACCATCGCGCCGACGAAGGCATTGAGCGCGACGAGTAGCGCGAACTGACCCGCGTTCGCCCGCAGCCCGAGGCGAACGGGAACGTCGGTCACGTCCGCGCTGGCGAGAGGCCGCGGCGGTTGGCGGTCTCAACGAGCGCGACGGTGGGATCGACGATCGACATCAGTCCTTCCAGTTCTGGAACTTCATCTCCTTCTCTTGGACGTCGTCCCCGAGAATCGGATGCAGCGACAGGTCGGGGGAATAGCGGCTTGCCGGGACAGTTCGACCGAGGCTCTCAGCCATCGAGCGAACGTGGTGCGGAGCGCCACCGCAGCAGACGCCGATGTAGTTCACGCCCAGGTCCCGGGCTGATGAGGCAAAGCCGGCCATCTCGAAGCGCGTGCACAGGAACGGATCGAGCGCGAGCGGAAACACCCGTGCGCCGTCCGCGTCCCGCAGCGACTGAAAGGTCGGTTGGCTGGGCGTCGTTCGGTAGGGCACCGGCTGTGCGGCGACGGCGCAGTCGACTGCAGATCTGATCCGGTCGATCATCGGTAGCATCGTCTGCGGTCCGCGCGAGCAATTGAGGCCGACGGCATCGGCACCTCGGTCCTCAAGCCGCTTGCAGGCCTCGGCAAACTCGTAGCCGTCGATCGTTCGGTCGTTCGACGAGGCGAAGCTCACGAGAGACGGCAGTCCGAACTCCTGGATCACGTCAAGGCCGATCAGTGCTTCGCCAAGGTAGTCGTTCGTCTCGGAAATGATGAAGTCGGCCCCCTCCTCGACTGCCCAGCCGACCTGCTCGCGGTACATCTCGCGAACAATCTCGCCCGACCTGTCCGGCGCCTCGGGGTCGTAGACCCACGTGTTGCAGATGTTGCCGGCCACGAGCGCGTTCCCTTCCACCGCCACGTCCTTTGCAAGCCGCAGCGCCTGCCTGTTGAGCGGCTCGAGGTCCTCTTCGCGTCCGATCATCCTCAGCTTCTCTCGATGCCCGTAGTAGGTGAAGGCGACCATCACCTCAGCGCCGGCGCGAAGCAACTCACGATGAAGCTCGCGCACGGCGTCGGGAAAATCGAGCACCGCCTCCGGCACGTACGGACCGCTCTTCAGGTAACCGCGTCGCTCCAGCTCGAATAAGTACCCCTCGGCTCCAAGCAGGACGTCGTCCTCGAGTCGCTCGCGGAACCCAGTCACGTTGTTCTCCTCGTTTGCGTGGGCAGAACGCTAATCGAAGTCGGAGGTCGTAGTCCGATCGCAACGAAAGGCGAACCGCGATCCGCCTCCACGTTCTAGAGTTAGAGGGTGCTCGAGGCCCGCACCGACGTCGTCGGCAGCCTCCTGCGCCCGCACGAATTGCTCGCTGCGCAGGAGGGGCTGGCCCGCGGCGAGCTGACCCCGGCCGCGTTCAAGCAGGTGGAGGACTGGGCGGTGGACGAAGCGCTTGCGCTGCAGGAAGAGGCGGGCCTCGATGTCGTTACCGACGGCGAGATGCGTCGGTTGTCGTTTCAGAGCCAGTTGACGGCCGCGGTCGACGGCTTCGGCGACTGGAACCTCGACGCGTTCCTCTGGGGCAATTGGCAGAGCGCGGAGCTCGGCGAGCTGCGCGTCGAGCGGCCTCCGCTCGCGGTGACGGCCAAGCTTCGACGGAAACGGTCGCTGGCGACCGAGGAGTTCACGTACACGCGCGGCCGCACCGACCGGGTCGTCAAGGTGACGCTCCCGAGCCCCAGCCTCTTCGCCAACTTCTGGAATCCCGAGCGCGCGACCTCCCCTTATCGGAACCTGGAGGAGTTCCTCGGTGACGTCGCCGAGCTCCTCCGCGAGGATGTCGACGAGTTGGTCCGTCTGGGCGCGACGTACATCCAGCTGGACGCGCCGCACTACCCACTGCTGATCGATCCGGCCCACCGGGAGTTCTATGAGAGCCGCGGCTGGCCCGCCGAGCGGTGGCTCGAGTTAGGGCTCGAGCTCGACAACCACGTGATCGGCAATCACCCGGATGTCACCTTCGGCTTCCATCTTTGCCGGGGAAACCAGGCCAGCCGCTGGCTCGTCGAGGGTGGCTACGACTGGCTCGCGGAGCGGCTTTTCCCGCGCGTTCACGCGGAGCGGCTGTTGCTCGAGTACGACGATCCCCGCTCGGGTACGTTCGCACCCTTGGCTGCGGTTCCCGACGAGAAGCTCGTCGTGCTGGGCCTCGTCACGACGAAGACCTCGCGGCGCGAGACGGTGGACGAGCTCGTCGACCGGATTCGGGAGGCTGCGACGTTCTTTCCGCTTGAGCGGCTCGCTCTCTCCCCGCAGTGCGGCTTCGCGACGTCCGTGCTGGGCAACGCGTTGAGCATCGAGGACGAGCGGGTGAAGCTCCGCACGATCGTCGAGACGGCTGCGGCGGTCTGGACGTGACTGTCGTTCTCACCGGCGGCGACCTCGCCCTCGAGCAGTTCATGCGCGTTGCGCGCGGCGGCGAGACAGTCGAAATCGCACCCGACGCCGCAGCGAGGATGGAGATGACACGTGCCGTAGTCGAGCGCGCGCTCGAGCGGGACCTCATGGTGTACGGGCTCACGACCGGAGTCGGCGCACGGAAGCGCGTCCGGGTGCGCGCGGACGAGGCAGAGGAGTTCAACCGGAGGTTGATCCTGAACCACCGTGTCGGTCAGGGCGACTTTGCCTCCGACGAGGTGGTCCGCGGAACGCTGCTGCGACTGGCGAACGGATTCGCGAAGGGAGCGAGTGGCGTTCGGCCCGAGCTCGCGGAGCTCGTCATCCGAGCGCTGAACGAGGGGCCGCTACCGCGCGTGCGAACGCTCGGCTCGACCGGCCAAAGCGATCTCCCGCAGATGGCCGACCTCGCGCACGGATTCCTCGACGGGTTCGTGCTCGCCGCCAAGGAGGGCCTGGCGCTGATCAACAACAACGCGTTCTCGTCGGCTTCCGCGGCTCTCGCAGTCGCAGACTGCGCGCGGCTACTCGATGCGCTGGATGTCGCCGGAGCACTGGATCTCGAGGCGTTCGCGGCGAACCTCTCGATCCTGCACCCGGCGGTTGCAGAGACGCGACCGTACGATGGGCTCCGCGCGACGCTCGCCCGCCTGACTGACCTTCTCGCCGGGAGTTACCTCTGGGACAGCGGCGCGGCGCGCAACCTGCAGGATCCGCTGACGTTCCGCTGCCTACCCAACGTCCACGGCGCGGCGCGAGACGCACTGGCCTTCGTCATGCGGCAACTCGAAATCGAGCTGAACGCGTCTCAGGACAACCCAATTGTCGTCGCCGAAGAGGAGCGTCTCGTTTCCGTCGCCAACTTCGACATCCTTCCACTCGCCGCGGCGCTCGATTTCCTTCGAATCGCGCTCGCACCGGTCCTCACGAGTGCGGGCGAACGACTGATCAAGCTGCTTCAGGCACCGCTCTCCGGTCTTCCTGAAGGCCTTGCGGTCCGTGACGGCCTCGCGGAGGATTCATTGACCCAGTTTGCCCATGCCGCGCAGGCGCTGACCGCCGAGGCGCGTCTGTTGGCTCAACCCGTCTCGTTCGAGCTCGCAAGCACCACACACCCTGAGGGGATCGAGGACCGAATGACGATGGCGCCGCTCGCCGCCCATCGCCTCGCGCAGATGATCGAGCTCGGCGAGCGGCTCGTCTCAATCGAGCTCGTCGTCGCGGCGCAGGCCGTCGACCTGCGCAACCGGCCGGTGCTCGGCACCGGAACGACGCGCGCCTACGAACTCGTTCGCGAGCGAGTTCCGTTCACAGACGAGGGCGACGCGGTGCCACAGGATCTCGAGCCGATCCGGGAGCTGATCCGATCCGGCACGTTCTCGGCCTGAGCGGCCTCGCCGGGAGGCGAGGCCGCTCCGCCCTTAGCTACTACAGGCCGTTCGCTGTCAGGAACTGCTTCGCAACGTCGGCCGGGTTCTGCTTGTTCAGCTGGGTCGCCTTGTTCATGGCGAGGATCGCCTTCAACGTCAGCTTCGCGCTGACCGCGTTCAGGATCGAGACGACCTGCGTGGTCGCGACGCTCTGCTTCACGATCACGGCCACGTTCTGGACGCCGAAGATCAGCTTCGGATCCTTTAGCACCGTGTACTTCCCGCCCGCGAGCTGCGCATCCGTCGAGAACACGTTGACGCAGAAGACCTTCTTCTGGTCGAGCGCCTTGTACGTCAGGCCGAGTGCGAGCGAGACGTACTTCAGCTTCGTCAGCCCGTAGACGTGCTTCATCCCGAGGTAGCCCTCCTCGCGGTTCTTGAACTCGGGCCGGGCGCCGATCGAGAAGTTCTTCGGCCGCTTGCTCGAGTTCTGGAGCCGCTTCATGTCATAGAGCGTCTTGAGGTGGTACTTCACGGCATCGGCCTTGCGCACGGCGATGGCGTCGACGTCGTAGAACGGCGTCGCGTTGGTGAGCGTGAAGCCGTCCGGCGCGAGCAGACTCTTCGCCAGCGCCCACCACGCGTGAGCGGTCTTTGGCAGCTTCGCGACGTGGTACGCGGTCTGGACGATCTCACCCACGTACTCGGGGTACGCGTTGATCTTGCCGCTGCGCAGCGCCGTTTGGATGACCTCGGTACTGCCGATGTTCTCGTGGTAATCGACCGTGATGCCCTTGTGCTCGAGCGCCTGCTTGTAGAGCTGGCCGAGCACGAACTCCTCGGTGAAGTCCTTTGTGCCGAGGCTGACTGTCGTCGCGGTGCGCGCCTTCGCCGCCTGTGGCGCGACACCAGCGCCTGCGGCCGAACCAAGAGTCAAGACGAGCAGTGCGACGAGGAGCGCGGAGACGCCCACAACTCCAGCGCGCCAGGTTGTTCGACTCACCATTTCCCCTCCCTCCTTGTCCGAATTGGTTCGATGGACTCTCTCACGCCGTCGCCGCCTCCACTACCCCGGTGGAGACGTCCGGCTCGATCGGCCTGAGATCTCTCCGCAGGGCGCGCGGCGTCAC
>JBASRJ010000236.1:0-9038 GCA_049273785.1 Gaiellaceae bacterium | reverse complement strand
CACGCAATCGCCGTACCCGCGTGATAGTGGGCGATGCACGCGTTGCAGCCGATGCAGCGAATGATCGCGTCACTGCGGCCCGCGCGCGCCTTTGCCGGCAGCTCCGGATCGGCGATCAACGCGCGCGTCATGCCGACGGCATCGGTGAGACCGTCGGCGATCAGCCGATCCGCGGCGTCCGGATCGACGATCCGCGACGTCATGATCACCGGTGGCGTCGGGCGCGGAAAGTCCGCGTGATCGGCGATCAGATTCTCCGCGAGAGGCGGGGGCGGCACGATGCCGACGGATCCGAGGTACGTCGAAGAATCACCGAGCGCAAGCGACACGTAGTCGACGTCACACTCGTGGACGGTCCGAAGCATCGTGCTGAGATGCTTCGAGTCCGCGGAGACGCGGATTCCGAGACTGAGCCCGGGCGCCGCATCCCTGACGGCGCCGACAACCGCGTGGAGGAACCGGGTGCCGTCGCGCCAGCCGTCGGAGCGTCGGTTCACCTCGGGATCGAAGAACTGCTCGACGAGGTAGCGATGCGCTGCCGAGATCTCGACGCCGTCGAGCCCGGCCTCGGCGGCGATCTCCGCCGCACGTGCATACCCCGACACGATCTCGTCGATCTCGCGCTCCGAGACTTCCCTGGGCTCGACCCGGAAGCGCGCACTCGGCACGGCAGACGGTGCGAGCGCCGGCGCACGCGGAGCGGTCCCGATCTGCTCACGACCCCCGTGAAAGAGCTGCACGAAGAGACGCGTGCCCGCCGGCTGCACGACGTCCGCAACGCGCCGATAGCCGGCCGTCAGCTCGGGGAGGTACCCGCCCAGCGTGTGCGGAGTCAACAACCCGGATCGATGCACGGCGGTCGCCTCGAGGACGATCAGGCCCACCCCGCCTTCGGCGCGTGCGCGGTGGTACGCGACGAAGTCGTCAGTCGGTAAGTGGTCGTGCACGAGCGTTGTCTGGTGCGCCGTCGACACGATGCGGTTCGGGAGCTCGACGGGACCGAGTGCGAGCGGGGAGAAGAGGTGGTCCAGCGTGGTCAGTCGTCAGCCGGCTTTCTCGAGTGCGACGCGCTCCTCCGGCCGCAACGCCCGCGTACGGCGCGTGGCCCGGTCCTGCGCGACGACGACCGCCCGAGCGGCCGCGACCAGCTCGAGCTCGGTTGTCCGGATCTCTTCCTCCGTTGTCACGCTCGAGGTCCCAATGCGCTCGAGCCGGCAGCGCACGACGACCTCGTCGTCTTCGATTCGAAGCTCGCGGCGAAAGTCGATCTCGACACGTGCGATCACGAACTCCGACGGGCCGAGCTCGCCGACCGCTCGGTCGAGCCATTCATCACGACACTCTTCGAGGTATGTGAGGTAGACCGCATTGTTGGCGTGCCCGTAGGCGTCGAGGTCGCGCCAGCGGATCTCGAGCCGCTTTTCGTGCATTCGAGCGATCCTAGTGCGACCGAACCTGCTTGACGCATGTCTCCACTAAGGGATTCAATCGGCCGGCGGGATGGGACATCCGAAGGACCGACGGGCGCTGACGCGCGAACAGCTGCTTCGCAGAGCAGCCGGGTCTGCTGCGGCCGTCAGCGGGATCGGCCTCCTCGCCGGTTGTGAGAACACGACCACGCCCGTCGGCGCAGGGGCCCAAGGGCCAAGCGGTCCGGCCGGAAAGCTGGTCGTCGCGAAGCCCACCGGCCCCGGCGGGCTGCCCCTCCCCCGCCCCGACAACGCGGTGACCTGGGCGATCACCGACACCAACAAGCCGATCCCCGAAGGCCGGTCCACCGAACGCGGTCCGCTGCGCGTCTACAACTACGCCGATTACCTGGACCCGGCGACCTTGAAGGTCTTCGAGAAGACGTACCACACGAAGGTCCAGGTCGCGACCTACAACTCGGCCGACGAGGCAATCGCGAAGCTCGCCGCCGGCGCGGTTGCGTTCGACGTGATCGTCGGTCTGACCGGGTCGAACATCGTCAACCTCATCGCTCAGCAGCTGCTTCAGCCGCTGCGCCATGCGTACCTCCCCAACCTGGCGAAGAACATCTGGCCGGTGCTGCAGGACCCGTTCTACGACCGAGGTAGCCGCTACACCGTTCCGTACGTCGTCTGGAACGACGGCATCGGCTGGCGAAACGACGTCGTCAAGGCGGACATCGCGGCGATGGACGTGCCATGGGACATCTTCTGGCACTCCGGCGCATATCGCGGGCGGGTCGGCTTGCTCGACGACAAGCGCGACGCCTTGAGCATGCCGATGCAGCGTGACGCGATGCGCACGGGCGAGCGGCCCGATTTGAACACCGAGGATCCCGACCTCATCTCGAAGGCCGAGCGAGACCTCGAGGAGCTGAGCCGGATCTGCAGCATCAAGGTCGTGATCACCGACTACCAGACGCTTCCCGAGAAGAAGACCGTTCTCCACCACTCCTGGTCGGGCGATCTGCTTAGCGCCGCCGTCTTCTACCTTCCCAAGGGCGTCAAGCCGGAGGTTCTCTCCTACTGGGGCCCCTCGCAGAACGGCGTCGTGCAGAACGACTTTCTCTGCATCGGCCGAGCGGCGAAGAGCCCGGTGCTCGCTCACCGCTTCCTCGACTTCTTCCTCGACGAGAAGAACGCGTACAACAACTTCGTCAACTTCGTCGGCTACACGCCGCCGCAGAATGCGATCGACGCCGACGCACTGATCAAGCAGGGCGTGATTCCCAAGACGCTCACCAGGGCCGTGGTCCGACCCGACCAGTTCGCGGTCAACCAGGAGCTGCTCCAACTGAGCATCGAAGGAGAACGGCGCTGGGACGACGCGTGGTCGAAGTTCAGGGCCGGTTGATCGTGAGCTCTCGCTTCACCTGGCGTCTGTTCGCACTCCCCGGCGTGGCCTGGTTGTCCGTCTTCTTCCTGGTCGCGTTCTACGCGGTCATCTGCGTGGCATTCGGGAACCAGGACACCCTCTCGCAGCCCGTGCCCTTCTGGAACCCGTTCGACTGGAACGTGGGCTACCTCTTCTCCGTCCTGCACAACGTCTTCCACGGCGGACAGTTCCTGACGCTCTTCGTGCGCACGCTCCTGTTCGTAGCGCTGGCACTCGCTCTTTCGCTCCTTGTCGGTTACCCCGTCGCGTACTTCGCAGCGCGCCACGCCGGGAGATGGCGCGGGCTCGTGCTGGTCCTGCTGATCGTCCCGTTCTGGATCAACTACCTGATGCGGATGCTGGCCTGGATCAACCTGCTGTCGCCCGGCGGCTGGGGAACGACGGTCCTCCACGATCTCGGCATCGAGCGCCTCTTTCTCACGTTCGGCCTGCTGTCGACTCACGGCGGCTGGCTCGACGGGCAGTCGTCGACGGTCGTCTTCGCGCTGATCTACGGCTATATCCCGTTCCTGATCCTGCCGCTGTATGCGGCGCTCGACCGGATCGACCAGCGGCACATCGAGGCTGCACGTGACCTCGGCGCAAGCCCGCTGAGCGCGTTTCTCCGCGTGACGCTGCCGCTCTCCGTGCCCGGGATCCTCGCCGGGTCCGTGCTCGTCGCGCTGCCGATGTTCGGCGACTACTACACGCCGGATCTCGTGTGCGCGGCGCCGAAGTGCAGCATGATCGGGAACCAGATCGACCAGTTCACACGGCAGGGATCGGAGAAGGTGAGCGGTGCGGTCCTGACGTTGCTGTTGTCGCTCGTGCTGCTCGTGCTGATGTACTACTACTTGCGTACGACGCGCCGTGCGGGAGCGGCCGCCGCCCAGACGTGAGCAGGCTGCGGAATCCGTGGGGACGGCCGCGTGTTCTCGCCGCCGTCACCGCGCTGTACATCCTCTGGTCGATCCTGCCCGTCGCGATTGCGATCCTCTTCGCGTTCAACAACGGCAGGTCGCGCACGGCCTGGCAGGGGTTTTCGTTCCGCTGGTTCACCGCGGCGACGGGAAGCGTCTTTCACGACCCGGCGTTGCAGGGCGCGCTCAAGCACACGCTCCTCCTGGCGGTGATCTGTGTCGGTCTGTCCACGCCGCTCGGCGTCGCCCTCGCGATCGGGCTGCAACGCTGGCGCGGGCGCGGCGGCGGCACCGTCAACACCTTGATGATCCTGCCCCTGATTACGCCCGAGATCGTGATGGGGGTCGCGCTCCTGCTCCTGTTCCTGCGCGTCTTTCCGGGGATCGGTCTCGGCACGCCAGCGCAGGCCATCGGCCAGGTCACCTTCACCTTGTCCTACGTCGTCGTGATGGTGCGCGCCCGGCTCGTCTCGATCGGGCCCGAGTACGAGGAGGCCGCGGCCGACCTCGGCGCGCCGCCACGGGATCAGTTCGTCAGCGTGCTGCTGCCGCTGCTGGCACCGGCGATCGTCGCCAGCGCCGCGGTGGCGTTCGCGCTCTCGATCGACGACTTCGTCGTCACCCAATACCTCTCCGGCGACGCGAGCACGACGACCGTCTCGATGCTGCTCTACGCGTCGGCACGGGGCGCGCCGACTCCCGCCCTGAACGCGATCGCGACGGTGGCGCTCCTGATCACGTTCGCAACGCTCGTGTTTGCCTTTGTCGTCTACCGGCGGTTCGCCGGCGGTCGTGAAGCAACGGCCGTCGCCGCCCTGGAGGTCTAGTGGAAGGCGAGGTTCGGCTCGAGGGGCTCACGAAGGTCTTCGGCGACGACGCTCTGGCGGTCGACGGCATCGATCTCGAGATGCCGCCCGGGGAGTTCTTCACGCTGCTCGGCCCGTCCGGATGCGGGAAGACGACAACGCTGCGGATGATTGCCGGCTTCGAGCGTCCAACGAGCGGGCGCATCCTGCTCGACGGAGCCGATGTGGGCCAGGTGCCGCCCCACCGGCGCAACGTCAACACCGTCTTCCAGAGCTATGCACTCTTTCCGCATCTCGACGTCGCGGGCAACGTTGCCTTCGGGCTCAAATACAGGCGCGTCACGAAAGAGGAGAAAGCAGGGCGGGTCGCTGAGGTCCTCGGCCTGGTCCAGCTCGGCGGCTTCCAGAGCAGAAAGCCTGCGCAGCTGTCCGGCGGACAGCAGCAGCGCGTCGCGCTTGCGCGCGCCCTGATCCTCGCGCCTCGCGTCCTCTTGCTCGACGAGCCGCTCGGCGCCCTCGACGCCCGTCTCCGGAAGGGCCTCCAGGTTGAGCTCAAGGCGCTGCAGCACGACATCGGGGTCACCTTCGTGTTCGTCACGCACGATCAGGAGGAGGCGCTGACGATGAGCGACCGAGTCGCCGTGATGAACGACGGCCGCATCGAGCAAGCCGGGACGCCTCGGGAGGTCTACGAAGAGCCGCGGACGGTGTTCGTCGCGGACTTCCTCGGCGTCTCGAACCTGCTTCCGGCCGAGGGGCTGGGTCGTGACGGCGACGTCTGCATGCTTCGTATTGCCGACAGGAAGTTCCGGGCCGAGAAAGGGGAGCTTGCAGCGCGCGGTGACCTGAAGGCGATGATCCGGCCGGAGCGCATTGCCCTCGAGGAGCACGGGGCACCGGGTGACAACCGCCTGCCCGGGATGGTCGAGCGTTCCGTCTTTCTCGGCGGTGCCTACGAGATCCACGTCCGCGCGCTCGGCGGCGAACTGCTGCGACTCACGGTCACGAACGAGGGCGACGGCCTCGGGTTCGTGGAGGGGACACCGGTGACACTGCATCTGCCACCCGACGCGCTTCGCGTGCTTCGGCCCGCTTCCCCGGCCTAAGCGGGCTGCCGGCTTCCGAGCATGGCCGCCGCCGCCGCACGGCCGGTGCGCACGGCTCCCTCCATGTATCCGGCCACCCACTGGTCGGAGCCGCACACGTAGAACGGAGGCGCGTGCGTCCCGTGGCGCGGCCCGACCCGGTGCACGTCGCCGGGCCACCACTGCGTGACGTAGCCGCGCGTGAACGGATCGGTGCCCCAGAGGCGGTAGATGATCGCCTTCGGATCGTTGGCGCCGGGCCCGTACATGCGTGCGAGCTCAGCGCGCACGACGACGTCTCGATCGCTCTCCGTGAGCGCGAGCAGGTGCGCGAAGCGCTCGGGCGGGACGAGCGCGGACAGGACGCCTTCGCGCTGCGGCCACGTCGAACCGAGAAGATGCTCTCCTTCGCAGAGGCCGTTCGCGCCGACGTCCACCCAGACTGAGCGCGCGTAGACGGTGACGATCTTCGCCGCGAGCGCGTGTCGCTGATGTCGAAGCGACTCGAGCCGTTCGGGGTCGACGCCGTGGATCTCCAGGCGGGACGCGACGCTGGTTGGAAGCGCACAGACGACGGCTTCTGCGCGTACCCGTTCGCCGTCCTCGAGGACGACGTTGCAGGCGGTCGGCGCGACGTCGATTCGCCGCACCGCTGCGCGCAACCGAATCCGCTCCGCGAGGTCTCGAGCCATCCGCTGCGCGACCTCGGCGCTTCCCTCGGCGACCTGGTGCGACTCCCACAGCGCGTACGAGTAGAACGTGCGGTCGCCGACCGCCGCCGCCTTCCGCAACTCGGCGAGCAGAGACGTGCGTTCGATCGACCCGCCCGCGAGGGCGAGCGCCGCCACCTCGAGCCGCCTGATCGTCGACGGCAGTGCCTGAACGGATCTAAGCCACGTTCCCACCGACGCTGCGTCGAGCCGTCCAGCGTCTGGGTGCGTCCAGGGATCGTCCGGATCGACTGTGTCCACGAGCCCACCCCAGAGCGCTTCGACACGTTCGTAATCCGCGCGTTCGTCCGCGTTTTGGAACGGGAAGTCCTCTCCGCGCTGCACGCCTTCGACGAGATCGAATGTCTCCAATCCGGGAACGGCGAGGTAGCTCGGCTCGAGCGTCAGGCCGAGTTCCTCGACCAGCTGAAGGTAGGCGGTGTGGACAGTGCCGACGACCTCGCCGCCGAGCTGTACGGGCCGCGCCTCGCCGACCCCGATCTGCTCCACGCGGCCGCCGACCCGATCGCGTGCCTCGAGGACGACGACGTCGGCTCCACCGGTCGCGAGATCACGTGCCGCGCTGAGGCCCGCAAGCCCGGCGCCGAGAACGGCCACGTCGTGCACGAGCCCATCTTGACCGATACGCGCACATCGATTGCTGCTTTCGGAGAAGATCGCGCGATGAGCGAAGGCGAGAACGGGTTCGTCGAGGTCCGACGCCACGGTGCCGTCTGCGCTCTCACGCTGCGGCGCGAGCAGAAGCTGAACGCGCTCTCGACGGAGGTCGAGGCCGAGCTGAAGCGTGCGCTTGAGCTCGACGACGTCCGGACGAGCTCCGTGATCGTGCTCGCCGGCAGCGGCCGTGCATTTTCGGCAGGTGCGGACCTCAACGAGCTCAGCGAACGCACGCCGGAGGCGATCCTTGCGTACTACGCAACGACCGGAGACGTCTACGAGCGCGTCGCGGCGCTCCCACAGCCGACGCTGACGGCCATCCACGGATACTGCCTCGGCGCCGGCCTCGAGCTGGCGCTTGCGACCGACTTCCGGATCGCGGACGAGTCGGCGGTGCTCGGCTTCCCGGAGGTCGAGTTGGGAATCATCCCGAGTTCCGGCGGGACCCACCGTGCTGCGCGGATCATCGGACCTGCCCGCGCAAAGGAGGTCGTCCTCTTGCGTCCGCGGATCAGCGCCGCGGAGGCCCTCGAGCTCGGCCTCGTCACAGAGGTCGTGCCGGAAGGGACGGCAGTCGAGCGCGCCCTCGAGCTCGCGCAGCGGCTCGCGGCCCTCCCCGGTCTCGCCGCCTCCGTGGCGAAGCAGGCGATCGACGCAGCGAGCGAGAGCTCACGCGAGGTCGGACTGCTGATCGAACGGCTCGCGTACGGCATGCTCGCGCAGACGGACGAGGCGCGTGACGCCGGCGCCGGCGACTGACGCATGGAGCACGAGAAGCGAATCGAGATCCGGTGGCGGGATCTCGACGTCTACGGTCACGTGAACCATGTCGTCTACCTGACGTACCTCGAGGAGTCGCGAGACGAGTGGCTCGGGCGCGTTCTGGGGAAACCCGGGGACGTCTGGAATTACGTCGTCGCGCGCGTAGAGATCGACTACCGCCGAGAGCTCGGCCTCGCCGACGACGTAATCGTCGCGGAGTGCCGACTCGGGCGGATCGGGAACTCGAGCGTCCGGACCGCGGAGCGCATCGTCACCATGAACGGCGACGTCGCCGCGGAGGCAGAAGCGGTTCTCGTCGCGCGGGACCGCGAAACCGGACGTTCGCGTCCGCTCACGGATGAGGAACGAGACGCGTTCGCCCGCGCGGGCTAGTCGCGAAAGAGGCTGCGTGCGATCAGCAGGCGCATGATGTCGCTCGTCCCGTCCCAGATCTCGTCCAGCTTCGCGTCGCGCAGCCACTTCTGCACCGGCGAGTCGCGCACGTAACCGGCTCCCGCCAACGTCTGTGCAGCCGCCCACGTAGCGAACCACGCGGCTTCCGATGCGGCGAGCTTGGCCATGGCCGCCTCCGTGGAGAACGGCGCGCCCGCATCGGCAAGCTCCGCCGCGTGTTGCATCAGTAGGCGAGCCTGGTCGAGCCGGAGCTTCGCGTCCGCGAGCCGGAACGAGACCGCTTGAAACTCGTGGATCGGCCGGTCGAAGGCGCGACGTTCCCGCGCGTAGCCGACCGCGTGCTCGAGCGCGGCCCGACCGATGCCGAGCGAGTTCGCGGCGAGCTGGACGCGCGCCCAGTCGAAGACGTGCATCAAGCCGCGAAAGCCGTCGCCTTCCTCCCCGAGACGCCGGTCATCCGGGACGAAGCACTCCTCGAAGGTCAGCTCGCCCGCGGGGAAACACCTGCTCCCGAGCTTGGGCAGCCGGGGGCCGACGACGAAGCCGGGATCGCCCTTCTCAACCACGAAGGCGGTGATCCCCTTCGAGCGCGTCCCCGGCGCGACCGTCGCGAAGACGATGCAGACATTCGCGACAGGCGCGTTGCCGATGAACTTCTTGTGGCCGTCGATGACGTAGCCGCCCTCCGTTCGCGTGGCGCGCGTGGTGATCGCCGCAGCATCGGAGCCGGCGTCGGGCTCCGTGATCGCGACCGCGCACGCCGGCGGGCGCGAACGGCACAGCGGCGGCAGCCACCGCTCCTTCTGTGCGACGCTCCCG
>JBASRJ010000231.1:0-7179 GCA_049273785.1 Gaiellaceae bacterium | reverse complement strand
CCGCCGAGCGCTCTGAGCGCCGCGTCCGCGCCGGGCCGGAAGTTCCGCAGCCGCCTGCGGATCGGCTTGCCGGCCACCGGGCTGTCCAGGAGGTCGGTCTCGAGCGCTTCGCGTTCCGCGCGGTCCCGCGGCGTCTCGGCCCTCGTAACGCCCTGGCGCATGATCGCCTCCCGCTCCCTCCTATCCACGCCGCTAGTGTGCCCGTTGATGACCGAGGTCGAGGGACAAGTCCGCGTCGAACCGCTCGACGCCGAGCGCGAGGCGCGTCGGCAGCTCGCGCTTGCGCAGATCCGGCAGTACCCGGATCCCGTTCTGCGGATGCAGGCCAAGCCGGTCGAGGAGTTCGACGAGGACCTGCGCCGTCTGGTCGAGCGGATGTCGGCGCTGATGATCGAGGCGAGGGGCGTCGGCCTGGCCGCGACCCAGGTCGGAATCCTGCGGCGCCTGTTCGTGTTCTCCCCCGAGGAGGACGAGGTCGCGACGCTCGTGAATCCGGTGATCACGTCTCGCAGCGACGAGGTCGAGCTGGACGACGAGGGCTGCCTGTCGCTCCAGGGCGTGCTCGTGCCGGTCGAGCGCGCCGTCACCGTTCGCATCGAGGGGAAGGACGAGCGGGGGAACGACGTCGCCTATGACCTCGAGGGATACGCGGCGCGGACCGTGCAGCACGAGCTCGATCACCTCGACGGCGTTCTGATGATCGACCGCACGACGCCGGAGGCGCGCCGCGAGGCGCTCGGGACGCTGCGGCCGCGCGTCGTCATCGGTTAAGGAGCCTGAGTGGCGCGGATCGCCGTCGCCGCGACGGCGCCTTTCGGAGCGGACGTGCTGCAGCAGCTCGCGGCCCGTCACGACGTGACCATCCTGCTGACGCGGCCGGACGCGCCTCGGGGGCGCGGGCGCAAGCCCTCACCGCCGCCTGCGAAGGAGGTGGCGGAGCGCCACGGGATACCGGTTCTCCAGCCGGAGCGGCTCGGCCCGGAGGTGTTGCTCGACGCGGACGCCGTCGTCGTGGCGGCCTACGGCCTCCTGATCCCCGACGCACTGCTCGAGCGCGGCCTGTGGCTCAACGTTCACCCCTCGCTCCTACCGCGCTGGCGCGGGGCGGCACCGGTCGAGCGCGCGATCATGACGGGGGACGACGAGACGGGCGTCACGATCCACAGGACCGTGAAGGAGCTCGACGCCGGTCCGATCGCTGCGCAGCGCAGGTTTCCGATCGACCCTGACGACGATGCGGGTGCGGTCTTCGAGCGCGCTGCTCGGGTCGCGGTCGAGCTTCTCGACGACGTTCTGCCTGACCCGGCGTTCACGCCTCAACCTGAGGACGGCGTCACGTATGCGGACAAGATCGAAGCCGCCGACCGCGACCTCGACTGGAGCCGTCCGGCGAAGGAGGTGCACGACCGTGTTCGCGCGCTCTCGCCGCACATCGGGGCGCGGGGCGTTGTCGAAGGCCGGCCTGTCCTCGTGTGGCGCACGCGCGTCAACGACGGACGGCTCGAGATCCTCGAGGTGCAACCGGAAGGGAAGCGACGGATGACCTACGAGGAGTTCCTGCGCGGGCTCAGATGACCGCGAGAGAAGCGGCGTACGACGTCGTCCTGCGTGTCTTCGAAGACGATGCGTATGCCGACCGCGTTCTGCGATCGGCGGCGGCGGGGCTGGACGCGCGCGACCGCGCGCTTGCGCAACGGCTTGCCTACGGAACCGTGCAGCGCGTCCGCACGCTCGACCACGCGATCGAGCAGCTCGGCCGCAGACCCGTGCGGAAGCTCGATCCTCCCGTCCGTGCCGCGCTTCGGCTCGGCGCCTACCAGCTCGGGTACGCGGAAGGAATCCCGCCGCATGCCGCCGTCAACGAGACCGTGGAGCTCGTACGCCGCGCGCGGCTGGAGCGCGCGGTCGCCTTCACGAACGCGGTCATGCGCAGGCTCGCCGACGGCATGCGCGAACTGCTCGACGGGCTTCCCGAAGGACCGCTCAAGCACTCGTACCCGGACTGGATCGCCGACGTGTGGACGCGCGACTTCGGCTCGGAGGACGCGCTCGCGCTGATGCGGGCGCAGAACGAGCCGGCGGAGACGGTCGTGCGTCTCGTCCGCGGCGACCCGCCTGGTGAACCCACGGACATCCCGGGTGCGTACCGCGTCGATCGCGTCGACGAGCACGCTCTCGCGGAGGGGCGCGTCTGGCCGCAGAGCCGCGCCTCGCAGCTCGCGGGTCTGGTCGTCGGCGCGCGGGAGGGAGAACGCACGCTCGATCTCTGCGCGGCGCCGGGCGGAAAGGCCACGCAGCTCGCGGGCGAGGTTGTCGCCGTCGAGCTGCACGAAGCCCGCGCGCGCGAGCTCCAGGAGAACATCCGTCTGCTCGGCGCGGACCACGTCTCGGTCGTGCACGCGGACGCGCGTGCGCTTCCATCGACGCTCAGGGGTTTCGACCACGTGCTGGTCGACGCGCCCTGCTCGGGCCTCGGCGTCCTCGCCGGACGCCCGGACCTCCGCTGGCGAGCGCAACCGCTGCCCGAGCTCCAGCTGGACCTGCTGCGGGCCGCGGCCGAGCGGGTCCGGCCGGGCGGCACGATCGTCTACTCCGTCTGCACGATGAACGCGGACGAGAACGAGGCGGTGGTCGAAGCGTCCGGGCTGCAGGTCGAGCCGCTCGGCGGCGAATGGCCGCAGTTCGCCCATCCTCGTCGGCCGGAGTTCCTCCTCACCCTGCCGCATGTCCACGGAACGAGCGGTTTCTTCATCGCGCGCCTCACGCCCTAGACTCCTGCGGTCATGCCCTGGAATGACTGGATACGAACGGTCGAGGTCGAGCCGTCGCTGTACGCGGCCGACTTCGCCCGGCTCGGGGAGCAGATCGACACGCTCATGCGCGCGGGCGTCCGCATCTTCCACTTCGACGTCGGCGACGGGCACTTCGTGGAACCGATCACGCTCGGCCCGATCGTCCTCCAGTCGATCTCGGAGCAGATCCATCGGCTGGACGGAGTGATCGACTGTCACCTGATGACGGAGGACCCGGAGAAGCACTTCAAGGCGTTCGCGGCGGCGGGCGGCGACAGCGTGACCGTGCACATCGAGGCGTGTGACGACCTCCACGCCGTCACGCAGGCCGCGCGCGCGGAGGGCCTGCAGGTCGGGATGGCATTCAAGCCCGAGACGGACGCGACGGACGCGGCGCAGGCGGCCGTGGTCGCAGGCGTGGACCTCGTGCTCTGCATGAGCATCGAGCCGGGATACTCGGGCCAGCCGTTCATGCCCGAGGCGATCGGGCGGATCCGGGCCGCGCGCGCGATCCTTCCGGACGAGATTCCCATTCAGGTCGACGGCGGGATCGGCCAGGACAACATCGCCGACGTGTACATCGCGGGGGCGCGCCTGTTCGTCGCGGGGACGTCGATCTTCGGGATGGAAGACCTGCCGCGGGCGTATCGTCGGCTGCTCCAAGCGCTGACGTGAGTCTCGAACGCGCGCTCGAGCTTGCCGAGCGAGGGCGCGGCACGACACATCCGAATCCGATCGTCGGCTGTGTCCTCGTCCACGCCGACAAGGTCGTGGGGGAGGCGTGGCACGAGGAGGCAGGGGGCCCGCATGCCGAGGTGCTCGCGCTTCGTCAGGCCGGGGACCGTGCGCGCGGTGCGACCGCGTACGTGACGATGGAGCCGTGCACGCATCACGGGCGGACGCCGCCGTGCACCGATGCGTTGATCGACGCCGGCGTTGTCGCGGTCCTCGCCGGCTGCCTCGATCCCCATCCGGATCACGGCGGTGGCCTCGAACGCCTGCGCGAGGCCGGCCTGCAGGTCGCGCTCGAGAGCGGCGAGCTCGGTTTCCGGTGCCGGGCGCAGAACGAGGCCTGGCGGACCTGGGTCGTCGAGCGGCGGCCGTTCGTGATCCTGAAGGCGGCGGTGACCCTCGACGGGCGTATGACGGTGCCGGGGTCGCGATGGGTCACCGGCGAGGTCTCCCGGCGGCGCGTGCACGAGCTGCGCGCGCAGGTGGACGCCGTCGCAGTCGGCATGGGCACCGTTCGCGTGGACGATCCGCAGCTCACGGCGCGTGACGTCGACGCGGAACGGCAGCCGAGGCGCCTCGCCTTCGGCAGCGGGCCGCTACCCGACGGATCCGAGCTCGAGCTGCGGACCGGGACGCTCGAGGAGGAACTGCCGGCCCTGGCCGAGGAGGACGTCCAGTCGCTATTGCTCGAGGGCGGCCCGACGATCGCCGGTGCCTTCCTGCGTGCGGGTTACGTTGACAAGGTGCTGCTGTTCATCGCTCCGAAGCTCGCCGGTTCCGGGCCCGCGCTGCTGCCGGAGCTCGACGCGCCGCTGGACGTGACACGCGTGTATACGGAGCGGCTCGGCGAGGACGTGCTGCTGACGGGCTATGTCAACGAGCCCTGAAGACCAACTCGTGACCCTCCTCTCCCACTGGCTCGCTCGTCACGTGGGAGACGAAGAGCTGCGCCGCGAGCTCGCCGCCGCCGACACATCCGGGCTGAACGGCAGCTCACGGGAAGCGGTCGAAGAGCTGCGGGCGGAGCTCGACGACGCGGCCAGCCAGGGCGACCTCGAACGAGTCGTGCGGGAGACGCTCGAGGCACTCGCCCTCGGGACGTAGGCCTCCGACGCGCGCCGGCGTCGCCAACGAACGCCTCTCATCCGCGAACGAATGCCTCTGAGGCACACGCGCGCGCGTACCCACCCACCTCCCCCCACGCGTCCCGAGGGGATGAGGCCGGGGCGCCGCCTGGCGGTAACGCTACTCCGAATCCGTGACGTGTCTGTCACGAGGTGGGGCCGGAACGGTGACAATTCGTCCCATGTTCACCGGCATCGTTCGCGAGCGGGGTCGCATCGCCGCCGTCGAGGGCCGGCAGGACGGCGTCCGGCTCCTCATCGAGGCGCCTGCGACTGCAGCGCAGGCGGCGATCGGCGACTCGGTCGCGGTCAGCGGCGTCTGCCTGACCGTCACCGCGGCCGAGACCGGGACGCTTGCCTTCGACGCCGTTCCGGAGACGCTCCGCCGCAGCTCGCTCGGCTCGCTCGCTCCCGGCGACTCGGTCAACCTCGAGCCGGCTCTGCGCGCGGGCGAGCCGCTCGGCGGCCACTACGTGCAGGGCCACGTCGACGGCGTCGGCCACGTTCGCTCGGTGGCGCCGGAAGGTGACGGGCAGCGCACGTGGATCGATACGTCAGCCGAGCTTCTGCGCTACCTCGTGGAGAAGGGGTCGGTCGCCGTCGAGGGGGTCTCGCTCACCGTCGCCGACCTCGACGACCGAGGGTTCGCCGTCGCGCTCGTTCCCCACACGCTCGCGGAGACGACCCTCGGCGCGCTCGCCTCCGGCGCGTCCGTCAATCTCGAGGTCGACGTGCTCGCAAAGTACGTCGAGCGCCTGGTCGCGCCTCGATGAGTCCCGCCCGGCCTGTCGACGAGGACAACCGGGCTACGATTCCCGCCATGCAGATCGAGGAACGAAGCGCGTTCGCGACGATCGAAGAGGCGATCGAGGACATCCGCCAGGGCAAGTTCGTGGTCGTCGTCGACGCCGCCGACCGCGAGAACGAGGGCGACCTCACGATCGCGGCCCAGTTTGCGACGCCCGAGGCCGTCAACTTCATGACGAAGGAAGCCCGCGGGCTCATCTGCCTCTGCCTGGGTGAGTCGCGCTGCGACGAGCTCGGCCTGCGTCAGATGACGGACCGGAACGAGACGCCCTACGGAACCGCGTTCACCATCTCAGTCGAGGCGCGCGAAGGCGTCACGACCGGCATCTCGGCGCCCGATCGCTCGCGCACGATCCAGGTCGCGATCGATCCGTCCTCGCGGCCCGACGACCTCGTCCAGCCGGGCCACGTCTTCCCGCTGCGCGCCCGCGACGGCGGCGTCCTGGTGCGCGCCGGCCAGACCGAGGCGGCGGTCGACCTGGCACGGCTCGCGGGTCTCATCCCCGCCGGCGTGGTCTGCGAGGTCATGAACGAGGACGGAACGATGGCGCGCGTGCCCGATCTGATCCCATACTGCGAGCGCCACGGCCTCAAGCTCGTCACCGTCGCGGACCTGATCGGGTACCGGCGGCGCCACGAGCGGATCGTGGAGCGAACGACGTCCGTCCGCCTCCCGACCGCGTACGGGGAGTTCACTGCGGTCGCGTTCCGCGAGAAGCTTACGGGGAAGCACCACGTTGCGCTCGTCAAAGGCGAGGTCGAGGGCGCGGAGAACGTGCTCGTCCGCGTGCACTCGGAGTGCCTGACCGGGGATGTCTTCCACTCGCTGCGCTGCGACTGCGGTGAGCAGCTCGAGCAGGCGCTCGAACGGATAGCGTCCGAGGAGCGCGGTGTACTTCTCTACATGGCACAGGAAGGACGGGGCATCGGGCTCCTGAACAAGCTGCGGGCGTACGAGCTACAGGAGAACGGCCTCGACACGGTCGAGGCGAACCTGGAGCTCGGCTTCGCACCTGACATGCGCGACTACGGCATCGGCAACCAGATCCTGGCCGACCTCGGCCTGACGACCGTTCGCATCCTCACGAACAATCCCAAGAAGATCATCGGGATCGAAGGCTTCGGCGTCGAGGTCGTCGAGCAGGTGCCAATCGAGACCGCGCCGACGGCAGAGAACGCGCGCTACCTCGCAACGAAGCGCGACAAGCTGGGACACAAGCTGCACCACCAGGACGTGCGCTACGAGGCGGACGAATGAGCGAGCGCTGGCCCGGCGAGGAGGCGGAGGCGCTCGAGCTCGACGAGGAGGCGCCCGAGGAAGTCGCGGAGCCCGACGAGGAGGAGCTCGAGGAACCGGAGGAGGGGGAGCCGGAGGACGAGGAGCCGATCCCACAGCTCCGCAGGCCGGGCGAGCACGCAGAGGGCGAGCTCGACATTCCGGACGACGTCAACCTGATCGAAGGCGAGCCGGACGGAACGCGGCGCGGCGTCGCGATCGTTGCGGCCCGCTTCAACGGCGAGATCACGAACCGGCTGCTCAACTCGGCGCTCGACGAGCTCGACCGGCTCGGCGTCCGGGGAGAGGCGATCACGGTCATGCCGGTGCCCGGCGCGTTCGAGCTTCCGCTCGCGGCGATGGCCCTCGCAAAGACGCGCCGTTTTGCGTGTGTCGTCGCACTCGGGTGCGTCGTCCGCGGGGAGACGCCGCACTTCGAGTACATCGC
>JBASRJ010000218.1:0-4202 GCA_049273785.1 Gaiellaceae bacterium | reverse complement strand
GTGCGGAGCTCTTCGCCGGTCCGATGCGGTCTTGCAGTCAGAACCTCGAGCGTCAGGTCGGCAACGCTCCGACGGCGCGGCTCCAACGCGCGGCCGACACGCTCGAGCAGGCATGCGCGCACCTCGAGCTCGCAGTCGATTCGAAGAGCGCCGGCTCCGCCGAGCAGGAAGGGCGGCGTGGCGGCGCGTTGCTCCTGGGCGCGGATCAGATGCTGCCGCCTGGCGAAACCCGGTCGCTTCCCGTCCTCGCAGGGACGGCGACGGAGAGCCGGATCGACCCGAAGTTCAGTCGGATCGCAAGCGACCTCGCCGGCAAGAACGTCGAGGTTCGCTGCTGGTCGCGCGTCGACTGGACCCATCTCCTGCGCGAGGAGGGCGCCTACACCCTGCATCACATCGACGACGACACGCTCGGGTTTGCCGGCATCAACGGAACACGTGACAACCTCGCCCCGGAAGTCTGCGACGGTCTCGACGGACTCGCCTACGAGCATCGGACACCCGCGGACGCCGGCGCAAAGCTGCTGCTGGCGAGCGCGATCGCGACGCTGTCACACGAGCCGCAGCACAGCAAAGGCATTGCAGTGGAGGCCCAGGCCGAGTGCTACGCGATCCAGCTGATGAAAGGGACGGCCGTCAGGCTGGGAGCAACGCCTGCGTACGCAGCGAGTCTTCAACAGACGTACTGGCGGCACTACGACCAGGAGCTGCCGACCTACCGCTCGCCGGATTGTCGCGACGGCGGTGCGTATGACCTCGCCAAATCGGATCCGAGCTTCCCGTAGCGAGGGCGCGCGGTCGACAGAAACGCGTGCCGCCCGCGCGCCATCACGTGTCGCTAGCTACCCCACGGCCAGACGCCGGAGCGTGTTTCACTACCCCATGGCCACACGCCGGAGCGTGTCTCCATCATGGGAGCACCCCCTTTCCGCAGTTGAGGGCTCGATGTTGTCACGGGGAAGCGTCCGTTGACTATTTGACTTATGTTGTCGTCCCTGAAAAGGTGAACAAGGTTCGGATGTCCGGGGACAGTGCTTTCGAGACCGTCGGCGAGAGGCTCAAACGACTCCGCTCGGCGAAGGGGCTCTCACAACGTGAAGTAGCGAGCCCGGGCGTGTCGTACGCCTACATTTCGCGGATCGAAGCGGGGGCGCGCACGCCCTCTGTCAAGGCGTTGCGGCTGCTCGCCAAGAAACTCGGCGTCTCGGTCGACTACCTCGAAACCGGGCGCGACCTGCCGGCGGCGCACGAGCGCGAGCTACGACTTGCCGACGCGGAACTTCGGCTCAGGCTCGGCGACGATGCCGTTCAGGTCGAGCGTGAGCTCCAAGAGATCCTCACCGAGGCACGCGACGCCGGCGATCAGGCTGCCGAGTCCCGCGCGCTGCTCGCCCTCGGCCTCGTTTCCTCGCAGGCAGGACGAGCTTTGGAGGCGGTCGAGCGCCTCGAGGCGGCACTCGCCGACGAACGTGTCAGCCCGATCTTGCGCCCCGATGTGTATGGAACGCTCGCACAGTCCTACGTTGCGCTCGGCGCGCCGGATCGCGCCGTTTCGTTGCTCGAGCGCTGTCTCGCCGATGTCACAACGCGCGCACCTGACGACGTTCATGCGCATGTGCGGTTCGCGACCTTTCTGAGTTACGCGCTGACGGACGCGGGCGACTACCGTCGAGCGGCGGATGTCGTCACCGAGGCCCTGGCCCGTGCCGATGAGGATGCCGACGCGTACACGCGCGTTCGTCTTTATTGGTCGATGTCGCGGCTCGCCGGGATCGAGGGCCAGATGGCCGAGTCACTGGAGTACATCCGGCGGGCGATTGCGCTCCTCGAGACAACCGAGGACAAGCTGACGCTCGCCCGTGCGCACCTTCTCGCCGCAAACATCGAGTTCAGGCAGGCGGAGAAGGCGAGCGCATGGCGTCACGTGAAATTGGCCGAAGGGCTGCTCGGATCGTCCGCCGAGAAACTCGATGTCGGGATGGTCCGGATCCTTCAGGCCCACCTCGAGGACGAGCCCGGCCGGGCGGTCGAGATCGCCCGCGAAGCCGTGGACCTCGTCGGCGAATACAACCCGGCCGAACGTGGAGCCGCGATGTGGGCGTTGGCCGGCGGCCTGGCGCGACAGGGCAAAACGGATGCGGCCAGCGATGCGTACGTCGTGGCGGTCGACCTCCTCGCGGTCCACGGGCGCCGGACGGATGCCGCCGTCGCCTGTCGCGAATGGGCCGATCTGCTGCGCGAGGGCGGACGCGTCGAGCAGGCCGAACGGGTCCTGGGCCGCGCCGCGAGCCTGAGCGCGGTTTCTTCCTCCTAAGACCGGACCCTCGACGGTTACCCTCTCGTCCGGGGCCCCGTAGCTCAGCGGATAGAGCGGCAGCCTTCGAAGCTGCGCGCGGAGGTTCGACTCCTCCCGGGGCCACTCCGCCGGCGAGCCGGCCGGAGGTACCGGCGTCCGGTCCCTCAGGCTCGGATTCGTTCGCCGCGCGGGTCGAAGAGAGGATCCTCCGCGACCTCGCCGGCAATCCACTCGCCAAAGATCTCGACCTCGACCGGTTGGCCGGGGATGACGCTCTCGCCGGGGAGATACGCGTACGCGATCGAGCGTTCGACGGTGTAGCCGAAGCCGCCGCTCGTGACGCGGCCGACGATTCGTCCTTCGACGCGCACCGGCTCCGAGCCAAGGGCGACCGAGCGCCCGTCGCCGAGGACGACACACGCCAACCGACGCTCCGGCTCCTGCCGTTCGAGGAGCGCCGCCCGTCCGATGAAATCCCCCTTGTCGAGCTTGACGGCGAACCCGAGCCCGGCCTCGTACGGGCTCTCGTCGGGCGTGATGTCGGCGCCCCAGACCCGGTAGCCCTTCTCGAGCCGGAGCGAATCGATTGCCTTGTAGCCGCCGGCGACGAGGCCGTGGTCGCGTCCCGCTTCCCACAGGACGTCCCAGAGTCGCAGGCCGAATTCCATCGGGCAGTAGAGCTCCCACCCGAGCTCCCCGACATAGGTCACGCGAAGTGCCAGACACGGCACCGGTCCGATCGAGAGCTCGCGCGCGCGCATGTACGGGAATGAGAGATCGTCGCCGGCCGCCGACCCGACGATCTCGCGTGCAGCCGGCCCCCAGATGCCGAGGCACGCGTACCTCGACGTGACGTCGTCGACGGAGACGGAACCGTCCTCGGGCGCGTGTTCCCGGATCCACGCGAGGTCGTGCTGTCCGAACGCCGTCCCGGTGACGATGCGGAATCGCTCCTCGGCGACGCGGGTGACCGTGAAGTCGCATTCGATTCCACCCCGAGGGTTGAGCATCTGCGTGTAAGTGATCGCGCCGATGTCACGGGCGACGCGGTTGTCGCAGAGCTGCTCGAGGAACCCGGCTGCGCCCTCGCCTGCGATCTCGATCTTCGCAAAGGACGTCTCGTCGAAGAGCGCGGCCGTCTCTCGGCATGCCCGATGCTCGGCGCCGATCGCGGGTGACCACAGCTGCCCGGCCCATCCGCGGGGTCGAAGCGACTCGTCGCCACGCGCAGCGTTCGGCTCGAACCAGTTGGCGCGTTCCCAGCCGGACTTCTCTCCGAACGCCGCGCCGAGCTCGCGCAGCCGTGGATACGCGGGCGACAGGCGGAGCGGCCGTCCGGCGGTGCGTTCGTGTCCCGGGTACTTGACGTCGTAGTACGTCGAGTACACCTCGACTGTCCGCTCGAGCGTGTACTCGCGACTCCGGTAGTGCCGTCCGAAGCGACGCGAGTCCATCTCCCAGACGTCGAAACTCGGCACGCCCTCGACGATCCACTCGGCGACGAGCTTCCCCATACCGCCCGCGCCGGCCAGCCCGTGCGCGCAGAAGCCCGCCGCGATCCAGAACCCGCGCACGTCGCTCGGGCCGAGGATGAACTCGGCGTCCGGTGTGAACGCCTCGGGCCCGTTGATGAGTCGGACGACCTCCATGTCCGCGAGGGCAGGGACGCGAACGAGTGCGTTCGTCATCAGCTCCTCGAACCGCGGCCAGTCCTCCTCGAGCAGCCTGCCGTTGAAGTCCGCAGGAATCCCGTCGAGGCCCCACGGCGCCGGGTGCCGCTCGTACCCGCCCATGACGAGGCCGCCCGACTCGCCGCGGAAGTAGACGAGGAGCGACGGGTCGCGCATCGTGGGGAGGTCGAGCGGAAGATCGGCGGGGCGCGTGACGAGGTACTCGTGCGCCATCG
>JBASRJ010000216.1:0-4499 GCA_049273785.1 Gaiellaceae bacterium | reverse complement strand
CGATGGCGCAGCCGGAGACGTCGTGCCATCCGGAGACGCTCTTGCCGGACGCCCGTACGGTCGTCTCCGCCGCCCACTGCTACTGGACGGAGGAGCCGCCGCTCGCTCCGGGGGAAGGACGCCTCGCGCGCTACACGTGGTACGACGGCTACGCCGTCCTGCGCGAACGGCTCGATGAGCTCGGCCGCCGGCTCGGCGGTGCGTATCGCGTCCTCGTGGACGCGAACCAGCACGTCGACCGTGAAGGCGCGGCACGGAGCGGCGTCGGCTTCTACGGGAAGAACACGATGTTGATCACGCGACGCCACGGATCGTGGGTCGTCCTCGGGACGCTCGTCACCGACGTCGAGATCGAGCCGACGGCGCCGCTCCAACTCGACTGCGGATCGTGCACGCTCTGCATCGAGGCCTGCCCGACTGGTGCACTGGACGAGCCGGGAACGCTCAACTCGACCCGCTGCCTGTCGTACTGGACGCAGGCGCCGGCGCCGATCCCCGACGAGTACCGGGGCGAGCTCGGCGCACAGGTGTACGGCTGCGACATCTGCCAGGACGTCTGTCCCTGGAACCGCGGCATCGAGAAACGCCGCGCAGGCACGCAACCGCCCGGCGAGGCCGAGCCACACGTGTCGCTCGTCGACTGGCTCGCGCAGGACGGACCTGATCTCGCCCGGCGGTATGAGCGTCTCTACGTGCCCAAGAACGACGGCCGGTACCTGCGGCGGAACGCCGCCGTTGCGCTCGGGAACACCGGCCGGAGCGAGCACCGCAGCCTGCTCGAGCCCTACCTCGACTCGGACGACGAGCTGCTCCGCGAGCAGGCGGAGTGGGCCGCGGCGCGAATCGACGACCGGTCGTGACGAACTTCGCGCCGGCGGGCGGGGCTCAGCTCCGGACGCGTAGACGCGACACGCCGAGCTCGGTCAGGAGCTCTTTCGCCCGCTCGGCGGTGCGCTTGCGGAGGTCGTCCGGCTCCAGCACGATCGCCTCACCGCGGTAGAACAGGATCTCGCCGACCAGCCACTCCGGGCTGCCGACGGGCATCTCGGCCAGGGCGGTCCCGTCCTTGAGTGGCCGCGCT
The DNA here is from genome assembly GCA_049273785.1 of Gaiellaceae bacterium. Taxonomy (GTDB): domain Bacteria; phylum Actinomycetota; class Thermoleophilia; order Gaiellales; family Gaiellaceae; genus 3-1-20CM-4-69-9. Next base: position 3,418 of record JBASRJ010000216.1, on the reverse strand, counting down.
CCACGTTCGAGCGCCCAGCGCGCGACGGATTTCGTGAACAGAACCTGCGCGGTGCGCGCGTCGCGGAGACCGTGGGGCTCGAACCCCTTGCGCGGCTCGTAGGTCTTGTCGGTGAGGCGCGCTTTCCGCATCCGGTCGAGCCGGAAGCTCCGCTCCGCGTCGCGCGTTCGGTCCCACGTGTGGACCTGCCAGTTCGGGAGCTTCCGCTCGAGCGAGTACGGCTCGACCAGGCGCTTCGACCAGGTCTGCTCGCCCTCCTTCTGGTACTCGACCTCGACGATCCGGCGGTCGCGGATCGCGCCGCTGAACGTCGCCACGAGCTGCTCCTCTTCGGAGCCGACGTGCGGCTCCGGCGTCTGCGTGAGCTCGAACTGCCCGAACGTCTCCTCGAGCTTCCGCCGGACACGGTCGAGGGGCGTGTGGGCGTCGGCGGCGATCATCGGACCGACGAACTCGAGCGCGAGCCTGATCGCGCGGGCCTCCAGCGGCGTCAACCGTGGCGGGAGACGGAAGTTGTCGCCGTACAGCTCCTTGTCGACGCGCACGGAGTCGCCCTCCAGCTCGGCGTACACCGTGTAGCAGCCGCCGCCGAAGTTGACGAGGTTCAGGAGCTGCAGATGCTCTTCCAGCTCCTCGGCAGGGATGCTGAAACGCTCGACGAGCTCGCGCGCGGGAATGACGGCGTCGCGTTCTTCGCCGCACGCGGCGAGGAGGTAGGCCAGCAGCGATTGGAGAACGGCGAATCGCTCCGGCACGACGGGCCCTGCCGGCCGTTCGCCGATTCCGTCACTCGGTATGGGCGCGGCCTCGCGCGCCACCTTCGGCGCCTCGCCGCTGTGGCGCTCGCGCACGCGCTCGAGACTCTCCTTGACGACCCTGCGGAGGTCGTCGGGCTCAACCGGGACCGCGCGCCCGTCCTGGCGCAGGATCCACGACGCGAGCTGCTCGAGGCTCGAGTACTCGGTGTGGAAGCTGTCGCCGTCGAGCCGGCCTGCGTCGCCGTACGCGCGCTCGACCCACCAGGCGGTGTCGTGGCCGACCTCGATCCGCGCCTCGCCGACGATGTCCCCGACCTGCCACGGCGGCCGGCCGACGAAATCGTCGATCCGGAAGTCGCTCGGAATCCGGAAGTCGCGCTCGCGTCGCGTCGCGAACCTGATGTCGCCGCGAATGCGGGAGACTCGGAACTTCTTCACCTTGCCGCCGTCGTCGAGGTCCGCGCCGACGACGTACCAGACACCGAAGTCCGTCAGCAAGGCGTACGGATTGAGCGTTCGCTCCTTCTCCTTGTTGCGTGCGATCGAGAAGTACGGGAACTTGATCGTCCGCTGCTTCGAGATCGCGCCCTCGAGCTTGCCGAGCCGGCCCGGCATCTCGGGCGAGTAGTCGGGGTCGAGCACCTCGACGCGCACCGCGGTTTCCGTCGCAGCGTCCGCGAAGCCCGGGCGGCCGAGTGCCAGATTCTGCAGGGCCAGCCGGAGCGGCTCGGCGTACGCAAACTTTCCTTCCAGGAGGTAGAGGGCCGTCTGCAGGGCGGCGAGCTCGTCGTCCTTGAGGTCGAGCTGCGGCAGGAAGTAGTTCTCCGAGCGGAGCGTGTAGAGCTCCTCCCCCGTGAACTCGTCGCGTTGCGACTGGAGCGGGACACCGAGCGCGAGCAGCTCTGCGCGGTCGGAGTAGAAGCGCCGGGCGAACGCCTCGTCGGACATCTCGGAGTAGCCCTCGACGTTCGACTTCACGTCCCGGGCGGTGAGTGGTCGCCGCTCCGCCATCAGGAACGCGACGAGGGAGAGCTGACGGATCAGCTTGTCGGTGTCGTGTGACACTCCCGCGAGCTTATCGGCCGCCCGCTAACCGCCGATCCGGAGGGCCGGTGCCGCTACGCGGCGACTTTGCTGCGTTCGAGGTGCTGGTGGGAGGGGCAGTAGTCCCGCTCGGGCAGCGGCGTGCGCTGGCAGGGCTTGCCTTTCCGCGTCGTGGCCTTGCACCGCGCCACCCCGCCGTCCAGGGCACCGGCTTCGATCTGCTCCACGATGAACGCCGCAGCGGCGGCGACGCCCTCCTGCACGGCCCACGCCACCTCGGCTTGCGCCGTGATGGGGAAGTAGCGCCGGATGTCCTGGAACAGCGCGCGGTCCGGCTTTGCGAAGTAGAGGGGGTCCTTTGCGAGCCGCTCCATCGTCAGCTCGCACTGCTCGAGCACGGCCCGCCGGTACTCGAGTTGGACTTCCTGAGCCACGTACGGATCGATCAGGTCCCGAATCGACCTGTAAATGGCTCTCGAGTATTGATACATGCAGGCTTGAAGTTGGGCGGTGTACTCCTCGATCACAGTATCTCTCTCTCCTATTAATCCCCCGCAAAGCTTTGTTAAGCCGGGGTAAACCGTCCCGCGCGGGGCCTTTCCGACGGCGGAGTCTATAGGGTCCGACGGGGTGTTACAAAGTCGGGCTCTGAGTTGTCTCCGCTGAGAACGGGAAATCTCCCGCTCAGCGCGTGATCTGCCGCGAATAGGCAGTCCCGAAACCTTTTGCCCCCGCCGCCTGTTTCGCGGCGTCCGCCTGGGGCTGCGAGGCGTAGATGCCGCTGAAGACGACCCAGTAGCCCGGATGGAGGCTCGAATAGAGGCTCGAATTGAGGACCCCGACCTGTGGAAGGCCGGCGCGGGAGGCGGCCTGGGCCCGCGCCACGGCCAGGCCTCGGCCGCCGCTCATCGGGATCGACTCGAGCACGACCGTGTAGCCGTTCGTGTTCGAGGGCCAGGGGGTCAGCGTCCCCGGCGGCTTGGCGGTCGTCGTCGCGGGTGGCGGTGTGGTCGGCGTCTGTGGGGGGCCGCTCGTCGTCGGCGTTCCGGTCGGGACCGTGGGGAGCGCAACGGTCGCGGTCACCGGCGGCGTGACCGGCTGGCGCGGCGAGCCGGGATGCGTTGCGACCAGCGGGTGGTTGCTCCCCTTGCCGGAATCGGCGACGACGGCGGCGACCGTGCCCCCGATCACCGCGATCACGAGGCCGAATAGGACGGGCCAGATCCAGTCGCCCGGGTACCAGGCGAAGCGCTCGCGCCAGGCCGTCGAGAGCATTCCGACGAGCCCGCGGCCGAGCCCGAGTCGAAGGCCGCACTCGAGGCAGTACTCCTGGCCCGGGGCGTACGGCGTCCCACAGCGAGGGCAGAGGCGCTTCTCGCCTTCCTGCACTTACCGCTCCCAGCCGTCCGATGCGGGGCCGGCCATCTCTGCCGCCTCAGGGCCGGCCGGGTGGCCGCAGGCCGCGCAGAACTTCGCATCAGCCGCAAGTGGCGCGCCGCATTTCGTGCACGCGACGACCGCGGGTGCCGTCCCGACGGGGCGGCCGCAGTTCCCGCAGAAGTGCGACCCGCCCACGATCGGCGCGCCGCATGCACACCGCGCGGCCGGCGCCGGAC
>JBASRJ010000262.1:0-20902 GCA_049273785.1 Gaiellaceae bacterium | reverse complement strand
GGCCTCGAGCGCGCGGCCGAGCGACTTCTGCGCCGTCAGCCGGCCGGCGAAGGCGATCGTCGCGCCGTTGAGCCCGAAGCGGCGCTGCAGCTCGTCACGCGGCGGCAGCTCCGGGACGACCGGCGCGGGATTCGGAAGCACGCTCACGCGTGCCGGCGGGACGCCCCATGAGACGGCGAGCTCGCGCAGGTACGCACTCGGGCAGAAGACGTGTGCCGCGCGGCGTAGCTCCGCATTGCGCGCGGCCCGTAGGAGCGCTGCGACCGCACCCCCGCCGCCGCCCTGGAACTCCTCGACGTCGCCACCGACGAGACCTCGACGGCGCGAGCGCTCGAATGCGGGATCGGCGGTGAGTTTGACGGCGTACGGCGTGCGCGCCACCGACGCGCCGAGCGCGCTGCGCCCGAACATGCCGGTGGTGTAGACGACATCGTTGTCATGGGCGCGGTGATGGACGAGCGCGGCACCGCGGTAGTGGCGCACACCTTTCGCGTGACTGCGGAGGACGACGCGCACGGGGTAGGGCCGCGGCGGCGGCGGGGAATCCGCGGTCGTGACCACCTCGACCTCGTGCCCGCGTTCCTGGAGGAACGCCGCAACTTCGGGCGCGTGGCTTGCGGGCCCGCCGACGTCGGGAGGCCAGATCCCCGAGACGATCAGGACCTTCACGCGGCGACCGCCTCCGCAGGCGGCGCCACCGGCTCGGGCTCGCGTCGAATCCGCAAGTACAGGACCGTCCAGTACGCGCAGTACGCGGCGCTCGAGGCAAGCACTGCGCCCGCGGCGCCGGTGGCGCCCCATCTCGCGCCGAGGATTCCCACGAGCGGCACGAGCACGAGCATCTCGAGCCCGTGCGTCCAGATGCGCAAACCCGGGCGCCCGATCGAGACCGGGAACGACTTCGTCCATCCGTAGACGAGCCGCAGCGCGCCCGCGACGATCACGAGCCGCGTCGCGTCCATCGCGCCCTGGTTCTTGGCCGAGAACAGCAGCCGCACGAGATCGTGCGTGAAGACGAGGAGCGGTGGCAGGAACACGGCGACAAGCCCGATGCCGAACAGCATGTAGCGCCGGATGCTTGCGAACACGGCGCCGCGCGTGCCGCGTTCCCAGTCGCGCGTCTGCTCCGTCAGCAGGATCAGCCGCGCCGGCGACGACAGCGCCGCGAATGCCTGCTGCGGCGACAGTGCGGCGCGGAACCACGCGGCCTGAATCGTCGACGCCACCCGGCCGAGCACGAGGATCGCGAGCGGTGTCGTCAGCGACGTGACCGCGCTGGCGATGCTGGACTGACCGACGAAGGAGAACACGTCGCGACGCTCCGCGCCCAGAGGCACCGACGGCGCCTGCGGGAAGCGGCGGTACGCGATCCAGCCTGCGACGTCGACCGCCGCCGTGGCGACGAACTGCGCAGCCACGATCGCGGCGATCGTCGCGGTCAGGCCGTGCGGCGCAGCCACTGCGATCGCCGTCAGTCGCAGCGCCATCGAGACGAACAGGAACAACGAACGGATGTCGTAGCGACCGCGCAGGATGATCGCGACACCACCGACGTTTTCCGTGCACTGCGCAAGCGGCAGGAGCGCTGCGATCGCGAGTGGCGTCGTCAGGTCGCTCTTGTGCAGGATCGCGTGCGACGCGGGCGCGAGCGCGGCGAGGACGATCGCGGCGAGAACTCCGCCGGTGAGCTTGACGGCGATCGCGCTCGAGAAGAGACGGCGCAGCCGTCCCCAGTCCTCGCGGGTCACGTAGCGGAACCCGAACTTGATCAGCGCCTCTTCCATCGTCAGGTCGAGCAGGCTCTGGAAGAAGCCGGCGGCAGCGAGCACGATCGCGTACAGACCGAACGTGCGGGTCGAGAAGACGTGTGCGGCGACGATCGTCCCGAGGAAGCCGAGAACTGCGGAGGAATAGGTCCCGGCGGCGGCGGCCGATCGGCGCCAGAAGAGCCGCGAGCGCATTAGGAAGCGCATCGGCGTCGCTTGCGATGCCGAGAATGGAGGCCGTGCCGGCTTTGCCGGTGCGGCCGTTTGACGTAGGCCCCGTTGAAGCCCATCCGATCGCCTTCCACCGACAACCCGCCTCATTCTACGGAGGGGCCGTGACTAGACTCGCCGCCGTGGCGGCCTCGGCGACAGCCTCCCTGCGCGAGCGCGCGACGGTCGCACTTGCGGGCGTGAGCGCGGAGGCGCTCGTCCTCGCGGCGGCGATCCCGATCCTGTTCATCCACCTCCGGTACCAGCCGAAGTTCCACATCGCGGCCGGATCGACGACGATCGGCGTCGAGCTCTCGGACTTCGCCGTCCTCGCGATCGTCGTCGCGGGAGTCGTCGCCGGCGTTCGCCGAAGCTTCGCGCCGCTGTGGCGCGGACGGGCTCTCTGGCTGAGCGCGGCGCTCTACTTCGTGTGGGTCGGGATCGACATCCTGATCCCACTCGGATCGGCCGGATACTTCGGCGCGAAGCACACGGTCACGGCCGCGAAGTTCCTCGAATACGCGCTGCTCGCCCCAGCAGTCGTTCTGATCCTCCGCGCGCGCGCGGAGCTGCGGCTCGTGTTCCTGGTCGTGACCGCGTGGAGCGCCCTCGCGAGCGCGGTTGGTGTCGCACAGTTCTTCGGCGCGAACATCTTCGTCTCCGGTGCGACCGGCGGGCGACAACTCTCCTTCCTCGGCTTTCACGACTTCGCGTCGCTCTCCGCCGCGGCGCTCATGCTCGGGGCGGCGACGATCGCGCTGCCGCGACTCGAGCTCGACAGGCGTGTCGGCTGGGCGGCGGCCGTCTCGGGCGCGGTGGGCGTCGTGCTCTCGGCCGCGATCGCCGCCGTTGTCGGAATCCTCGCTGCCGCCGGAGCGTTGCTCGCCGTGACGCTCGTCCGCCGCGAAGTCGACACGCGCCGTCTCGGTGCCGCTGGCGTCGTCGTTGCGCTTGCAGTGATCGGCGCGGTCGGGATGCGAGGAACGGACCTCGGGCGGTACGTCGGATTCACGGAGAAGCACAAGCAGACCGGGGTCCAGAGCTACGCGCACAGCACAGTGCTCGCGTACATCGGGTACCGAATCTGGCGCGACCACCCGGCTGCGGGCGTCGGGTGGGAGGCCTCGGGCGACCCGTCGCGCTTCCTCCCGTACGTACCGGCAGCCCGACGCAAGTATCCCACCGAGCCGGACCTCGCGTTCCCAACCGCCGATCGCCGTTACGGCGTGCAGAACTTCTACGTGCAGACGCTGGCGGATCTCGGCCTCGTCGGCTTCCTGCTCCTGACGGCGGTGTTCCTGAGCGCGGCGTGGCTCGCCGCTCGCCGGATCGGAAGCACGACCGGCGTGATCGCGCTCCTGTGGACGCTCACGGTCGCTGGTCTCTGGATCGCACAGGGGATCGTCGCGGGGATCCCGCTCGACGCGCTGACCTGGCTCGCGTTTGGACTCGCGGCTCGTGGCTGATCCCGGCGAGGGGCGGCGTCACCCGCAGCTCCGCTCTCCCACCTACGCAGTGCGTGCCCCGCTGGCGCGCTGGCTGCGCGAGGAAGCGGTTCTCGCCGCCAGCCGGCAACCACCGTCGCGGCTGCTCGACGTCGGCTGCGGAGCCAAGCCATACGAGCCCTTCTTCGCGGGTGCAGTCGCCGAGTACGTCGGCGTGGACGTCGCGAACCCCGCGGCGGAGCTCGAGGGGACGGTCGAGGAGATCCCGGTGCCCGACGAGAGCTTCGAGCTCGTCCTCTGCACCCAGACGCTGGAGCACGCCCTCGATCCCGCTCGAGCCGTCCGCGAGCTGCGCCGTGTTGTGGCTCCCGGCGGCCGCGTCCTCGTCTCGACGCACGGTGTTCAGGTCTACCACCCGAATCCCGACGACTACTGGCGCTGGACACACGCAGGACTCGAGCGCCTGTTCAGGGAAAATGCATCCTGGAGCGCCGTCACCGTCACGCCGGCGTCCGGCACCACCGCCTGTATCGGAATGCTCGTGGCCAACTTCATCGACCTGCTCGCCAAGCGCGCCCATGCGCGTCCGCTCGCCATGCCGCTGGTGGCAGCGGTCAATCTCACCGCGCGCGGGATCGACGGCGTGTCGCCGCAACTGCGGGAGCCCGGCCCGGGAACGATCTTCGCCAACTACCACGTGGTCGCAGAACCGTGAGAGCGCTGGTCACAGGCGGCGGGTTCATCGGGTCGAACCTCGTGCGCGCCCTCGTCGAGCGCGGCGACGACGTGCGCGTGCTCGACAACTTCTCGACCGGCAACCGAACGAACCTCGCCGAGCTCCTCAACGACGTCGAGGTCGTCGAGGGCGAGCTGCGGAGCTACGAGCGCGTACACGCCGCGACGCGCGGCGTCGAGGTCGTGTTCCACCAGGGTGCGCTGCCGTCGGTGCCGCGCTCGGTGCAGGATCCGCTGACGACGAGCGCCGTCAACGTCGAGGGGACGCTCAACGTCCTCCTCGCTGCGCGGGACGAAGGCGTGCGCCGCGTCGTCTGCGCATCTTCGTCGTCGGTCTACGGAAATTCCGGCGAGCTGCCGCGCATCGAGACGGCGAATCCGGACCCGATCTCCCCTTACGGCGTCTCGAAGCTGGCGGCCGAGCGGTACTGCGTCAGCTTCAGCCGGGTCTATCCACTCGAGACCGTCGCGCTGAGGTACTTCAACGTCTTCGGCCCGAACCAGGATCCGACCTCGCAGTATGCGGCGGTCGTCCCGCGCTTCATCACCGCGATCGCGGACGGACGGCCGGTCTCGATCTACGGCAACGGCGAGCAGCGGCGCGACTTCACCTACGTCGAGAACGTCGTCGAGGCCAACGTGCTGGCTGCGGAAACGGACGGTGTCAGCGGCGCGGTGCTCAACGTCGCGACCGGCCGCTCGACCACGGTCAACGAGCTCGCGGACACGATCGCGTCCATCCTCGGCCGTTCGGTGGAGCGCGACGAGCAGCGGGAGCGGACGGGCGACGTCCGCGACTCCTGGGCGGAGGTCACGCGTGCGCGCGAGCTCCTTGGCTGGGAGCCCCGGATCGGTCTCGAAGAAGGTCTCCGGCTCGCCGCGGAGTTCTTCCTGCAGCGAACCGCGCTTGCCTGAAAGAAGGCCGACGAAGATCCTGCGCGTGATCGCGCGGCTGAACATGGGCGGGCCCGCGCTGCACGTCGCCTATCTGACCGCGGGCCTGCGCGAGCGCGGCTACGACACGACGCTCGTGGCGGGCACGCTCGCCCGGGGCGAGGACTCGATGGCGTTCGTCGCCGAAGGGCTCCACGTCGACGTCGTCAGCATTCCCCAGCTCGGCCGCGAGATCTCGCCGGTTCGCGATCTCGCCGCGACGTTGAGGCTTGCTGCGCTCATCCGCCGCGAGCGGCCGCAGATCCTGCACACGCACACCGCGAAGGCCGGCACTGTCGGCCGGGTGGCGGCGCTGCTCGCGGGACGGGCACGTCCCCCGATCGTCGTGCACACGTTCCACGGGCACGTCCTTTACGGGTACTTCGGGCCGCTTCGCTCTCGATTCTTCCGGTGGCTCGAGCGGTGGCTCGCGCGCCACACGACCGTGCTCGTCGCCGTCAGCCCGCAGGTGCGCGACGATCTCGTGGCACTGGGCGTCGCGCCGCCGGAGAAGTTCGTCGTCGTCCGCCTGGGGATCGAGCTCGGCGAGCGCGTCGGCGCCGGCACCGACAGCAGGGCGGAGACACGGCGTTACCTCGGGATCCCGCCCGACCGGTTCGCCGTCGGCTGGGTCGGCCGGATGACCGCCGTCAAGCGCACCGACGACGTGCTGGACGGGTTCAAGCAGCTGCTGGAGCGCGGCGTCGGCGCGACGCTCTGCCTGGTCGGAGACGGCCCGGATCGGCCGGCCCTCGAGCGGCGCGCACACGAGCTCGGGATCATGCGCGAGACCCTCTTCCTGGGCTACCAGGAGGACGTGGGACCCCTCTACGCGGCCTTCGACGCGCTCGTCCTCCCGTCGGGCAACGAGGGGACGCCCGTGAGCGTGATCGAGGCGCTGGCGGCCGGGACGCCCGTCGTCGCCACGCGGGTGGGCGGCGTTCCGGACGTCGTCCGCGACGGCGAGGACGGGTTCCTCGTCGAGCCCGGCGCCTCGGACGAGCTCGCGGAACGGCTCGCCCATCTCGCCGGGGACCCGGACCTGCGAAAGCGGTTCGGCGACGCGGGCCGTGCGCGCGTGCTCCCGCGCTACGCCGTCGACCGCCTCGTCGACGACGTCGACCGGCTCTACCGCGCGCTACTCAGTGAGGGAGGCGGCGGAAAGCGTTGAACGCGGGTTTCTTCTTGCCGGTCGCCGTCAGGAAACCCGACTGCCAGCCCTGGTCGATGTTCGTATCGTCCTTGAGCATGAACCAGATCATCATCGCGATCTGCGGGGTGCTCCGCGCGATCGCGTACGCCTGCGCCAGGTAGCGCGCCTGGTTCCCGTACGAGACCGCGAACAGCCGGTCGGGTTTGGTCTGGTACCCGTACTCGGTGAGCCAGATCGGCTTGCGGCCGAACAGCTTGTTGGACAGCGCGATCAGGGTTCGGATGTTTCCGAGTGTGACCGCGCCGCCCGTCGGAGCCGTCGTCGGCGATTCCGTCGGCTTGCCGTAGTACGGGTGGTGCGCGTACGCGTCCATCTTCCGCATGCCGGCCCTGCGCGCCGCGCGCATGAAGGCGAGCGGCGACATGGACGGACGCGACGAGCTCGGCTGGTTGTTTCCGCGCGGGCCGGTTGCGCCGCACGCGACCTGCTCGCCGGCGAAGTTCGTCAGGTGAACACCGGTGTAGATCGCGTTGCAGATCCGCGCATACGACTGCGGGCTGACGAAGCGGCCGCCGCTCGCCTGCTTCAACCAGTTGGGGTTGTTCGGCTCGTTCCAGGCAAGCCACTTCTTGACGGCGGGCAGCGCGACCTCGTCGCCGGTGTCGTCGAAGGGGATGTAGTGGCCGCTGTAGCGCTCGGCGGCGGCGTACGCGAAGTTGCGCAGGTCGTTGTAGTTGTTCGGCGGGATGTTCTTCGCGCCCCCGCCGTTCGCCCATTTCGGGACGAACAAGATCGTGAACAGCACCTGGATATTGTTCTGCGCGGCGTAGCGAACGGCACGGTCGTACAGCGTCCAGTCGTATGCCGGGTCCGAGGGATCTTGCGGGTGGGCCGGCCGGCGATCGGCCGCGACGCCGTGCGGCGCGCCGCCCCAGATCAGATTGATCCGGATGATCTGCGCGCGCAGCTGGCGCAGGATCGGGAACGTCGTCGTCGGATTTCCGTACAGCGTCTGCGCATCGTCCTGGATGCCGACGAGCACGCGCCGCGCCGCAGTCGCGGCGGGTACGGCGAGCCCGGCGGCCAAGACCAGGACCGCCCCGATGACCCCGATTCGCCTATGCAACGAGCGGCTCCCGCCCAAGCGTCCCCATCATCCGCCGCAGTCCCTCTTCGAGCTGGACCTCGGGCTCCCAGCCCAGGAGCTGGCGCGCGCGGGTGATGTCCGGCTGGCGCACCTGCGGATCGTCGACGGGCAGGGCCTCGTGAACGATCTCGCTCTTCGAGCCGGTGATGCGGATCACGGCGTCGGCAAGCTCGTTCATCGTGAACTCGTTCGGATTGCCGAGGTTCACGGGGAGATGCTCCTGCGACTCGGCGAGTGCGACGAGGCCGCGGATGAGATCGTCCACGTAGCAGAAGCTCCGGGTCTGGCTCCCGTCGCCGAACACGGTGAGGGGCTTGCCCTCCAGAGCCTGCCTGACAAACGTCGGGACCGCCCGGCCGTCGTTCGGGCGCATCCGCGGACCGTACGTGTTGAAGATTCGTGCGATCGCGGTGTCGACTCCCTGCTGCCGGTGATAGGCCATCGCCATCGCCTCGGAGTACCGCTTCGCCTCGTCATAGACTCCGCGCGGGCCGATCGGATTGACGTTCCCCCAGTAGGTCTCGGGCTGCGGGTGCACCTGCGGGTCGCCGTAGACCTCGCTCGTGGACGCGAGGAGGAACCGCGCGCGCTTGAACTTCGCCAGGCCGAGTGCGTTGTGCGTCCCGTACGAGCCGACCTTCAGCGTCTGGAGCGGGAGGCGCGCGTAATCGATCGGGCTCGCCGGGCTGGCGAGGTGGTAGACGAATTCGACCGGCTCCTCGACCTCGACGTGCTGGATCACGTCCTGATTCAGGAACGTGAAGCTCTCCCCCCGGAGGTGCTCGACGTTCTGGAGTGAGCCCGTGTCCAGATTGTCCACGCAGATGACACGAAAATCTCGCGAGATCAGGTGATCGCAAAGATGAGAGCCGAGGAACCCGGCCCCGCCGGTGACCACCGCCGTAGGCATCGGGCCGCGATGTTACAGACGGCCCCTCCGGGCGGTCGCAATCCTTACCAGGGCTTTACAGAGCCGCTCAGAGGCCTCCCTGGGTCTAGCGGAGGTCCTTGTTCGACTCCATGTCGAACCACATGGCAAACAGCGTGAACTGCGAGCCGAAGATCAGCAGCAGCGCGACGAGCACGACCGTTCCCACCGACACCGCGTTGCCCATGATCCGCAGCACGACCTCCGCGATCCCGAGCCCGAGGCCGATCAGCGACATCAGGAACCCGAACGCATAGAAGAACACGAGCGGGTGGAAGTCGCGGATCACGTACTTCTCCTTCATTCGCCAGAAGAAGCCCTTGATCAGCAGCCACGAGATGCGCGGAACGACGCGCGGGATCTTGATCCCGCTCCGCTCGCCGACGCCGTACACCGGACGCGACGGGACGTCCCGCACGCGCGCGTTCCACACGTTCAGGTGGACGAGCATGTCGTTCGGAAAGCCGTAGCGCGGGTAGACACGCTCGAGGTCGAGCTGCTCGAGGATCTCCCTACTCGCCGCCGTGTAGCCCGACTGCGAGTCGGCGACATGCCAGTACCCCGACGCGATCTTCGTCAGGAGGGACAGAATCGCGCCGCCGATGTAACGGGAACGCGGCATCACCTGCCACGCCTCGCCGGAGACGAGGCGGTTCGCCTTCGCGTAGTCGACCTCGCCGCGCGCGACGGGGAGCGCGATCCGCACCAGGTCGGCCGGGTCCATCTGGTTGTCCGCCGCCATCACGCAGGCGACGTCGATTCCGTCGGCGGCCGCACGGCGGTAGCCGGTCACGATCGCCGCGCCGACGCCGGAGTTGCGCTCGTGCCGGACGACGACGACGCGGCCGTCCCCCGCGCGCTCCGCCTCGTCGCCGGTTCCGTCCTGCGAGGCGTCGTCCACGACGTAGATACGGTCGACGAACTCCGGGATACCGCGAATCGTCGCCGCGACCAGCGCCTGCTCGTCATAGGCGGGCACGACGACTGCGACCTGCTTGCCCTCGAGCATGTCCCTAGCTGCGGCGACGTGCGGCGATCGACTCCCACGCAAGCGCCGCGATCAGGCCGAGGATGAAGCCCAGGAAAGCGGCGACGACCACGTCGTTGCGCCGGCTGCGCGCGGTCGTCTTCGTAGCGGCACCGTGCGTGAGCACGCTGGGCAGTTCGATCTGCTGCGCCTGAAGGAGCTGTTGCTGTGCGGTGAACGAGTCCTGCAGCACCGTGCCCAGCAGGACGGCGAGCGCCGGGTTCCCAGCGGAGCCACGGCGGATTGCGTCGACCTCCTGCTTGTCGGACGCGATGCGCTGCTCGAGCAGCTTGATCTTCTGCGAGGCGTAGCCGGAAAGCCGGTCGACAACCTGTCGCGCCAGCGAGTTGACCGCGATTCGCGCCTTGCGCGGTGTGGGCGCCTGAACAGTGATCTTGACGAGCGGATTCTGTTGGACGCGTGTGCCGCCGACGGTTCCGGCGCTCCCTGCGACGGTTTGCGTCGAGATCTTGCCGCGGAGCTGCGCCGGCTTCATGCCCGCAGCTGCGGCTGCGGCGTCGATCGCCTCCTCGGACTTCGCGACGCTCCCGACGCTCGTGGGGTTGGTCTGCTGAGACTGGAGCGGCGTGTTGCCGGGGTAGCTGTACGGCGTGCCCAGATAGACCGTTGCGCTCGCCTTCCAGACCTGCGAGCCTCCGAGCGAGATCAGGTAGCCGACGATCGCGCCTGCGACGAATCCGGCGACGGGGAGCCACCAGCGCGCGGCGACCGTGTGCGCGTAGCGGCCGAGGTCGACTTCCTGTTCGGCTTCGAGGTCGGGCTCGCGGCTGCGCGTGCTCACGAAGCGGCGACTCTATTCGCTGCCCATTCCCACTGCGCCTGCAAGCCGTTGTCGAGGGGCGTCGTCGCGCGCCAGCCGACGTCGCGCGCGATGGCTTTCGTGTCGGCCGCAGTCCTGCGGACGTCCCCCTTCGCGACGGGACGTTCGAGGAGCTCAAGCGTCTGTCCGGAGATCCGTTCGAGCGCGTCAATCGCCTCGCGCATCGTCGCCTCCGCCCCGCCGCCGACGTTGTACACCGCACCGGCGGGGGCGCGCTCCATCGCCGCGATCGTCGCGTCGACCGAGTCTGCGACGTACGTGAACGCGCGCGACTGCGATCCGTCCCCGTAGAGCTCGAACGGCGCGCCGCGGGCGAGCGAATCGACGATGCGGGCCAGCGCCATGTCCGGACGCTGCCGCGGTCCGTACACCGTGAAGTACCGCAGGACGACCGCCTCCAGTCCGAATCCCTGTGCGTAGGCGCGCGCGAGTTGCTCGCAGCCGAGCTTCGTGATCCCGTACGGCGAGATCGGACGCGGCTCGGTGTCCTCCGGAGTCGGATACCGCTCCGCGTCGCCATAGATCGACGAGGAGGACGCAAACACGACGCGGACGCCGGCTCGTGCGGCACGCTCGAACACCCGTCGCGAAGCAACGAGATTTCGATTCACGTACTCGTCGAACACGTCGCCGAAGCTGCGCACGCCCGGCTGCCCCGCGAGATGGAAGACCCCGTCGACGCCGTCGAGCTCGAGATCGTCCACCGCGAGATCGAGCCGTTGGACGTCGAGCCCGCGCGCGTTCTCCTCCTTGAGTGCGACGTCGTAGTAGTCCGTGAAGCAGTCGACGCCGACGACGTCGTGACCCGCCGCGCTCAACCTCTCCGCCAGATGCGACCCGATGAACCCGGCCGCACCGGTCACGACAAACCTCACGCCCCTGGCCGCCTGAGACGTGAGGAACCTCATTCCGTCCGCACGAACGGCTTCAGCGTGCCGTCGCCGTTCTCGGTCAGGCTGAGGTCGGAGAAGAACCGCGTCATCACGATCCCCTCGCGGAAATCGCCGAGCCTGGGCTCCGGCCGCTCGCCGCGCGCCAGTGCGAGCGCGAGCTCCGGGTACTGGCCGCCGGCCGCGAGCGGCAGCGGGAAGCCGCCGCCGAAGCGTGGGTTGATGTCCGTCACGAGATGCCGGCCGTCCGCCTCCCGGAAGCACTGGATGTTCGCCGGGCCGACGAGCCGGAGCTTTTCCGCGACGTCGCACGCGAACTCGATCAACGCCTCGTCGCGGATCGTCATTCCTTTGATCGACTCGCCGCCCTTCGACTCGATCATCGTGCGCGGGATCGCGTTCAGGCAGCGGCCGTCGAGATCGCAGAAGACGTCGACCGAGAACTCCTCGCCGCCAAGCTGCGCCTGGACGATCGAATCGACAGGCGTGTACGCGAGGAAGAAATCGAGTTGCAGCCGGTCGGCGGCTCGGTAGATGTGGCGTGACCCGAATCCCTGTCGTGCCTTCACTAGCAGCGGGAAGGACGCGTCCTCCGGGACGCCGGCGGGCAGCCACGTCGGCGGCGACGGGATGCCGTGCTCCTCGAACAGCACATGTGAGCGGTACTTGTCCCCGAGTCGCTCGACCGTTTCCCCGTCGGGCAGGAGGACGAGCGCGCCCAGTTGCTCGCGACCGCGCGCCAGCGTCGACTGGTCGAGATCGGTGAGCGGCACGATCAGCTGCACGTCGTGCTCGTCGACGATTCGCCGCAGGGCGGAGACGTACTCGGGATCGTCGATCCGCGGCACGAGCACGTGCCGGTCCGCGTGGTAGAGCGCCGGCGCGAGCGGGTTCGCGTCGGCGGCGACCGTGGTGGCGCCGGCACGACGAAAGGCACCGACGATGTCCACGCGCTGGCCCGCGCAGGTGAAGAGGACGGTCGTCACGACGGGGAGGTTAGTTTGAGTAAACGAGAAACGGGAGGCTGAGCAGCGCAATCGCGCCCAGGAGGACGGCGAGCGCGAGGCCCCAGAGCCGTCCGCGCGCGGCGATCCGGTCGCACGCGAGCCCGAATCCGAGCGCCCAACCCGGCGCGCTGGTGAGCATGTAGCTCGCCTTCAGGACGTCTCCGTCCACGGTCGGGTAGCTCACCGTGAAGTAGAGGTAGCCGAGGATGCCGAGACCGGGGAGCAACGCGACTGGCAGTCGCGCGGGCATGCGGCGGGCGGCGGCGAGCAGCGCGATCCAGCCGGCGACCGCGAGCAGCGTCGGCAGGAGGCCGAGGAAGCTCTGCCGCTCGCGGTTTCCCTTCCAGACGCCGAAGTAGTCACCCCATACCTCGCTGTACGTCGTCGGGATCGCCTCGTTGATGAAGTGCGGCCGCACCGGGTGCGTGAAGACGTCGGGCAGGCCGAGCCCGACGTAGAAGCGCGCGGGACGGCGGTCGTAGAACGGCTTGTGCGGCGCCGGCCGGTCGAACACCGGGTTGCCGTACTTGACCGCCTGCCGGATGTACCACGGCGACGCGACCACGGCCGTCGCGATCACGACGACGGCGAGCGAACGGAACGGCGCGCGCGCGACGAGGAACGCGATCACGACCGCAGCGAACGTCCACAGCGAGAACGCACGCACGAGCTGTCCGAGCCCGAGGACGACGCCGGAGCCGATCAGAAGGCGAGTTCGGTATTCGCGCCGGCCGACGATGCGCGCCGCCAGCAACAGCGCGACGGACGAGAGAAGGAGCGACAACGGCTCCGGGTGGAACATCGCCCCCACGCGCAGGACGACCGGCAGGAAGCAGAAGAACCCGAGTGTGGCGACCTGAAGCCACCGCCGGCCGGGGAAGAGCTCACGCGCGAGCAGCCACACGACGCCGGCCGTCGCCAGCAGCACCAGCCAGTTCAACGCCTGCGCGAGCTTGTGTGGGTCGCCCGAATGGACATGCTCGCCGATGAGGGTCGCCACGCCTGCGACCGCGTAGAACCCCGGCGGCGTGTAGTACTCGCTGCGGGTCCCGGCGCCCGGAATCTCGCCGTGGTGGATCAGGAGGTCGGCGTACTGCTGGTGGTGCTGGACGTCGTAGCCCGCCGAGCTCGGATACTTGTACGCATTCCACCCCGTGATCGCCGCGAAGGCGACGACGATTGCGGCGGCCGCGAGAGCGCTACCGCGCAAGCTCGAGCAGCAGCTCGCGGTAGCGGCCGACCGCGACGTCGCGGTCCGCCTCGGCGGTGACCCACTCGCGCCCGAGCCGGCCCATCTCCTCGAGGTCGTACTTGCCGTCGTGCGCGTCGCGGATCGCATGGGCGAGCAGCTCGGGACGGCCCGGCGGGACGACGATCCCGCAGCCGATCTGCTGCACCACCTGCGCGGTCTCGCTGTCGTCGTCCGCCGCCACGATCACCGGCCTGGCGACGGCGAGGATGCCGTACAGCCGGCTCGGGACGACGTAGCCCGCAAGACCGGGCGCCAGGCCGACGACGTGGACGTCCGCGGCGGACAGCGACTGCGGAAGCACCTCGCGCGACTGGTAGTACAAGAACCGAACGTGGTCGACATCGAGCAACTCGGCCAGCGCGACCAGCTCGGCGTGGCGCGCACCCGTCCCGATGATTGCGATCGCAACGTCGGGAAGGTCCCGCAGGAACGTCGCTGCCCGCACGAGCGAATCGAGATCCTGCGCATGGCCGACATTGCCGGAATGCATGACGACGAACCGTCCGGCGAAACCCATCCCGCGTGACCAGTGATTGTCCTTGTCGAGCGGGGCGAGCCGTTTCGTGTCCACCCAGTTCGGGATCACGCGGACGCGCTCAGGCGGCGCTCCCTTCTCTTCGAGACGCTTGCGCATCGTGTCTCCGATCGCCACCAGCCGGTCAGCGCGACGGAGATAGATCCGGACGAGGACGCGCAGCAGGCTCATCAAGGCGGGATTCTCGAGCCGCTTCAACTGCACGGCGATCTCCGGAAAGACGTCCTGGCTGATGACGACGAGCGGCGCACGATAACGGCGTGCGACGACAAGGGCTATGTCGGCGACGATCGGCGGATCGGTCATGCAAAGGACGACGTCTGGGCGCCGTCCGCGCATGCCGTAGACCAAGGCGTTGGTGAGGTAGCTGACGTAGTTGGACGCCCGCGCGAAGATCTTCGAGCGTTCGAATGAAGTCGAGGGCACGCGGACGATCTGGACCCCGTTGTGAACGGTTCGTCGCGGCTCGTCCTCGTGTCCGTGCAGGACACCGGTCACGACCTTCACTTCGGCCTCTTTCGCGAGTGCCTCGCACAGCTCTGTCAGCAACTGGGCGGTCGCTTCGACGCCCGGCCAGTAGTACTGGTTGAGAACGAGCAGGCGCTGCCTTCGCGTCTCCGGCACCGCCGAAGGCTAGCCTCTCACGGGTGCGGATCCTGTTCGCAGCGCCCGTCTGGTGGCCGTCCCGTGCGTTCGGAGGCCCGGTCGTTGCGGCTCGCGAGCTCGTGCGGCGACTCGTCGAGCGCGGCCATTCGGTGGACGTCGTCACGACGACGATCGTCGATCTCGCGCATTCGCCTGCGAATCGTTCCTCCGTCAGCGAAGTCGACGGCGCGACGGTGCGCTATCTCGCAACGCCGATCCGGTACCGCTGGATGGGGATCACGCCGACGCTGCCGTTCGCGCTGGCGCGAGCGCCTCGTCCCGACGTCGTGCACGTCTTCGGCTTCCGCGACGTCGTGACGACGGGAACGGCGGCGTGGTGCCGTTTGCGGCGCGTGCCGTACGTGTTCGAGCCGCTCGGGATGTTCGAGCCGCGCCTACGCAAGGTTCCCCTGAAGCGCGCGCTGGATGCATCCGTCTATCGCGGCGTCGCACGTTGTGCTGCAGCGGTCGTCGTCGCGTCCGAGCGCGAACGTGACGCAGTGGTCGCGGGCGGCGCCGATCCCGCACGTGTGCGCGTGCGTGGAAACGGCTTTCCCGAACCATTGGAGAACGGTGTTGCCGACGGTGAGCTCCGTGCGCGACTCAGGATCGCGGACGACGCGCCGCTGATCCTCTACGTCGGCAGGATCGCCGCGGGCAAGGGAATCGAGCATCTGGTCGAGACGGCACGCAGGGTTCCGGAGGCGCACGTGGTCTTCGTCGGGCCGGACGACCGCCACGGAACGGCCATTGCTCCAGCCGCCAACGTGCACGTCCTCCCCGCGACCGACGAGCCGCCGTTGGAGCTCTTCCGGCAAGCGGATGTGTTCGTCCTCGCGTCCGAGGGCGAGAGCTTCGGCATGGTGGCGGCAGAGGCTGCGGCGGCCGGAACGCCGGTGATCGTGTCCGACCGGTGTGGGATCGCAGGCTATTTCGAGGACGGAGAGGCGCTGGTCGTGCCGTACGACCGCGAGGCCGTCGTCGGCGCGGTGCAGCGCGTGTTGTCGGACCCCGAGTTGCGCGCGCAGCTCGCTCGCGGCGGCCGGGAGGCTGCACGGCGGACGTCGTGGGACCGTGTGACGGACCGGCAGGAGGAGATCTACCGCGAAGTCGCCCCTACGGTGCGTTGAAGACGTCGTGGGTCCCGATGCACCGCCAGATGATGTGCGGTTCGCCCGGCTTTAGCTCATTGCCGTGCTGAAAGGTCGCGCGGCCGTCGTTCGCCCATGTCATCTCGAAAATCCCATCGGTTCCCTGAACGTGCTTGACCCGCAGGCCGGCACGGAAGCGACCTGTGCGCAGGTCGGCGATGAATTTCCGAAAGGCCTTCCTGAACTCCAGTTGCTGCTCGGGTGCGAGCTCGCCCCAGTCGCGCCAGAACGAGGCAAGGACGTCACGCGTCGGCATCGAGCGGCTTCGTCCGCTCATCGAGAGCGCGCATCATCGCGCCGTCGCCCTCGAAGCGATCGAAACGCCCGGCAGCCAGATCCGCGTCGGCCTTGCGCTCCCTCGCCTGCCAGGCAGGTTCCCAGAACCAGGCCTGAGTCGCGTCAATGACCTTCCTCGGGCGGAGCAGGATTCCGTCCGCGGTCATCTCCACCTCTATGAGGTCTCCCTCGGCGAGACGGGCGGCCTTGCGGATGTCGGCAGGAATGGTCACCGTTCCCTTTTTGCGAACGACTGTGGCAGACATGTCCGATTTGCTCCCTTTCCGAAAGTCTGACTTTCCGTGATCAGCGTAGCCTCTTCGACACGCCCGGTCAACGGGTCGCCTCCCTGACCGCCACCACGAAGTTCTCGACGCTTGCGTCATATCCCCACTCCCGCACGACGTTGCGCGAGCGAGCGCCCATCGCGCGCCGCGATTCCGGATCGGCGGCCAGTCCTCGCAGCGCGTCTGCGGCAGCCGCCACGTCTCCCGTGGGCACTATCGCACCGTTGTCGCGCAGGAGGTCCCAGGCCGCTCCGACCTGGTTCGAGAGAACGAGCGGTACCCCGGACGCCGCAGCCTCGTTGACGACGACTCCCCACGGCTCTTGGTGGGACAGGAGCGCGAACACGTCCGCCGCGACATACAGCTCGGCGACGCGCTCCTCCGGCAGCTCGCCCGTCAGGAGCAGGCGGACACCGAGCTTCTCGGCGAGGCCCATCAACGGCGACGCCTCGGGCCCGCTGCCGGCGACGACGACGGCCAGGTGCGCGTCGTTGGTGGCCGCGGCGGCGCGGACCAGGACGTCCAGTCCTTTCTCGCGCGCGAGGCGCGCCACCGAGAGCACGACCACGTCGTCGTCGCCGAACGCGAGCGCCGACCGCAGCTTGCGCCGTTTCCTGACGAGGCGGTCCGCACGTTCTTCCCACGCCGCGACGTCGATCGTGTTCGCGAAGACCCGCACCCGGTCGGCCGGCGCTCCGCGCGCGACTACCGAATCGCGGGCGAGGCTGCCGACGACGAGAACGCCGGCCGAGCCACGGAGCAACCGCGGAACGACGGCGCCTTTGACCGCACCGCGCCAGGCGGAGCGACGCGCGAGATCGTGGCTCTCGACGAGCAGCACGTACGGGATGCTGCGGGCGCGGCACCACGCAATCGCCGCCTGCGACGCGAACGTGCTCCAGCCCGAGACGACGACCACCTCCGGGCGAGCCCGACGAAGCGCACGGACGACGCCGGGGGTGACCGGATAGTCGTGGTGGAGCAGCCGGCGCGCGCCCGGAACCGGCAGCCCGTGCAGGAACACGCTGCGGTGATGCGACGCCACCGCCCACGTCCGGCGTGCGACAGTTCGCGCCGCGTAGACAACCGTCAGATCGATCTCCGGACGCTCGGAGACGCGATCGAAGAGCGGCGCGCGATAGGGCGTCGGCTCCGGCGACACGACGGTCACGCGGATCGGCTCGGACGAAGCACTCAGAGCCTCGAGCCACCCCGCAGCCTGCTTGTGTGCCGCCCGTCTTTGCAGAGCACGGCGCGCACGCTCGGCCGCCACACGGGCCGGAATCATCGGAGCGAGACGGAGGGCTTGCACCGGATGACCGGACCGCGCGAGACGCTTGGCCGCCGCTGCTCGCACCGTCTCGTCGATCCCGTAGCGCTCTTCGAACCGTCTCAGCAGCTCGAGGTACGCGTCGGGTTGACCGCCGAACGCGCGCTCTGCCTCCGCTGGATCGGAGACCATGCGCGTGATCTCACGCAGTGCGATCTCGCGCTGGAACGACCGCTGCAGGTCGCCTCGTCGTACGGACGCCTGGGCGCCGTGAACGCGCTTGAGCACCAAAGGCTCACTCAGGTTGTCGCCGTCGGCGACCGCGAGCAGCCGCGACCACAGGTCGTAGTCCTCACTCTCGAGATACGTAGGGTCGTAGCGTAATCCGTGCTCGTCGAGCAGCTCCCGGTCGAGGAGCACGGCCGGATGGAAGAACGGCGACCCGAACAGCGCGTGCCAGCGCACTGCCCTCGCACCAGTTGGAAGCTGATGCAGGCGCCCGGGCCGACCCTCTGCGTCGAGGTCGAGCACTCCGGCGCCGACGATCGCCGTCCGCGGGTCGCTGCGGATCCGCGAGAGCTGGCGCTCGAGCCGGTTCGGAAAGGAGACGTCGTCCGCGTCGAGCCGCGCGACGTATCGGGCGTCCGCACGATCGAGACCCCGATTCAGCGACGCGGCCAGCCCGAGCTGCTCGTCGTTCCGCAGAATGACGAGGCGCCTGTCCGAGACGGCATCGAGCACCGTAGGCGTCTCGTCACTCGAGGCGTCGTCGACGACGATGAGCTCGAGATCGTCGACGGTCTGCCGCAACACGCTCTCGACGGCGACTGGGAGGTATCGCGCGTCGTTATGGACGGCGAGGAGGACGGAGACGAGGGGCATGGGCGCTAGCGTACGGCGCGTGGCCGACCACGAGCTGCCGTCATTCGACCTCGTCGTCGCGACCGTTGACCGCGTCGAGGAGCTTGGACGGTTCCTTTCCTCTCTGGAGCGGCAGACACATCCTGTCTTCCGAGTGCTGCTCGTCGATCAGAACGAGGACGGGCGGCTCGACGCCGTTCTCGCCGCTAGCGGTTCGCTGGACGTGATGCGGCTCAGCACCGCGCGTGGCTTGTCGCAGGCTCGCAACGCCGCTCTGCCTGCTGTGCGAGGAGGCATCGTCGCCTTCCCCGACGACGACTGCATCTACCCCGACGACCTGCTCGAGGGCGTCGCACGACGCTTTGCCGACGATCCAACGCTCGACGGTGTGACCGGACGTGCCGTGAGCGCGGACGGGCGCTCGTCTCGCTCGTGGAAACGTGACGCAGCAGCGCTGACCCGCGAGAACCTGTGGAACCGGGCGATCTCGTTCACGATCTTCCTGCGTGCCGGCGTGGTTGCGCGTGTCGGCGCATTCGACGAGCAGCTCGGGCTTGGCTCGCGCACCGACTGGGCGTCCGGTGAGGAGATCGACTATCTGGTGCGCGCGATCGACGGCGGCGCGCGGATCGAGTACGACCCGGAGCTCGTCGTCGTGCACGAAGACAACGCCCTTCCGCCGGCGGCGACCGGCCTGCGCGACGGCGCGAGCATCGGCTACATCCTCCGCAAGCACCGCTATCCGCTGGCCACGGTCGCACGGATGTTCGCCCGCCCTCTCGTCGGCGCGCTGCTTTCGGTTGCGCGACGCGACGGGCGCCGCGCACGTTTCCATCTCTCGACCTTGCGGGGCAGGCTCGTCGGTTACCGCTCGTGAGCCGGCGACCGTGGACGGTGCGCCGAGTCGCGGGCGGAATCGGCCGACGAATGCCGCTGCGTCCACTCCGACCCTTCTTCCCGTACGCCGCTTGGCGACCGCTCTTCCGCCTGTGGCTGGGGACGATCCGGGCGCAGGAAGACAAGAGGAAGGCGATGCGTGAGCTGCTGCAGGTCTACCAGGACGCGTATGTGGGAGTCGACCTCGGCGCGATCGCGTACGACGACGGCGTGCATGCGAAGCACCGGCTGACGAGCTATCACGACTTCTTCGTCGAGCGCATCCATTCCGGGGAGCGCGTCCTCGACGTGGGGTGCGGAAAGGGGGAACTCGCCCACGACGTCGCCGAGCGCACCGGCGCGACCGTCCTCGCAATCGACGCGAGCCCATGGATGCTCGAGTTCGCGCGCCACCGCTTTCCGCACCAATGCGTGACCTACGTGCAAGCCGACGCCGTCGAGTATGTGCCCGATGTCCCGGTCGACGTCGCGATCCTCTCGAACGTGCTGGAGCATGTCGCCCCTCGCGTCGAGCTCCTGCGTGCCCTGCGAGAACGTTCCGGCGCTCGCCGGCTGCTTCTCCGCGTCCCCGTCCTCGACCGCGACTGGACGGTCCCGCTCCGCCGCGAGCTCGGCCTTCCATACTTCTCCGACCCGGAGCACAAGCTCGAGTACGACACGCAACGCCTCCGCGACGAGCTCGCGACAGCGGGTTGGACGATGGGGCAGCCGCTGCTGGTCTGGGGCGAGATCTGGGTCGAGGCCTCAGCGGGCGAGTAGCTCGTCGAAGAGCTCGGCATGGCGATCGAGCCAAGGACCGAGGGCGAAGCGCTCGACCGCGCGCCGCCGCGCCGCGGCGGCGTAGGTGCAACGGTCTGCGAGCACGCGTTCGACCGCGCCGGCAAGGTCCTCGGGAGAGGGCGGCTCGTCTCGTTCCCAACCATCCGGATGCGGAACGCCGATTCCGGCCTCGTCCCCGACGAGCTCGACCGTGCCCCCGCTTGCCGGGTAGACAACGGGCAGGCCGCACGCCATCGCTTCGATCACGGCGCTCGGACACGGATCCTTGACCTTCGTGTGGAGGAGGAGATGCGCACGCCGGAAGATCTCTGGCGCATCGCGCTGTGCGTAGCGGCCGAGCAGCTCGACGCGCCCGCCCAACGCGAGCTTCTCGACGAGAGGATCGGCCGGCGACACCAGCCGGCCCGCGACGAGCAGCCGAGCCTCGGGGTGCGCAGCGAGGACGAGGGCGAACGTTCGGAGCGCGAGCTCGAGGCGATAGGTCTGCGTCTGGTCGCCGCCCAGCAGGAGCACGGGCCCTCGGCCCAGCGACTGAGCGGCAGGCGTGAATCGGTCGACGTCGACGGCGTTGTAGAGCACTTCCCAGGATCCCGGGGGTTCCCCCAGGAATTCGTCCGTCGAGTGCTTGCAGAACTCACTCTGGTACAGCACGTGATCGGCCGCGAGCAGCGCAGTACGGTTCGGCCGGTTCAGCTCCTCCGTCCGGTCTCCCGCCCACCCCGAATAGGCGATCCCGTTTTGGTTCAGGACGATCGGGGCGGCCCGGCGGCGGGCGACTCGAAGCAGCGGCCGGAGATCCCGCGGCAGCCACGTGGAGCCGAGGTACAAGAGCGTGAAGTCCGTCGGGCGACTCGGGAAGCGCGTGG
>JBASRJ010000207.1:0-8282 GCA_049273785.1 Gaiellaceae bacterium | reverse complement strand
AGGTTTCCGGACCGAAGGTGACGCTCGTCAAGCCGAACATGAATCGCATGAGCGCGCGCACGTCCGTGACGTTCCCGAAAGCCGGTACGTACCGGTTCACGACCAGGCCCGGCGAGGACTATCCGATGATGGGAAAGATGAAGACGGTCGGCGAGGACAATGTCCTGCGACTGACGGTCGTCGTCTCCTAGTAGAGTCGGCTGCCCGTGCACGAATTCAGCATCGCCGACGTGAAGAACCGCCTCGTAGCCGCCAACGGCGGCTACGAGATCGTTCACGAGTCACCCGGCGTCGAGGTCGGCGTCTACACCCTCGTCGCTCCCGAGCCGGACCACCAGCAGCCACACGACGTCGACGAGATCTACATCGTCCTCGAGGGCCGCGGCACGCTCGACGTCGAGGGCACTTCCGTCGCGGTCCAGGAAGGCCATGCCGTGTTCGTCGAGGCCGGTGCCAAGCACCAGTTCACGGGTTACGAGCAGCTCAGCGTGCTCGTGATCTTCGAGCGCTGGGCTGCGGGAAAACCGTAACGGGTTCCGCGTTTCTGCCGGATGTGCGGCAGTACGCACGGCGCGATCCTCCCGGCAAGACCGATCAAGGAGGAGACATGAACCGGCTGGTGATCGTCGCACGGTTGCACGAGGGGAAGCACGAAGAGGCAGAAGCACTGCTCCGCGCCGGACCGCCCTTCGACCCGGAGGAACTCGGCCTCCATCGCCACTCCGCCTACATCACCGCGAATGAGGTGGCGTTCTATTTCGAAGCGCCTGAGGTCGAGTGGATCGTCAACGAGATCGTCGACGACCCAGTGATCTCCACCGCGCTCGGACCGTGGCGTGCGCTCGTCGACGGCCCGCCGCGGCTCGCGCACGAGCGGTATTTCTGGGCGCGTGAGCAGTCGAAGACCGGAGTCGGGCTCGGCGTCTAGCCGTCGTCCTCCTCGAGCAGTCCCTGCGACAACGCGTAACGCACCAATTCGGCACGGGTGGCGAGTCGGAGTTTCTGCATGATGTGCGCACGGTGCGTCTCGGCCGTGCGCACGGAGATGTAGAGCATCTTCGCGATCTCCTGGTTGGTGTGCCCGAGCGCGAGTAGGCGAAGCACCTCGCGCTCCCGGTCGGAAAGCGGGTCCGCCTCCGCCGCGGCGCGTGCCTGCGCGTCCGCGGCCACCATTCGAGCGCCGAGTGCAGGATGCACGTAACGGCCGCCTCTTGCGATCTCCCGGACAGCTGCGACGACCTCCTCGTCCGCGGCTTCCTTCAGTACGTAACCGGAGGCACCGGCGCCGAACGCCTCCCGCACGTAGCTCGGATCGTCCTGCATCGACAGGACGAGCACCTTGGCGTCCGGCGCTTCCTTCAACAGGTTCGGCAGGACGTCGATCCCGCTCTGGCCGGGCATCACGACGTCGAGCAGGATGACGTCGGGCTTCAACGCCCGGGCGCGAAAGACTGCGTCTTTCGCATTGCCCGCTTCGCCGACGACCTCGATGTCCTCCTCGCGGTCCAGGAGCAGCTTGATTCCCGACCGCACAACCGCGTGATCGTCGACCACGACCGCACGAATCACGAGAGCGGTACCTCGACCGCGAGCATCGTTCCGGATCCAGGGGACGATTCGACGGTGATCCGGCCGTTCAGCAGGTCGATTCGCTCGCGCATCCCGAGCAAGCCGAGACGTTCCTCGCCCGAGGTTTCCGGATCGAACCCCTCCCCGTCGTCTTCGATGACGGCCGTCACCTTTCCCCCGCGCCGAACGAGCAGGATGCTGACCTTACGCGCATGCGCGTGCTTCACGACGTTCGTCAGCGCCTCCTGAAGAATGCGGTAGAGCGTCGTCTCCAACTCCTCGGACAACCGCTCGTCGCCCAGACGAGCCTCGAACTGGACGTCGATTCCCGTGGACTCCGAGAACGTCTCGACCAGCCGCTCCAGGGCGGCCACGAGTCCGAAATCGTCGAGTACCTTCGGCCGCAGCTCCACGGCCAGGCGGCGGACGTCCTGCAGCGTCGCGACGACGAGCTCGCGAAGCTCGCTTGCCGCCGCGCGCATCTCCTCGGGCCCGCTCGCCTCCTCGACCGACTTGAGGCCGAGCAGGATCGATGTCAGCGCCTGACCGGTCTCGTCGTGCAGCTCGCGAGCGAGCCTCTGGCGCTCGATCTCCTGCCCGGAGACGACTCGGCGGAGCGAGTCGCGAGCGACACGTCTGGATAGGTCGACTGCGATCGCGGCGCGCGCACCGAACTGCTCGGCGAGACGAAGGTCCGCGTCGCCGAAGCGCGCGTCCGGCCCGAGCTTGTCGTGGGCCATGATCACGCCGATCCCCTCGTCGCGGGCGAGCAAAGGCACGAAGAGGCCGCTTCGCGCCCCAAGCTGCCGCGTCGCCTCTCGGTGCATCTCGGGATCCTCCAGGACGGAATCGATGCGTTCGCTGCGCCTGCGCTCAAGCACGCGGCCCGCCTTCGACTCCCTTCGGGGCAGCATCAGGCCGACTATCTCAGCCGATCCCTCCCCGGCCGCGGCCTCCACACGCAGCTCGTCGCCAACCGGAAGCGCGATCGCCACGATGCGCGCATCGATCAGCTCACGGAGACGAGCCGCAACGAGGTCGAGCAGGCGAACGAGGTCGAGCTCACCGACGAGGGCGTTGCCGATCTCGTTCAGCGATTCGAGCTGCCGTGACCATGCAGTAGCCGACTCGTACAAGCGCGCATTCTCGATCGCAACGGCGGCCTGCGCTGCCAGCAGGGTGACAAACTCCTCGTCCTCGTCAGCGAAGTCCTCTGCTCCTTCCTTCTCGGTGAGGTACAGGTTTCCGTACGCAACGCCTCGAAGGAGGATCGGCACGCCAAGGAAGCTCCGCATGGGTGGATGGCCGGGCGGGAAGCCCACCGAGCGTGGATCTTCGTGCAGGTCGTGCAGCCGAAGGGGCTTGGCATCGCTGATCAGCACGCCGAGGATGCCGCGGCCGTGCGGCGGATCGCCGATCTGGGCACGTGTCGCTTCGTCGAAACCCGTTGTGATGAAGCGTTCGAGGGCGGTGCCCGAACGATCGATGACGCCGAGCGCCGCATACCGCGCGCGCGTGAGCGCGACGGCAGCCTCGACAATGCGCTGAAGGACGGCATCGAGCGAGAGCTCGGAACTGATTGCAATCCCGGTCTCTAGCAGCGTGCGGAGGCGAGCTGATTCACGCGCCGTGGCCATCCCACTCGAAATCGTAAGCTCAGCCGGTGCGGACTGTCACGCGCGCCCGGACGATCCGGCACGCCCTCGCGCTGCGAGCGGTGCGGCGGCCCGGCCTGATCGCGCTTGCTGCGGTCGCCGGGCCGGGCCTCCTCGCCGGTCTGTCCGACGACGACCCGGCCGGAATCACGACCTACTCGATCCTCGGAGCTGATTTCGGCTACAAGCTCCTTTGGGTCCTGCTTCTGTCCACAGTCGCGCTGGCCGTCTTCCACGAGCTCGGGGCGCGGATGGGCTGCGTTACGGGTCGCGGAATCGCAGGCCTGATCCGGGATCGGTATGGGCACCGAACAGCCGTGTCCGCGGCCGCAGTGTTGCTCGTCGCAAACGTGGGCACCACGTGCGCCGAGTTCGCCGGCGTCGCCGCTGCGTCGGAGCTCGCAGGCATCAGCCGCTACGCCAGCGTGCCGGTCGCGGCCGCTCTCGTCTCGACGCTCGTCGTGCGCGGCGGGTTCAAGCGCGTGGAACACATATTCCTGCTGCTCGCCACGGTGTTCGTCACCTACTTCGCATCCGGGATCCTGGCCCATCCCCACTGGTCGGCTGCGGTCCACGGCCTCGTCGTTCCATCTCTCCCGTTACGGCGTCACGCGCTGCTCGTGGCGACCGCGACCGTCGGCACGACGCTTG
This sequence comes from Gaiellaceae bacterium, assembly GCA_049273785.1. GTDB lineage: Bacteria > Actinomycetota > Thermoleophilia > Gaiellales > Gaiellaceae > 3-1-20CM-4-69-9. The sequence continues at coordinate 4,407 of JBASRJ010000207.1, read as the reverse complement.
CACCGTGGGGGCTTGCGTTCATCCAGTCCTACGCGGTGGACAAGCGGCTCCGGCCCCAGGACCTGGCTCTCGAGCGTGTGGACGTTCTCGCCGGCGCCGTCATGACGGGAGTGATCGGCTTCTTCATCGTCATCGCCTGTGCCGCGACGTTGCACGCGCATCACAGGTCGGTCAATGACGCCGCCGACGCGGCAACTGCACTACGGCCGCTCGCGGGCGACCTCGCGTCGACGCTCTTCGCGATCGGGTTACTCGGCGCGGCGCTGCTCGCCGCCGCGATCCTTCCTCTGTCGACTGCTTACTCCGTCAGCGAGGCGCTTGGGCGCGAAGCACGGATCGAAGCACCGGTCCGAAGCGAGCCCGTCTTTTACGGCACGTATGGTTTCGTTGTCGTCGTCGGCGCACTCGTGGTGCTTGCCCCCGGTGCCCCGCTCGTCCCCATCCTCTTTCTGACCCAGGCGATCAACGCCGTGCTGCTGATCCCGCTGCTGGGTTTCGTCGCGCTCTTGGCCCGGGACCGTTCGCTGCTCGGCGAGCACGCCGCCGGCGCCTTGGGCACGGCTGTAACCGTGGCGCTCGCGTTGCTGATCACGGCCACCACGGTCGGGCTCGGCGTGCTCTTGATTCGGTAGGGCCCCGGGCGAAGACCGTATCGACCCTGCGGGGAAACCGCAGCAAATCGGCGGGCGGCGACGGATGGCGATCCCTGAGGGCTCGCGCACACTGCGCTGCAAAGGGCACTACGCGAAAGGAGTCGCAAGATGTTCACTAACCGGAAGTTCTTCGAGTACGGCGGCATCGCCGCCAGCATCATCCTCGTCGCGTTCGGCATCGCGGCGATCGTGCTCGGCGTCAACGGCCGCAGCACGGTTCAGTCGAGCCTCAAGCAGGAGGCGATCGTCGGCACCCCCGACATGACGCCGAGTGCAATCAAGGCCGAGGCCAAGCAGGCCGGTCTCTCCGCCTCGATCACGCTGCCGAGCGAGAACATCGCCGGCAAGGCGGTCGACAACGGCGGCCGGGCTCGGGCATTCGCGAAGTACATGCGGATCCACACGCTCGAGGCGACGAAGGGCTACACGTACGCACAGATGGGACGCTTCCTCGCGAAGGATGGCACGCCGTCAGCCGGGCTGGCACCGGGCGGCGGGACGAACGACCCGAAGTATGCGGTCGTCGACCCGAAGACGAAGCAGCCCGTCGCGAACGGCATTCGTGACATCTGGGTGACCGAGACGGCCCTGACGACGGCGCTGAACACGTCGTACATGGCGGAGCAGCTCGCGAACTTCGGCATCGTCGTCGGCGTCGCGCTCCTGCTCAGCGGCATCGGGTTCGCTGTTCTGACGCTCGGCGGTGCGCTCCGCAAGCGCAGCGTGACCGCAGGGCAAGCGGCACCGAGCCGCGCCGCAGTCCCCGCAAGCTGAGCGGCGACTCCGCTCGCGATGAAGGGCGGCCGAGAGGCCGCCCTTCTCGTTCAGTAGTACCCCGCACGCGAATCAGCGCACGGCCCGATGGCCCGCGGAACCGCAAGCGGAAAACTCGAAGCATGAGCCGGGTCGAAACACCGAACTGCACACTCCGCCTCGTCGCTCAGGCTGAAGCCGAGCCGTGTTCGCGAGAGCGCTGCGCGTTCTGGGAACCGGGAGGCGCCGTCGTCGAGGCGGGCTGCTTGATCGACCGCCTCGGCGTCGACGTCCACCGGGTCGATCTGGCGACATATCTGCTCGAGGTACGCGAGCGGCTGGAGCAAGCGCGATCGCTGGCCGAGGCAGTGGCCGCGCATTGCGAGTTCTCGCGCCGCGTGGGCCTCGAGCTCTAACGAAGGAGACAGATGAGTACATCGCTCATAGAGGCCACCGCCCCGTCGCCGTCGGTGACGGAAACGATGCGCGCCGTGGTCGTGCTCAGCTTCGACGAGGCTGCGCGGGTCCGAGAAGTCACCAAGCCCGTGGCCGGCCCGGGCGAGATCGTCGTGAGGATCGAGGCATCCGGCCTCTGCCACACCGACATCCATGCGGCTCACGGCGATTGGCCCGTGAAGCCGAAGCTCCCTTTCATCCCCGGTCACGAAGGCGTCGGAATCGTGGAGACGATCGGCGAGGGAGTGACCGAGGTCGCGGTCGGCGATCGAGTCGCGATCCCGTGGTTGGGCTATGCATGCGGGACCTGCGACTACTGCGTGTCGGGCTGGGAGACGCTCTGCGAGTCCCAGCAGAACACTGGCTACACGATCGACGGCGGCTTGGCCGAATACGCGAAGGCGTTTGCCCGGCACGTCGTCAAGGTTCCCGACGGGATCGATCCGTTCGACGCCGCGCCCCTCACCTGCGCGGGCGTCACGACGTACAAAGCGGTCAAGGTCGCCGGCGCGAAGTCAGCCGATCTGGTTGCTGTCTGGGGTATCGGCGGTCTCGGCCACCTGGCGTTGCAGTACGCCCGGATTGCAGGTGCGAGCGTCGTCGCAGTCGATCTCGTCGACGAGAAGCTCGAGCTCGCCCGTGAGCTCGGTGCGGAGTTCACGGTGAACGCCGCCGAGCGCGATCCGGTCGCCGTGATCAAGGAGCTCGGCGGAGCCGACGTCGCGGTTGTGCTCGCGGTCTCCCCGAAGGCGTTCGAGCAGGCGTTCGCGTCGCTGCGTCGCGGCGGAACGATGTCGCTCGTCGCGCTGCCGGCAGAGAACCGAATGGAGCTGCCGATCTTCGAGACCGTTCTCAACGGGATCACCGTCGTCGGCTCGATCGTCGGCACGCGGCTCGACCTTCGCGAGGTCTTCGAGCTGCACGCGGCCGGCAAGACCCGGGTGGTCCGCGAGGAGCGTCCACTCGAACAAGTGGAGTCGGCAATGGAGGACGTCCTGCACGGCGATGTGCCCGCACGGATCGTCTTCCGCCCATGACCAAACCCAAGGAGGTCTTCCGATGAAGCCGATTTTGCTCGCGACAGACGGATCGCCGACTGCCGAAGAAGCGACCGAAAAGGCGATCGAGCTCGCGAAGCTGCTCGGTGCGCCGCTGGTCATCGTCACTGCGTGGGACATCCCATACAGCACGCTCGGCTACGCGGCTGTTCCCGTTGTTCCTGACCTCGCCAAGCTTGCGAAGGAACAGGCCGACAAGGTCGCCGCGGCGGCCGCGACTCGAGCGCGGGGCGCAGGCGTGGAGGTTCAGGCCTTCACTCTTCGTGGATTTCCCGTCGAAGAGATCTGCCGAGCTGCTGACACGCACGAACCGCAACTCCTCGTCATCGGCTCGCACGGCTGGAGTCCGATGAAGAGGCTGATCTTCGGCAGTGTGTCGACCGGCGTGCTGCATCACGCCAAGTGCCCCGTGCTCATCGTGCCGGCAGGCGCACCAGACGAGGCCGCGGAACAGAAGCACGACCAAGCCAAAGCGGAGGTGTGACATGAGCACGCACACGCTTAAGGACTTCCGCTTCAAGGTTGAGGCGTCGCCGCTCCCGCAGCGGCGGGTCCGCCTCAGCTGCGACGGGAAATCGCCGCTCGAGGCGGCGACGCCGCCCGAGTTTCGCGGCGGCACGCCTGGCATGTGGTCACCCGAGGACCTGTTGGTTGCAGCGGTCGCGTCGTGCTATGCACTGACGCTCGATGCTCTGATGGAGCAGCGCGAGCTCGTCTTGCAGCACCTCGAGGTCGAGAGCATCGGCCACGTGACGAAGCGCGCCGAGGGCCGCGTCGGGTTCGTCGTCATCGAACTGCGTGTCGCTTTGACGGTTGACGCGGGCTTCGAGCGGCGCGCCGAGCACACGGCCCGTGATGCCCACCGAGTCTGCCTCGTGGAACACGCGCTGGCCGTCCCGGTCGAGCTCGAGCTGACGGTGCGGACCGCGGAGCATGTGCGGCCGACCGTAGCTGCGCAACAGGGAATGAGCACGTAACCGAAAGGAGGAACCATGTTCAAGCAGATCATCTGGGCAACTGACGGTTCGGAGGCCGCTGAGCGCGCGCTCCCGGCCGCGATCGAACTTGCAACAGACGGCGATGCGAAGCTCATCGTCGTCCATGCCGATGAACACATGGGTGGACGAGCCGCCGGCTATTCCGTGCTCGCCGACGAAGAGGACCTGCGCGCCCGGCTTCGGGCGAAAGTGGCGGGACTCGTCGACGCCGGAGTCGACGCCGACTTCCGAGTCGTCACCGGCGTGAACACCGACCCGGCCGACCTCGTCGCCGAGGCGGCCCGTGAGATCGGTGCGGACCTCATCGTTGTCGGTACCCGTGGGCACGGTCGTGTGACGGGAATGCTGCTCGGAAGTGTCACGCAGCGGCTGTTGCACACCTCACCCTGTCCGGTGCTCGCAGTGCCGGTCAATGCGCAAGCGTTGGCCGAACCCGAGAAGACACCGGTCCGCGCGACGTGATCCGGCCGGCGGAGAGTCGCGCGGGGG
>JBASRJ010000197.1:0-8642 GCA_049273785.1 Gaiellaceae bacterium | reverse complement strand
GCCCTGTACGTCGGCGCCGGCGGCGCCGCGACGGTCGCGCTCGTCCTCCGCTGGGACACGCTCGACCAGGCGCAGGCCTGGCGGACTCTTGCGCCTCGCTATGTCGCCGCGGCGTTCCCCGGCGTCTCGGAGCGAGTGTGCCCCGCGGTCGACCACTGTTGGGTCTCGGCCGCGCGCGAGATCGCGTCCACGGGTACTGGTGCCTTGACGGTCCTGGCGAGCGGATCAGCGGGCGAGCTCGTCGCCGCAACCCTCGCTCGCTAGACACATCTAAACCTCTACTCGAGCCTTATCTCGCCCTCGTCGGCTCACGACCGGGCACCCCGCTCGGATCCGATTCACCCAGCGTAGAGCGCCAACCACTACCCCCGAAGGGGGATTTGTGTCCTTTTCGTATCCCTTGGAAGTCTGAATTTCTTCAGGAAACGGTCTCTGCGAGCCGATTCCTCCACTCGGAGACGCGTGTCAAAGCGCACACGCGTAGGAGAAAACATGGCGAGCTTCCCGGACCTGCGGCCCAATCGTGGCTCGGCGTCAGCCGAGGCCAGGGCCGTGCTCTCGTCCAGGCAGTTCGTCCGTCTCCTGGCCGCTTCTCCGGCGGCTCCTTCCGTCGTTGCCTTCCTCGCCGTCTCCGAGCTCGCCACTCTCCGCGGCGCGAAGGCATCCGCCCGGACGCCGGCTTTCCTGACGCACGTGATCGGGTCTTCAGGCCCGGCCGCTTCGCGCGTCAGGAAGCCGGCGCCCGGCACTAGCGATCTCCTCGGAGCTCTGCGATGACGAGCGTCCGGCGATCGCAGCTCATCGTCGTCGCGGTCATCGGCGTGCTCGCCGCATCCGTGGCCGCAGTGCTGTTCGCGGTGCGGGGCGACCACCCACAGCAGGGGACGTTCCTCTCGATGTCGCTCGGCCGTTCGCAACCCGCGGCGTCGCTCGTCAGGCCTGCACTCGGCGCGAAGCTCCAGGTCGCGCACGGCGGGTTGACACTGACCTCGGGGAAGTCCGAACTGTCGCTCGCGTTCGGCAAAACCCGCGCAGGCTCGTGGCGGCGCTTCGAGCACGGCGTCAGCCGGCCGACGTCGTTCGGCAACGAGGCAATCACATTCGACGTGGACCGCATGGAGCAGTCGCTGACCGTCAACGAGCGCCAGGGCACGCATGTCTGGCGATGGCGGCTGTCGACGAAGAGTCTCGACCCGAGCTTGAGGGCTGACGGTTCGGTTGGGTTCACGACGAGGGGCAAGAACTCGGACTTCCGGATCCTGCCGGTGGCGATCCTCGATCAGCACGGGAAAGACGTCACGCCCGCAGGGCTGCGCTGGTCACTCACGCGCGATCGTCACGGGCGTTGGCTCGAGCTTCGACTCGACGACGCCAAGCTGCCGGTGCCGTACGTGATCGATCCGATCGCCCTCGTGGGGACCTGTCCCGGTCCCTTCCCGGGCAACTACAACGGCTGCTCCGTGCGTACAGTCAACGCATCCACAAGCTTCGCCGGCAGCCCCTTCGTCCGGCCGGCGTCGGTTGTCACCGGCAACCTGATGGTCGCGCAGATCACCCTGCGCAACAACGACGCGATCACTGCGCCCGCCGGTTGGACGCCGATCGGGAATCTCCGCACGTCGGGCGCCGGGATCGAGCAGGCTCTCTACTACCGCTTTGCCACGGCGGCCGATGTCGCTGGGACCACGTACAGCTGGTCCTGGACGAACAGCACCGATGCGTCGGGAGCCATACTCGCGTACTCGGGCGTTGACGCCACCAGCCCATTCGACGGAACACCGACAGACAACTCGGCCACCAGCGCCACGGCAACGGCCACCGGCCTGACGACGACGCAGAACAACGACATGCTGATCGCGTTCTACGGGGCGTCGGGGAACGTGACCGCCGTCCAGAGCGGCGGACAGGGGATGACGCAGGAGTACACTGCGCTGTCCGGGGCCGGCACGCGCTCGCGCTCGACCGGCGCCGACGGCACGCAGGCCAGCCCGGGCGCGAGTGGCAACAAGACTGCGGCGGTGTCGGCAAGCGCCGCCTGGGTCGCTCATCTCGTGGCGCTGATGCCTCCGCTCGCCGCGGACGGTTCCGGGACGCTGACGACGCCGACGACGAACGTGTCTGCGAGTCAGACCGGCCGCACGATCACCTTCACCTACACCGCCGCGGCAGGCGGCATGAAGAACGGCTCGCTGACACTCGTCGTTCCGAGTGGCTGGACGGCGCCTTCGACGACGAGCAACAACGCCGGGTACACGACCGCGAGCGCGGGCACGGTCTCGGTGGCGGGGCAGACGATGACCGTGTCGAGCCTGACGCTCGCGGGCGGCGCGACGATGACGATCACCTACGGCGACACGAGCGGGGGCGGCTCCGGCGCCACTGCAACGTCGAGCACGGGCGCGCAAACGTGGCAGGCGCAGCAGAAGTCGCGGAGCACAGGCACGCTGACGAACCTCGGCTCCTCGCCGAGCATCACCGTCAACGCCGCCGACGGGTCCGGCACGCTCACGAGCGGGACGAGCAACGTGTCGGCAAGCCAGACGGGCCGGACGATCACCTTCACGTACACCGCGGCGACGGGCGGGCTCTCGAACGGCAGCGTCACACTCGTCGTCCCGGCCGGCTGGACGGCGCCCTCGACCACCGGCAACAACGCGGGCTACACGACCGCGAGCACGGGGACGGTGTCCGTCTCCGGCCAGACGATCACGGTCTCGAGCATGACGCTCGCGGGCGGCGCGACGATGACGGTCACCTACGGCGACACGAGCGGCGGCGGCTCCGGCGCGACCGCCACCTCGACCACGGGCGCGCAAACCTGGCAGGCGCAGGAGAAATCCACCTCGGCAGGCACGCTCGCAAACCTCGGCTCCTCGCCCAGCATCACCGTAAACGCCGCGGACGGCACCGGCACGCTGACGACCGGAACGAGCACGGTCTCCGCAAGCCAGACCGGCCGGACGATCACGTTCACCTACACCGCGGCGACGGGCGGGCTCTCGAACGGCAGCGTCACGGTCGTCGTCCCGAGTGGATGGACGGCGCCGTCCACGACGAGCAACAACGCGGGCTACACGACCGCCAGCACCGGCACCGTCTCCGTCTCCAGCCAGACGATCACCGTCTCCAGCGTCACCCTCGCAGGCGGCGCGACGATGACGATCACCTACGGCGACACCAGCGGCGGCGGCCCCGGCGCGACCGCCACCTCGACCACAGGCGCGCAAACCTGGCAGGCGCAGGAGAAGTCCACCTCCGCCGGCTCGCTGACGAACCTCGCCTCGTCGCCGAGCATCACCGTCTACGCGGCCGACGGTTCGGGGACGCTGACGACGCCGACCTCGGTCGTGTCCGCGAGTCAGACCGGGCGGACGATCACGTTCACGTACACCGCGGCGACGGGCGGTTTGTCGAATGGGACGGTCACGCTCGTCGTCCCGAGCGGGTGGAGCGCACCGTCCACGGCCGGTGCGAATGCGGGATACACGACCGCGAGCTCGGGCACCGTCTCGGTGTCGAGCCAGACGATCACCGTCTCCAGCCTCACGCTCGCCGGCGGCGCGACCTTCACGATCACCTACGGCTCGACCGCCGGCGGCGGCCCGGGCGCCACCGCGACCTCGACCACGGGCGCACAGACCTGGCAGGCGCAGGAGAAGTCGACCTCCGCCGGCTCACTGGCCAACCTCGGCTCCTCGCCGAGCATCACCGTCTACGCCGCCGACGGATCGGGCACCCTGACGACGCCGACGACCAACGTCTCGGCAAGCCAGACCGGACGGACGATCACGTTCACGTACACCGCTGCGACCGGTGGGATTTCGAACGGCAGCGTCACCCTCGTCGTTCCGGCCGGCTGGACGGCGCCCTCGACGACGAGCAACAACGCCGGCTACACCACCGCCAGCTCCGGCACCGTCTCGGTGTCGAGCCAGACGATCACCGTCTCCAGCCTCACGCTCGCGGGCGGCTCGACCTTCACGATCACCTATGGCGACACCAGCGGCGGCGGCTCCGGCGCGACCGCCACCTCGACCACGGGCGCGCAGACGTGGCAGGCGCAGGAGAAGTCGACCTCCGCCGGCTCACTGGCCAACCTCGGCTCCTCGCCGAGCATCACCGTCTACGCCGCCGACGGCACCGGCACGCTGACGACGCCGACCTCGAACGTCGCCAACGGCTCCACCGGCAACACGATCACGTTCACGTACACGGCAGCAGCAGGCGGCACCTCCAACGGCAGCGTCACCCTCGACGTCCCGGCCGGCTGGAGCGCACCTTCGACGACGGGCGCGAACGCCGGCTACACCACTGCCAGCTCGGGCACCGTCTCGGTCTCCGGCCAAACGATCACCGTCTCCAGCCTCTCACTCGCGGGTGGGTCGACGTTCACGATCACCTACGGTGCGACGAGCGGCGGAGGCCCGGGGGCGACTGCGACGAGCACCGCAGGTTCTGCCACGTGGCAAGCAAAGGAGAAGTCCACCTCGGCCGGCTCACTCGCCAACCTCGGCGCCTCGCCGAGCATCAACGTCTACGCCGCCGACGGGTCCGGCACGTTGACGCTGCCGGCGACGAGCGTGAGCGCCTCCTCGACGGGCCACACACTCACCTTCACGTACACCGCCGCAGCCACCGGCGGCATGTCCAACGGCAGCGTGACCGTTGCGGCTCCCGCCGGCTGGAGCGCGCCTTCGACCACCGGCAACGCGGCAGGTTACACCACGGCCACCTCGGGCTCGGTGTCAGTCGCGGGGCAGACGATCACCGTCTCGAGCCTGACACTCGCCGGCGGCGCGACGTTCACGATCACGTACGGCGCGACGGGCGGCGGCGGCCCGGGCGCGACTGCGGGCGCAACGACCGGCGTCCAGACCTTCCAGGCCCAGCAGAAGTCCACCTCGGGCGGCACGCTGACGAACCTCGGCGCCTCGCCGGGCGTCACGGTCTACGCGGCTGACGGGTCGGGCACGCTGACGACGCCGACGTCGAACGTCTCGGCGAGCCAGACCGGCAGGACGATCACGTTCACCTATACCGCCGCGACCGGCGGCACCTCGAACGGGTCGGTCACGTTCGTTGCGCCGAGCGGCTGGAGCGCACCCTCGACAACCGGCTCAAACGCCGGCTACACCACGGCCAGCTCGGGCTCTGTGTCGGTGTCCGGCCAGACCATCACCGTCTCGAGCCTGTCGCTCGCCGCTGGCAACACCTTCACGGTCACCTACGGCGACACGAGCAGCGGTGGCCCGGGCGCGACCGCGACCGCGACTACCGGCGCGCAGACCTGGCAGGCGCAGCAGAAGTCGATCGCCGGAAGCACACTGACGAACCTCGGCGCCTCCCCGAGCATTACGGTCAACGCGGCCGACGGTTCCGGCACGCTCGCGAGCGGAACGAGCAACGTGTCGGCGAGCCAGACCGGCCGGACGATCACCTTCACGTATACGGCAGCCGCGGGCGGCACCTCCAACGGCTCGGTCACGCTCAACGTTCCGGCCGGCTGGAGCGCTCCCTCGACGACCGGCTCCAACGCCGGCTACACGACTGCCAGCGGGGGCACGGTCTCCGTCTCAGGCCAGACGATCACCGTCTCGAGTCTGACGCTCGCGGGCGGGAACACGTTCACCGTCACCTACGGCGACACCGGCTCGGGCGGCCCCGGCGCGACCGCGACCTCGAGCACCGGCGCACAGACCTGGCAGGCGCAGGAGAAGTCCACCTCCCCCGGCACGCTCACCAACCTCGGCGCCTCGCCCAGCATCACCGTCAACGCAGGCGACGGCACCGGCACGCTGACGACGCCGACCGCGAACGTGGCCAACGGCTCCGCCGGCAACACGATCACGTTCACGTACACGGCAGCGGCGGGCGGCCTCTCGAACGGCAGCGTCACACTCGACGTGCCGGCCGGCTGGAGCGCGCCGTCGACCGCAGGCGCCAACGCCGGCTACACGACGGCAAGCTCGGGCGCGGTCTCGGTCTCCGGTCAGACGATCACCGTCTCGAGCGTCACGCTCGCCGGCGGTTCGACGTTCACGATCACCTACGGCGCCACGAGCGGCGGCGGACCCGGAGCCACGGCAACGACGACCGGGGGCGCGGCGACGTGGCAGGCGAAGGAGAAGTCCACGTCGGCCGGCGCGCTGACGAACCTCGGCGCCTCGCCGAGCATCAACGTCCTCGCCGCCGACGGCTCGGGGACGCTGACGACGCCGACGGGCTCGGCCAACAGCGCTTCGACGGGCCACACGATCACCTTCACGTACACGGCAGCCGCGGGCGGGCTCTCGAACGGCACCGTCACGCTCGTCGTGCCGAGCGGCTGGAGCGCCCCTTCGACGACCGGCAGCGCCGCCGGCTACACGACCGCGAGCACGGGGTCGGTTTCCGTCTCCAGCCAGACCGTCACCGTCTCGAGCCTGACGATCGCGGGCGGCGCAACGTTCACGATCGCCTACGGCGCCACCAGCGGCGGCGGCCCGGGCGCGACGGCCCCCGTTCCCGCAGGCGCGCAGACCTGGAGCACGCAGCAGCGTTCGTCCGCGAGCGGAACGCTGACGAGTCTCGGCTCGTCTCCGAGCATCACGGTCGTCGACACGACCGCCCCGTCGGCGCCCTCGCTGACGTTCGGCTCGTTCAGCAACGCGAGCGCGACGGGCACGACGGTGTACGTGCGCCAGGGCGCGGCCGGCGGCTTCACGGTCACAGGAACCTCGAACGACGCCGAGTCCGGCATCGATCACCTCACGTTCCCGGGCGGCCTCGGCACGGGCTGGACGGGTGGCGGCGCCGACTCGAGCTCGCCGTACGACGGCGTCTACACATTCACCGCGGCCGCCACTGCACCGGGGGGCAACCAGGACGTAACCGCGACGAACGGCTGGGCGCTGACCTCGTCCGCGACGCCGTTCACCGTCGTCGCCGACACAACGGCGCCGAGCGTAACTCCGCCGTCCGTGACCGGCGGTTACTACACCAGCCTGTCCGTTCCCGTCACGACGAACGGTGGCACGGACGGCGGGTCCGGCATCGACGCGACGACGAGCGTCGTCCAGCGCGACGTGGCGAACTTGACGAACGGCGCCTGCGGGAGCTTCAGCGGCTCGTGGACGAACGTGACGCTCGTCGGCGGCAACGACACCGGCGTCCTGAGCGGTCACTGCTACGAGTATCGCGAGCTGCTCTCCGACAAGGTCGGGAACCAGGGAACTTCCGCAGCGTCGAGCATCGCCAAGGTCGATACCGCCGGCCCGTCGAACACGCTGTCACTCTCCGCGGTGTCCGGCGGTGCGTACAAGAGCGGGACGACGATCTACTACCGCGGCGCAGCGCCCAGCGGTGGCAGCTTCAAGCTGACCAATGCGCTGACCGACTCGGAGTCGGGGCCGGCCTCGAGCTCCTCAGCGGCGCTCGGCGGCTCGGCCGGTGGCTGGTCGCACACGCCGTCGACGGTCTCGACGCCCGCGGGAGGCCCCTACGACTCGAACGCCTTCAGCTGGAACAACGGCACGAGCTCGTCGCCGACGGAGGTCGTGACCGGCGCCGACGCGGCCGGGAACGGGACCGCTGCCGCAACATTGACGTTCACCGACGACTCCACCGGCCCGTCCGTGACGGCGCCGAGCGTGACCGCGGGCTACTACGCCAGCTTGTCCGTTCCGGTCACCCTCAACGGCGGCTCGGACTCCGGCTCCGGCGTCGCCTCGGGTAGCAGCCAGGTGCAGCGCGACGTCGCCAACCTCGTGAACGGGACCTGCGGCTCGTACTCCGGCTCCTGGACGAACATCACGCTCGTCGGCGGCAACGACACCGGCGTCACCAACGCCCACTGCTACAAGTACCGCGAGCAGCTGACCGACAACGTCGGCAACGTCGGCGCCTCGGCCGAGTCGAATGCGGCGAAGGTCGACACGCAGGGCCCGACGAACGCGATCACTCTCTCGTCCGTCGCCCCCGCAAGCTCGGCGTTGAAGAGCGGGACGACCGTCTACTACCGCGGCTCGGTGCCGGGCGGCGGCAGCTTCACGTTGACCAACGCGGTCACGGACTCCGAATCCGGGGCTGCCTCCAGCGCGACCGCGGCACTCGGCGGCACGGCCACCGGCTGGTCGCATACGCCCTCGACCGTCTCTGCCCCCGCGGGCGGACCGTACGAGTCGAACGCGTTCAGCTGGAACCAGGGCACCACCTCCTCGCCGACCGAGGTCCTCACCGGCGCCGACACGAACGGGAACACGACCGCCGCACCGGCGCTGACGTTCACCGACGACTCGACCGCCCCGACGACCGCGGCCCTGTGCAACGGCGCCGCTTGCCTGAACGGGGCCTATTACACGTCCGCGCCGGTCGTCGTGACGCTCTCCGCCAACGACGGGACGGGCTCCGGCGTCCAGAAGATCCGCTACACGACCGACGGCAGCGATCCGAGCCCGGTCAACGGCTCTGACTACGTCGCAGCGATCAACGTCAACACGACGACCATGGTCAAGTTCCGCGCGTACGACAACGTCGGGAACGAGGAGGCCGTCGGCTCCCAGCAGATCCTGCTCGACGGGACGCCGCCGACCGGGCCGGCGCTGACGCTGACGGAGAATCCCGCAAGCGCCGCGCAGGACGTTTCGGGCACGACGCTCTTCTAC
>JBASRJ010000185.1:0-3341 GCA_049273785.1 Gaiellaceae bacterium | reverse complement strand
GGGCTACTTCGTGCTCGCGGCGATCGAGGGCACGCCGCCCCAGACGCGCACGAACGTCTCGTTCGCGACCAACCTCGAGCGCGGCGGCGGCACGGCGCGCGTGATCGTGATCCCGACCGCCGGGCCGTTCGACCCCTCGAGCGTCGCCCTCGCCGCGGCGCTCGAGCGCGAGCAGGACCGCACCGCGGACGAGCTGGGCGGCGAGGGCCTCGTCGGCGGCCCGGCGGTGCTGCTCGACGACTTCGACCGCGCCACCAGCGCGCGCTTCCCCTTCCTCGTCATCGTGCTCGTGCTCGTCACGTTCCTCGTGCTGCTGGTGCTGTTCCGCTCGCCGGTGCTGGCGCTGTGCGCCGTGGTCCTCAACCTCGTGACGGTCGGCGCCGCGGTCGGCGTGCTCGTGATCTGCTTCGGCGGCGATCCGCCCCTGCTCGGCGGGCCCGGCTACCTCGACGCGATCGCGCTGAGCGGCATCTTCGCCGTCATCTTCGGGCTCTCGATCGACTACGAGGTGTTCCTCATCAGCCGCCTGCTCGAGGGCCGCGCGCTCACCGGCACGACCGACGGGGCGATCCGCTACGGCCTCGAGAAGACCGCCACGATCATCACGGGCGCCGCGTTCATCATGGCCGCCGTGTTCCTCGCCTTCGCCCTCTCGCCCGTCACCAACACGCGGCAGTTCGGCATCGGCCTCACGGTCGCCGTGCTGCTCGACGCGACCGTCGTGCGGCTGATCCTGCTGCCCGCGCTGATCCGCCTGTTCGGCGAGCGCACGTGGTACGTGCCGGCCTGGCTCGACCGGATCCTGCCGCGCTTCTCGGCGCACTAGGAGGGTCTGGCAAGACTCGCGCTATAGTGCGGACATCGTAAGGGACATCTTAGCAGGTAAAATCTCGCTATCCTCGTCCCCACGGGAAAATGGCAAGGCTTGAGAACGGGCACCAAAGTGGACGAGCGCGAGTACCTGACAACGCACAGGCATATCTCCTTCCAGGTGGACCTGTCTGCGCAAAGTCCGGTCCTCTGGCTCATGCTCGGCGAGGCAAAGTCGAAAGCCAAGCACATCGGCTGGAGTCTTCTGAGTCCCGAGACAAGCCGAGAGTTGCTCCAGGTCTACTTGACCAAGGGTGCGCTGGCCACAACCGCTATTGAGGGCAACACGCTCTCCGAGGACGAGGCCCGGAACGTCGTCGAGGGTCGAGCGAGGCTTCCGCGATCCAAGGAGTACTTGGCAAGGGAGATCGAGAACATCGTCCGCGCCTTCAACACCGTCAAGGACGATCTGATGGCCGACGGAAATCGACAACTCGAAGTCAGCGACCTCCTTGCATACAACGAGATCATTCTCGATGGCTTGGAGCTTGAAGAGGGTGTGGTGCCGGGGGCCATTCGGGACTACTCCGTTGGAGTGGGAGGGGTGTATCGAGCAGCGCCGGCTCGCGACTGCGAGTACTTGCTCACCCGGCTTTGTGAGTGGATCAACGGACCGACGTTCAAGCCAAGAAGAGAGATGCCCGAGTACGCGGCGCCCTTCGCGATCCTTCAAGCGATCATCGCTCACCTCTACCTTGCGTGGATCCATCCATTCGGGGATGGAAACGGACGCACCGCGCGACTCCTTGAGCATTGGATTCTCTTGAAGGCAGGCTTTCCTGCTCCTACAACCCAGCTGCTTTCAAACCACTACAACGCCACGCGGTCCGAGTACTACCGTCAGCTTCAGCGAGCGGGCAAGACGGGCGACATCAGCAACTTTGTCCTCTACGCCACACGCGGGCTGGTCGAGGGCCTTCAGGAACAGCTCGACACAATCTGGCGTTATGAGGCTGCTGCACGGTGGGAGCAGCACATCTATCAGACCTTTGGTCATATTCGGACGGCGAGCGAGCGCCGTCGCCTGCGCCTTGTGCTGGCCATGCCCGTCGACCGCGTAGTTGCAAAGGTGGAGCTGCGGCATCTGACGACTGAGCTTGCGGAGCTGTACGCAGGGAAGACGACAAAGACACTCACTCGCGATGTCAACGCGCTCCTGACGACGGGCTTGGTTCGCAGAGTCGTCGGTGGCATTCACACCAACGATCATGTGATCATGGGATTCATGCCCACACGTATGGACGAAAGCGTTCTCGATCTGCCCTTGAGCCCCGAGAGCGGTAGCGCCAACCCCCTATGAGTCCAAGGCCTAGCCGAATCTCGGGCAGGCGAGCGAGAACGTCTGCGTGATGTCCGGCTGCGGGTCCACGTAGTCGTAGAACGAGAGGAAGCTGATCCGGCCCGAGGTGGGGCATCTCGGCCGCGTGAACCAGAAGGCCGTTCTCTTCTGCCGCCGCGCGCAGCGGCCGTCTCTGCGCTCCTTCAGGCACGTCCCCTTCAGGATCGTCAGCCCCGTGTTGACGACGCGCAGCTGGGCGATGCTGACCTCCAGCCCGTTGACGCTGCTCTCCGGCAGCACGAGCTTGTAGCCGTAGAGCCCGTCGGGCGTCGGGTCGTTGACGAAGTTGGCGTTCAGCGCGACGTGGACCGCGCCCACGATCGGGTACTTCTTGACGATCGGCGCGTCGGAGTGGACGTCGGCCGCGCCGACGACGGTGAAGCCGGCGATCCCTCCCTCGATCATCGGCCGGCTGAAGAAGATCGAGAACTTCGACGGCACGAGCTGGTCGAGCGCCGGGATCGTCGCGCGCGCGTCGACCTCCGCCGTGCCGTGGCCGATCTTCGCCTTCAGGCAGGTACGCGCGTTCGCCAGGTCGCGCAGGTCGCGTCTGCTTCTGTGCGGGCGCCGCGCGAGCCGGCGGATGAAGACGGGCAGTCTCTCGACGCGGTCGGCGAACGGCGTGCCGCTGCCCGCGAGGTCGCGGTCGATCGAGTCGCGCAGCCGGCGCCCGTCGCAGTACCAGCGCTTGTTGAGGAACGCTCTGTTCAGCTTCGCGCCGGCCGGCAGCCGCAGGTAGTTCGACAGCAGCCTGGGCGGGACGCCGCCGCTTCTGTCGAAGCTGCGCGCGAAGAAGATGAGCGTGAAGCGGCCGTCGGGCTTCGTGTTCTTGAGCAGGAAGCTGAACTGGTTGACCGGCTCCGCCTGCACGACGCCGACCACCGGGGCCACCAGCAGGGCGGCGATCACGAGCAGCAGCATCCTCTTCACGACAGTCTCCTTCCCGCTTTCCGGAGAGATGCTAGGACGCGATCGCCGTGCTCGGCGCCGGTCCTGCGCTCTCCCGTTCATCCAACCCGCGAGGGATCCGATCGAAGCGGTCCTGGTTCGCGTGCGGACGGCCGCCGGTCGCGGACGCCGACGAACGAGATCGCGCCGCCGGCGAGCACGAGCGCGCCCGCGATCCCCATCC
>JBASRJ010000175.1:0-2506 GCA_049273785.1 Gaiellaceae bacterium | reverse complement strand
CCTCTACGCTGCGGGCGACGTCGGCACCAAGGCGGCAGTCGTCGGCGGCGGGCGGCTCGCCTTCGTCCCGGCCCTGCTCGCGTGTCACGGGCTCGCGTTCGTCGCCCTCCAGCTCGGCTTCCAGCGCGGCGGCGCGCTCGCGACTGCCGGGATGGCGACGTTGTGGACGAACGCGCTTCCGATCGCGGCCGGCTCGGCCCTCTTCGGGGAGTCCTTGCCCGCCGGCGCCCGCGGCGTCGCCTGGGTCGCAGCCTTCGCCTGCGTCGTGCTGGGCGCGGCCGCGCTTGCCCGCCCGGAAGCCGGGGAACCGGCCCCGGTCGGGCCCGTGGAAGCAGTTGACTGACCAGTCAATCAAGTAAAATCCGAGGGTGTCGATCGTCGAACAGACCGTCGCGGGCGGCGTTTCGTTCGCCCTGACCGACGAGCAGAAGGCGCTGCGGGAGCTCGCGCACGAGTTCGCAGAGAAGGAGATCCGGCCGAAGGAGCGCGAGTACGACGAGCACTCCACCCATCCGGCCGACGTGATCGTGAAGGCCCACGAGCTGGGGCTGATGAACGTCCACGTCCCGGAGGCCTACGGCGGCCTCGCACTGTCGGCGTTCGAGGGGATGCTGATCGGCGAGGAGCTCTGCTGGGGCTGCTCGGGGATCGGCACCGCGATCGTCGCGAACGGTCTCGGCCACGGGCCGGTGATCGTGGCCGGCACCGAGGAGCAGCAGCGCGAGTGGCTCCCGCCGCTCGTCGAGGAGCCCTTGCTGACGTCGTTCGCGCTGACCGAGCCGAACGCCGGCTCAGACGTCTCCGGCATCCAGACGACGGCCGTGCGCGACGGCAACGACTACGTCGTCAACGGCTCGAAGATGTTCATCACGAACGCGGGGTACGCGTCCTGGTTCACGGTCTTCGCGTCGACGGACAAATCGCAGGGCCACCGCGGCCTGACGGCGTTCATCGTTCCCGCGAACGCCCGCGGAGTTGTGGTCGAGAAGCACCTCGACAAGATGGGCCAGCGCTCGACCGACACGTCGGCGGTCGCGTTCCAGGACGTCCGGGTGCCGGCGGCGAACCGCCTCGGCGAGGAGGGCGAGGGCTTCAAGATCGCCATGCGCACGCTCGACTTCACTCGCCCCGGGACCGCGATCGGCGCCGTCGGCGTCGCGCGCGCGGCGTTCGAGTACGCGGCGGAGTACTCGAAGGAGCGCGTGCAGTTCGGGATGCCGATCGCCATGAACCAGGGCGTCAACTTCCTGATCGCCGACATGGCGACGAAGATCGAGGCCGCGCGGCTGCTCTGCTGGCAGGCCGGCTGGATGATCGACAACGGCATGCGTGCGACCTTGCAATCCAGCTACGCCAAGCGGTTCGCGGCCGACACCTGCATGGAGGTCACGACCGACGCCGTCCAGATCTTCGGCGGCTACGGGTACATGAAGGAGTTCCCGGTCGAGAAGCTGATGCGGGACGCGAAGCTCTTCCAGATCTACGAAGGGACTTCGCAGATCCAACGGCTCGTGATCGCCCGGGAACTACTGATGCCGCGGGACTAAGGTCCCCCGCGTGGCGCTCGAGATCGACCTCTCCGGTCGGGTCGCCCTCGTCACGGGCGGCTCGCGCGGGCTCGGGCGCGCCGACGCGCTGACGCTCGCGCGCGCCGGTGCGGACGTCGCGATCGCGGACATCCAGATCGAGTCCGACGAGAGCGGCGACGCCGAGCGGTACGGGCCCCTCGCACAGGTCGCGCGCACCCAGGGCCTCGTCTACACCGAGGCGACGGTCGAGGAGATTCGCGGGCTGGGCCGGCGTGCGACCGCGATCAAGTGCGACGTCACCGACCGGCTGGAGGTGCAGCGGACGGTCGACCAGGTCGTCGGCGAGCTCGGCTCTCTGGACATCCTCGTCAATAACGCCGGCACGCTCGACCACGTCGGCCAGCTCGCGGACCAGGTGCCCGCGCTGTGGGAGCGCGACCTGAGCGTGAACCTGACCGGTGCGTTCAACTGCGCGCAGGCCGTGTGGCCGCACATGCGCGAACGCGGCTGGGGAAGGATTGTGAACATGGCCTCCGTCGCCGGCACGCTCGGAGGCTTCGGCCAGGCGAGCTACTCGACGACGAAGGCCGGGCTGATCGGCCTGACGAAGACCCTCGCGCTCGAGGGCGCGCGGCACGGGATCACCTGCAATGCAATCGTTCCGGGCATCATCGGAACGGAGGCGTTCAACTTCGGGAGCCCCGAGATGAACGAACGGATGATCAAGCGCACTGCGCTCCGGCGGCCGGGAGAGCCCGACGACGTCGCGAACGCGATCGCGTTTCTCTGCTCCGACCTCGCCTCGTACATCACCGGCGTCGAGCTCAACGTCAGCGGCGGCATCGAGCTATTCACGTTCTGATGGGCGAGATCAGCCTCGAGGAGCTGCAGCTCGCGACGCGGAATCACGGCATGCCGCTCGAGGCGCTCCGGTACGACGTCACGCCCGTCGGGCTGCACTACCTGCTCATCCATTA
>JBASRJ010000258.1:0-12191 GCA_049273785.1 Gaiellaceae bacterium | reverse complement strand
CCACGCGGCCCGCGCCGCCCCACGGCGCTGCAGTTGCTCTTCGCCGGCGAAGGCATCAAGGACGTCGAGCTGGTACGCAGGACGGCTCAGGCGCCGTTGCTCGAACTGCCCCGACATCGCGATCAGTCGCTCCGCCGCGCCCGCGACGTCCTCACGTGCAGCGCTGCGGCCCCACGCGTACGCGCGCGTGCGGCCGTCGGCGAAGACACGTCGGGCGAGCACGAGCCCGTCCTCGTCCTCGGGCCTGAGCTCCGCCAGCGCGTCGAGCCCTTCCTCCTCGAGCACCGCCGACGGAAGGTCGAGCTCGGCTTCGACGTACGCCTCCTCCCCACCCGCGCCGATGAAGGCCGAGTCACCCTTCGCCCCGAGCAGCAGCCCGACGGCCTGCGCGAGGATCGTCTTGCCGGCCCCCGTCTCGCCCGTGATCGCGTTCAGGCCAGGCTCGAACGCGAGCTCGGCGTCGCGGATCAGGACGAGGTTCTCAATGCGCAGACGGCGCAGCACCACCGGGATCGTATGCGGCCCACGCCGGCGCGACCATCGTCTTGAGCAGCCGGTGCGCCCCCTCCACGCCCTCTTTATGCGCCCTCCAACGCCCTCTTTATGTACACGCGCGCCCCGGGTGGGTGGGGGTTTGGGATGGTACGGCCTCGCGGCACACGCGTCTGTGCCGAAACAGCGCCGAATGTGTGACTACGAGACGAAGGTCTCGCGGTAACGGCTGAAGAACGTCGTCTCGGGCAGCGTCGCGAGCAGCGCGGGACGGTCGCCGATTCGCACGACGACGGTCTCCCCCCGATTCAGCTCCTCCAGAGCGTGGCCGTCGACGATCACCGAGGCGCTGACATCAGGTGTCTCGTTCCGGATCGCGACCTCGAGGCCGCGGGGCACGACCAGCGGCCGCACGTGCAGCGAGTGCGCCGCGATGAACGTGACCGCCATCGCGTCGAGGCCGCGAACGAGCACCGGCCCACCGTTGGAGAGGTTGTACGCGGTCGAGCCGGACGGCGTCGAGCAGATCATCCCGTCGCACGGCTGCACTCCCAGATCCTCGCCGCCGATCGTCCACCCGAGCTCGACCATTCGCCCGCGGGCCCCGGACAACGCGACGACGTCGTTGATCGCGGACACTCGCATTCCCTTCGCCTCGGCGTCGAGCGTCGTCAGTTCGACGACGCGGTAATCGCCGGCGAACACGCGCGCGAGCCCGGACTCGAGCTCGTCCTGGTCGATCGACGCGAAAAAGCCGACGCGGCCGAAGTTGACGCCGATCACGGGCACGCCCGTGCCGAGAAAGCGTTGCAGCGCTCGCAGCATCGTTCCGTCGCCTCCGAGCACGACCACGATGTCGGCCGACTCGAGGTCGGGCTCGGGCTCGCCGACGCCGTGCTTCTCGACCTCCTCGCCGGGCATCAGGAGATCGACGCCGGCATCGCGCGCGATCTTCTCGAGCCGCGCGAGCGCAGGGCCGATCGTCTCGCGCTTGCCGTGCGTCACCACCGCCGCGCGGCGCACGGCGTTAGCTGACCTCGGCTGCGATTCGCTCGTCGATGTCATCGGGAAGGCGTGGAAGCGTACGGTGGACGAGGTGGAGGAACACCTCCCGGTTCCCTTTGGGCCCGGGCAATCCGGAGTCTACGACTCCCGCCGTTTCTCCTCCCCACGCCAGCGCCGCCTCTGCGATGTCGCGCAGGACGCGGCGCCGGACAGAGACGTCGCGCACGACCCCGCCCCTGCCGACCTCGGCCCGCCCCGCCTCGAACTGCGGCTTGACGAGGACGACCGCCTCCCAGTCGGCGCGCGCGAGCGCCAGGACGGGTGGCAGGACGAGTCTCACGCTGATGAACGAGACGTCGCAGACGACGAGGTCCGGCTGAAACGGAAGCTCTCGCAGCTCGCGGGCGTTCGTCCGCTCGAGCACCGTCACGCGCGGGTCGTTCCGCACCTTCTCGTGCAGCTGCCCGTAGCCGACATCGACTGCGACGACGCGCGCGGCGCCCCGCTGGAGGAGCACGTCGCTGAAGCCTCCGGTCGACGCCCCGATGTCGAGGCAGTCACGTCCGCTCGGATCGACGCCGAACGCGTCCAGTCCGTGGGCGAGCTTCTCCCCGCCGCGCGACACGAACGGCGGCGGCTGCTCGAGCTCGAGCTCCGTCTCCTCGTCGACCTGCGTCCCCGGCTTGTCGTGCCCGCGCACGCGACCCGCAAGGACAAGCGCCTGCGCCTGTGCGCGCGACTCGGCGAGCCCGCGCTCGACGAGCAGGACGTCGAGGCGCTTCTTCACCCGTTCAGAACGTCCGTGCCGCGAGCCCGGCGACGATCTCCGAGAGCACGGAGGTGTCGGCGGAGATCTCCTCGAGTCGCGCGTGCGCCCGGTCGGCCGCCTCGTCCGCGAGCGCGCGCGCGCCTTCGGCGCCGTGGCTGAGCACGTAGCCGTCACCGTCGAGGATGTCGTCCACGATCTGGAACAGGAGCCCGAGCTCGTCGCCGAACGCGCGCCACGGTGCGTGCTCGCGCTCAGGGACATCGGCGACCCACAGCGCGACACCCACCGACGCAGCGAACAGGCAGCCCGTCTTGAGCCTGTGCAGCGTCGCCTCGTCCGGCGCCGTCCCCGTGATATCCAGGTACTGCCCTCCGATCATCCCGAGGGTCGCCTGCGCGAGCTCGCGGCCGATAGACGGCGTGGGATACGACAGCGCGAGCCGGAACGCCTCGGCGAGCAGAGCGTCGCCTGCGAGAACGGCCGTCGCCTCGCCGTGACGCGCCCACACGGACGGGTTGCCACGGCGAACCTCGTCGTTGTCGAGCGCCGGCAGGTCGTCGTGGACGAGCGAGAAGTTGTGCACGAGCTCGATCGCCGCTGCAGCCGGGAGCGCTCGCTCCGGCTCCGCGCCCGCCGCCTCGGCCGTCGCCAGGCAGATCACCGGACGGACGCGCTTGCCGCCCATCGTCAACGCGTAGCGAACCGACTCGGCCTGCCCGTGCAGCTCCGGCGTGAGGGCGAGCTCCGCGAGGTACGACTCGGCGAGGTCCCGCAACTCGTCAGGCCTATGCATCCGTCTCCGAGTCGCGTTTCACGCGCTGCAACTCCTCCTCGACCTTCCGGCTCAGCTCGGCCAGCTCGGTGAGGATGTCGAGCGCCTTGTCGGCGTCCTCGGCCTGGGACAGGCGTTCGAGCTCCGCGCGCGTTGCCTCGAGCCGCGCGAGGAGCTCCTCCGCCCGGGCCAGGGACTCCTCGCTGCTGCTCATCTCGGCGCCGCTTTCTCTCTCACGATCCTCCCGAGTATCCCGTTCACGAGCCTCGCCGCGTCGTCGGTGGCGTAGCGCTTTGCGAGCGTAACGGCTTCGTCGATCGCGACCTCGTCGGGAACGTCGTCGCCGTCGAGCTCGTGGACGGCGATGCGGAGGATGTTCCGCTCCACCGCGCCCAGCCGGTCGGCGGTCCAGTCTGCGGACGCTTCCGTGATCCGGCGGTCGAGCTCGGGCGCCTCCGCCGCAACGTCGGTCGCCGTCGCCCGCGCCCATTCGTCGACGTCGCCGCCGTACAGCGACTCGAGCGGCTGACCCGTGACGTCCCACTGGTAGAGGAGGAACAACGCGGTCCGGCGCGCGCCTTTGCGGCTCATTCGACCTCCTCGACCTCGATGTCGACGGCATCGACGACCATGCCGCACATCGTCGTCAGCGCGTCGGTCACCTGCTCCTGCACTTCTCGCGCCACCTCGGGGAGGATCGTGCCGTAACGTGCGACAAGCTCGACGGCAGCCGTCACGAGCGACGCCAGCGCTCCCGCCGGGATGGTGATCGTTCCGCGCTCGCCGTCGATGACGACGCTCACGCGGCCCCGACCGCTGCGAGGGGGATCTCCTCGAGAAAGCTCGTCGAATAGCGGCCGCTTCGGAAGACATCGCCCGCAACGATTTCGAGCGCAGCCTCGCGCGTGGTCGGAAAGCCGCTGAGCTCCAGCTCGCCGAGCGCCCGGATGCAGCGTTCGATCGCAGCCGGCCGGTTCTCGTCCCAGACGATCACCTTCGCGACGAGCGAGTCGTAGAAGGGCGAGATCACAGCGCCGTCCTCAACGTGCGTGTCGACTCGGACTCCGGGACCGAGCGGCGCGCGGAACCGCTCGACGACGCCCGGTGCGGGGGCGAACCCGCGGGCCGGATCCTCGGCGTTGATCCGCACCTCGATCGCGTGCCCGCGTCGCGGCGCACGCCCCGTCGTCGCCAGCGGTGACCCGGACGCAATGCGAAGCTGCTCGCGCACGACGTCCACTCCGGTCACCGCCTCGCTGACGGGATGCTCGACCTGCAGCCGCGCGTTCAGTTCGATGAAGTAAAACGCGCCGTCGGGATCGAGGAGGAACTCGAACGTTCCGGCGTTCACGTAGCCGATCTGCACGCACGCCCGCGCGACTGCGTCCTCCATGACCGTGCGCGTGGAATCCTCGAGTGCGGGCGATGGAGATTCCTCGATCAGCTTCTGGTGCCGGCGCTGGATCGAGCACTCGCGCTCCCCGAGGGTCAGGACACCGCCGTCCGCGTCGCACAGCACCTGCACCTCGACGTGCCGCGCCGGAGCGATCGCCTTCTCGAGGTAGAGGCGGCCGTCCCCGAATGCGGCCAGCGCCTCCCCCGACGCGCGCGCATACGCATCGTTGAGCTCGTCGGGGTCGTCGACGAGCCGCATTCCCTTCCCACCTCCACCCGCACGCGCCTTCAGGAGCACGGGGTACCCGACGTCGTTCGCAGCCGCGCGCGCCTCGGCCACTGACGCGGTCTCCGAGCCGGGAACGAGCGGGACGCCTGCGGCCGCGAGCTCTTCCTTCGCATGCGCCTTGTCGCCCATGCGGGACATCACGTCCGCGGTCGGGCCGACGAACACGAGGTCGTTGTCGTCGCACGCGCGGACGAAGGCGGGGTTCTCCGCGAGGAAGCCCCAGCCGGGATGGACCGCCTCGCAGCCCGTGATCTGCGCGGCGGCGACGATCGAGGGCATGTTCAGGTAGCTCTCCGCGGCCGGCGGCGGACCGATGCAGACGGCTCGATCGGCGAGCCGCGTGTGCAGCGCACCGGCGTCGGCGGTCGAGTACACGGCCACGGCCTCAGCACCGATCTCGTGCAGCGCGCGGATGACGCGCACCGCGACGTCGCCGCGGTTGGCAACCAGAACTCGGGAAAACATCAGAGTGCCGGCAGGCCGTTGACAGGCTCGAGCTCGAACAGGAGCTGTCCGAACTCCACCGGCTGCGCGTTCTCCGCGTGGATCACGCGCACGATCCCCTCGACGTCGGACTTCACCTCGTTCATCAGCTTCATCGCCTCGAGGATGCACAGCGTCTGTCCGCGCGACACCGGCGAGCCCTCTTCGACGAACGGCGCCGCACCCGGCTGGGACGCGCGGTAGAACGTCCCGACCATCGGCGCCTCGACGCGGACCAGTCCGTTCGACCTCGCCACAAGGGGCGCGGCCGCTTCTTCTTCGGCTGAGAGCGGCCCGGGCCTGGCGCCGGGCGATGCCTCGTCCGTGCGGCGGACGGAGACCCGCATCCCCGCCTCTTCGACCGTCAGCTCGCCGATGCCCGACTCCTGCACGATCCGGACGACCTCTCGGATCCGCTCCGCACGTGCCTGGTCGACGCCCCCGACTCCGAGGCGTTCCTCTCCGCTCGACCGGCCTCGAATCGTCCGCAGGAGCGGTTCCGCCTGATCGCCGAACAGCCCGAGCAGGAGCAGCTCCTCCTCGCTCGCGGCCATCCCTTCCGCCTGTTCGCGCACCTCGTCGAGCGGCGGCGCCGCGGCCTCCTCGGTTTCCGGGTCCGCCGTCAGCGCCGTCGCGCGCCGTACGGCCGGGTCGATCGAACCGGGCGGCGTGCCGAGCTTCCCGTCGACGAGCGCGCGCAACTCGTCGACGATCACGCCGTAGCGGGTCGCCGAGAGCACGTTCAGGAGCGCCTGCGAGCCGAGGAACTGCCCGATCGGGGACGCGAGCGGCGGCCAGCCGACCTCCTCGCGGATCTGCACCAGCTCCTCGATCACCTCGTCGAGGCGGTCGCCTTGTGCCTGCGAGCGCAGATTCGCGTCGAGCGCCGCGACCAGACCGGCCGGGAGGTCGTATTCGGCGGCGCGCACGGCGATCCGCGGGGCGAGCGGCGAGACCGGCTCGTCGCCGATGTAGTCGTCGACGAGATCCGACGCGTGCCACAACGCCGTCACGTCGACGTCACATTCGAGACCGAGCCCGGTCAGCGCCTCCGCGAGAGCCTCGCCGGAGACGCGGTGCAACGACAGCGCGATCGGATAGATGGCACACGCGATCAGATCCGCGCCCGCACGCGCTGCCTCGAGTGCCGCGGCGAGCGCGTTGCCGGCGGATCCCTGGCAGTAGATCCCGATCGGCAGTCCGGTCGCGTCGCGCAGTCCCGTGACGAGCTCGCGCGCCCGGTGTGGCTGCAGCGACCCGGTGGGATCGTGGAGGAGCACGCGCGCGGCGCCGAGCTCCGGCAGCTCGCGAGCCTGATCGACGAGTGCCGTCGTCTCACCCGTGCGGCCCGGACTGTAGACGAGGCCGGCCTCGAACTCGGCGCCCGCGTCCGCGACCGCGGCGGCGGCTCCGCGCAGGTTCGAGACGTCGTTCAGCGGATCGTGGAGGCGGAAGACGTCGATGCCGTTCTCGGCGGCGGACGCGATGAACCGCCGGACGAAATCGTCGTCGGCGGGGCGCGAGCCGACGAGGAAGCGGCCGCGTAGCGCGAGCCCGAGCGGCGTCTTCGTCCGCGCCTTGAGGGCCCGAATGCGCTCCCACGGGCTCTCGATTCCGCGCCGGACGGCGCTGTCGAAACAGCCGCCGCCCGAGACCTCGAGATATGCGAAGCCCGCACCGTCGAGAATTTCGGCGACTCGAAGCTGATCTGCCGTCGGCAGGCGGCCGGCGAGCGGGTCCTGGCCGAGGAGGCGGATCGTCGTATCCGCAAGGCCCGGCATGCGGGCAGCCTAGCGCCCGCATTAGGTTTTCCCCAGATGGACGTTCGAGAGCTTCGACCGGGACTCTGGCGCTGGGCCGCCGCACACCCCGAGTGGGAAGAGGGGTTGCATTGGCCGCGGGAAGTCGGCTCCGTCTACGCCGAGCTGCCCGAGGCGCTCGCGGTGATCGATCCGCAGGTGCCGGAGGACGCCACCGAGGAGTTCTGGGCGGCGCTCGACCGAGACGTTGAGCGGCTCGGACGGCCCGTGCACGTCCTCCTGACGGTGCATTGGCACGAGCGGAGTGTCGAGGCAGTGCTCGATCGGTACGACGCGACCTTCTGGCGGCCCGACCAGCCGGGCGAGCTGCCGGCGGGCGTTCGAGCGGAGATCGTCAAGGGCGCGGACTGGGTGGAGGCGCTGTTCTATCTCGAGGCGTGGCGCGCTCTCGTTGTCGGCGACCTCTTGATCGGTGACGGCGAAGGCGGCGTGCGCGTGCCGCTGTCGTGGTTTCCGACGGAGGAGCAGGACTGGGCGCGGGCCGGGTTGAAGGACCGGCTGCGGGCGCTACTCGACCTCGACGTCGACCTCGTGCTCGTCTCGCACGGGGAACCCGTGCTCGGCAACGGACATGCGGCGCTCGAGCGAGCGTTGTCGACCTGAGCGTCGGGCTGCTCCTAGCGGTGCGAGGGAGCGAGGTAGCTGTGACCCGCCTTGACTTTGACCGTCTTGCCGCGCGTGAAGTCCTTGACCGTGACGACGCCTGTCTTGACGGTCGTGAGCGTTCCGTCACAGCGATCGGTGGTGAGCCACTCCGTCCCGCGAACGGTGGCTGAGCTGAAGCGTCCTTTGGTTCTGAAGCGGCCTTTCCCCTTCCCCCAGAGTGACCGGACCGGCTTTGGCTTGGGCTTCTCGTGGACGCTCCCGGATGCACGTCCCGCCGTCGTCCGCGCCGTACAGCCCGTGAAGTCGCCGCCCGTGAGCGTCAGCTGGACGAGCGGCTGGTTCTTCTTGTTGACCTTCTCCGACGTACGCGTCAGGACGGCCTGCGCAGGGAGAGTGCCGTCACTGTAGATCGCGACCGTCCCGAGAGACGTGGACATCGTGAGCGTCCCCGAGGTCACGTCCAGTTTCGACCCGTACGGAATCGTGCCGCCTGTGAACTGCTGTCCGTTCACCAGGACCGTCCCGGTCGCCGTGCCCGTCGGCGGTGGTGCAGGACCCTGCGTTCCGACGAACACGAAGCTCCCGCCCCATGCGTTCCAGGGTGCGCTCGTGATGCCGTTCCGTTTCGAGCCCTGGTAGGAGCTCTGGCCCGGCCGCATCTCGATCGTCACGGTCCCGCCCTTCGCGATCGTGATGCGCCCCACGTGGACCGCGGCGGTGCAGACCGAGCTGTCGTCGGTGTAGACGTTGGTACCCCACACCGACCCGGGTTTCCCGTTCGCCGGGCAGCCGTACGCGAAGCGCGCCCCGAGGAAGGTGCGGAAGCGTGCCGCGTTGAGCTCCCACCCGGTGCCACCTGAGCCGACCCCGGGGTTCCCGGGCTTCGCGTCCACGACGACAAAGCTTCCGGACCACGAGCCCCAGCTGCTGCTCGTGATCCCGTTTCGAGTCGAGGCCTTGTAGGAGCTCTGGCCCGGCCGGATCTCGATCGTCACGGTCCCTCCACCCGCGAGTGTGATGCGTCCCGTGTGGACGGCCGCGGTGCAGACGGAGCTGTCGTCGGTGTAGACGTCCGTGCCGTACACCGGCCCGGCCGCCCCGTAGAAGGGGCACGTGTACACGAACTGCCCGCCGTTCTGGCCGCGAAAGGCCGTTGCGTTCGCGTTCCAGCCGGAGCCGCCGGGCTGCGCGCGCACGCTCTGCGGAGTAGCCGCTGCGCCTTCCGATCCGCGAAACACGCCTGCGACGAGAACTATCGCGCACCCGAGCAAGCAGATGCTCTTCGCGACCCGACGCACCGTTACGTTCTACAGCACGCGCGGGGCCGTGTCGATCTCCCCTGGAGCCGTCAGGGGTTGCGGGTCGGAGACGCCCTCGAGCGACCAGAGCGTGATCGTCGCCTGACGACCCCGGACGTCGACCGAATCCACGTAGACAAGGTCGTCGGGCGGACTCTGGAGAAGCGCCTTCGTCTCTTCGGACAGCAGGAGCATGTGCCTCGTCCCTTTGGCCATCCCCTGGATCCGGGAAGCCGTGTTCGTGACGTCGCCGATCGCCGTGTACTCGAGCCGCCGCGCCGAACCGACGTTGCCGGCGACGAACGCGCCGCTGTGCAAACCGATGCCCATCCGGAAACCGTCGCCGAGCCCGCCGGCGCGGAGCCACTCGTTGAATCGCGGCAGCCGCTCGGCGAGCATCTCCCGCGCCGACGCGACCGCACGATCGGCGTGGTCGACCTGCTCGATCGGCGCCCCGAAAACGGCCATGATCCCGTCTCCCTCGTAGCCGATCAGCGTGCCGCCGTGCGAGAGGACCGCCTCGGTCATTTCCTCGAGGTAGTGGTTGACCACGTCGATGACCTGGTCCGGTGGCTTCTCCTCCGAGAACGTCGTGAACGCGCGCAGGTCCGTGAACATGACCGTCCCGACGACCGTGGAGCCTCCGAGCCGCAGATCGGCGTCCGTCCGGGCGAGGACCTCGTCGACGACCTGCTCGGGTACGAACCGCGAGAAGACGTCTCGGACGCGCGCCCGCTCGAAGGCTTCGACCGAATACTGCGCGGTGATCGCCCCGGCTGTCGAGAGCGTGAGCGCAGCCAGCGGGTAGACGAATTTGAGGACGACCCCGTGGTTGAACGCCAACTGGGTCGCCACGACGTAGCCCGCGCCGACCCCGACCGAAGCGGCAAGCGAGCGCCACAGCGTAAGCCACAGGGCGGTGAGTTGCGGCAGCAGCCCGAACAGGACGAGCAAGACCAGCGTCGCTCCCTTCGACGAACGAAGGGGGAAGCCGTGCAGGGCCGTCCAGATTGCATTCGCCTCGACCTCGACGCCGGCCATCAGTCCACCGCGGGTCGTCGACGTGGGGTGAACATCCTGCAAGGACGGCGTCGCGGGGCCGACGACGACGATCTTCCCGTGGAAGAAGCTCCCCGGAACCTGTCCGGCCAGTACCCGCGAGAAGGAGGCGTACGCGAACGACCCAGGCGGGCCTCGAAAGTCGATCCACTCCGACTTGCCCCGCACGGCTGCGATCGGAACCGCGCGGCCCGTCGCCCGCTCCGCACTGACGAGGGCGAACGACTTCAGCCCGCCCACCTCGTACCGCACGCGGCGAAGAGCGCCGTCCGGGTCGACTGGAATGGCGGCATCTCCGACGCGGGCGCGGGCCTGCCGGACAATGTCCCCCCCGCCGAACACGTTCGCCTCTCCCTGCGCGTTGACCTCGAACGTTGCGAGGACGACGTTGCCCGCCCTCGTAACCGCCCCGATGAGCGCGTTGTCGTCGCTCGGGAGGGTCGGTTCGGTGAACTGGATGTCGTACGCGATCACACGCGCGCCGTCGCGGTGCAGGATGTCGATGAGCCTGGCGTGGAGGTGCCGGGGATAGGGCCAGTGGATTTGTTTGCCCTTCGAATCCCGCAGCCCGAGTGTGAATTCGTCGATCCCGACGATGACCACGTCACGGGGCTGCGGCTGCCGGCCGCGAAGATCGAAGCGGGCGTCGACCGTCGTGAGCTCCAGCGACTTGAGGAGATTCCCCGAGTACGCAACGAGGACGAGTCCCGTGACGGCGAGGCCGATCACTGCGAACAGGACTCGGCGACCTCGGGTCCGGTGGGGCGACGCGCTACCCCCGCGGCGTCTCGGCAGGCCCACGATCCGATTCTGCGCCGAGCCGCCCGCCTATGCCCGGCTGATGTAGCGCTTCTCGCGCGGGTCGACCTTGATCACGTCGCCCGTGTTCACGAACAGCGGCACCTGGACGACGGCGCCGGTCTCGAGAGTGGCCGGCTTCGTCACGTTGGCGACGGTGTCGCCTTTGACGCCCGGTTCCGTCTCGGTGACCGCGAGCTCGACCGACCCGGGCAGCTGAACGCCCGAGGGCCGGCCGTCGACGAGCAGCATCTGGATCGAGCTCGACGGCTGCATGAACGCGAGTGCGTCCACGACGGTCCCGCGTGGCAGCGACGTCTGCTCGTAGGTGTCCTCGTCCATGAAGACGACCTCGTCGCCCGCGTCGTAGAGGTACTGCATGTTCTTCGTCTCGGTTCGGATGCGCGGGAACTTCTCCCCCGCCCGGAATGTCTTGTCGACCACCGCGCCGGACTCGAGCGCCTTCAGCTTCGTGCGCACGAAAGCGCCGCCCTTTCCGGGCTTCACGTGCTGGAACTCGACGATCCGCCAGACGTCACCGTCGAGCTGGATGTGCATCCCGTTCTTGAACTGATTCGTGTTCACGGTCTCGGCCACTGCGGTTGAGAAGGCTAGCCGACCTCGATCAGGTCCTTGCGGAGATTCGTGAGGTTCTCGATCCCGCCGTTGCGGACGACGACGTCGTCCTCGATCCGGATCCCGCCGACGCCCTCCAGGTAGATCCCCGGTTCCACCGTGACGACGTTGCCGGGCCCGAGCGTGTCGGCGGACTCCTGCGACATCCGCGGCGCCTCGTGGACCTCGATGCCGAGCCCGTGGCCGAGCCCGTGGCCGAACGTCCCCCTGAAACGCGTGCCGTCGACGACCGCGCGTGCGATGCCGTCAGCTTCGATACCGGTCAGTCCGGAGCGGATCCCGTCCAGGGCCGCCGCCTGCGCCTCGAGACAGACGCCGTATGCCTCCTTCAGCTCATCTGCGAGAGGGCCTGTCGCAAACGTGCGCGTGTAGTCCGAGCGGTAGCCGTCGACCATGCAACCTGCGTCGACGACCACTGTCTCCCCCCGACCGATCTTGCGGTCGGTCGCGCGGCCGTGGGGCTTCGCAGCGTTCGGGCCCGAGGCCACGATCGTCTCGAAACCTGCCGCGGCCCCCTCTGCGTGGAAAAGCTGGTCGATCGTCCACGCGACATCGCGTTCCGTGCGCCCGGCGAACGTCTCCTCTGCCAGCCGCTCGTAGACGCGATCCGTGATCGCGCACGCCCGACGGAGGGCATCGAGTTCCTGCTCGTCCTTGACGGCACGCAGCGCTTCGACGAGGCCCGGCCGCGGGACGAGCTCGAGGCCTCCGGCGCGGAGGGTCTCGTACCCGGCGTAGGTGACGAATGCCGACTCGAAGCCGATGCGGC
>JBASRJ010000257.1:0-2686 GCA_049273785.1 Gaiellaceae bacterium | reverse complement strand
GCCGTGATCGTGAGGACGTGCGAGAAGTTGTCGTAGCGGAAGTCGACCTTCGCTCCGTTGAAGGGCACGTGGAACGGAATGTTCGCGCCGCCCGGGACCCCGCCCTGGCCGTAGTTGACGTCCCAGGATTCGTTCAGCGCAGCCTTGGCCTCGTAGTTTCCCGCCGGGAGGGCCGTCGTCGTGAACGTATACGTGCCGTCGCCGTCCGGATCCTGGAGCCAGGAGCGGAGACAATCCGGCTGCCAGTCGCCCGGACAGCCGAGCTCCGACTGGAAGCTGCCGGCCGCGACGACGATCGTCGAGCCGACGTTGTCGGTGATCCAGTGGCTCTTGTGGTCGTAGTAGAACTTGACCGACTTCGCCACGGGCAGGTTGAGCGGGATGTTGGCGCCGCCCGGCTCCGCGTGCAAGCCGTAGTTCTCGTCCCATGCATTGTTCAGCGCGGCCTTGTACTCGTACGAGCCGGCGGGCAAGTCGAACGTGCCCTGCCAGACGTCGTCGGACGCGTCGTAGGTCAGATGCGTCAGCGCGCATCCGGGATCCCAGTCGCCCGGGCAGCCGGCCTCGGACTGCAGCGACCCGGCGATCGTCACGGACGTCGGCGCCGCGGCAGCACCGGCGACGAAGACCATTGTCAGCGCCGCCAGAACGGCGATCCACCTCTTGCTCATTGTTCCTCCCCTGCCCCGGTCCGGACGCGTTACGTTCCGGCGCGGATCGTCGTTCCCGTTTCCAGATCGAAGAACTGCAACTTGGTCGTGTCGACGGCCATGTCGACGATGTGATCCGGCCGCACCTCCGATTCGGCGTCGAAGCGGCCGACAAACGTGGTTCGCTCCTCCTCTGCCTTCTGCGCGAGGTCATCGAGCATCGCGTCTTCGAGCTCGACCGCCCCTTCGAGGACGTCGTCGGTGACGACCGGCTTCCCCGAGAGCTCGACGTGCACTAGTAGCTCGGACCCGAGTGCCTCGGTCAGCAGCACGCGCCCGCGGAGTCGATTTCCGTCCGAACCGTCGCGGACGATCGACCCGTCCTCGAGCTGCTCGGGACGGATGCCGAGCGCGACTTTGCGGCCGGCATAGCCCGCCAAAGCCGGGCGCAGCGAAGCGACCTCGGCCGGGATCGCGAGCTCCTGATCGGCGAGCTTGGCGACGAGCCCACCGTTCCTGCGCTCGATCTCCGCCTCGATGAGGTTCATCGAGGGGCTGCCGATGAAGCTCGCGACGAAGAGGTTCTTCGGATCGCTGTAGAGCTTCTGCGGCGTGTCCATCTGCTGAAGCTCGCCCTTGCGCATCACAGCGACGTGGTCGCCCATCGTCATCGCCTCGGTCTGGTCGTGCGTGACGTAGATCGTCGTCGTCTTCAGCTCGCGCTGGATCCGTCCGATCTCGGCGCGCATCTGGACGCGCAACTTCGCGTCGAGGTTCGAGAGCGGCTCGTCCATCAGGAAGACCTGCGGCTGGCGAACGATCGCGCGGCCCATTGCGACCCGCTGGCGCTGGCCGCCCGACAGCTCCTTCGGTCGTCGGTCGAGGTACGGCGTCAATCCGAGCAGGCGCGCCGCCCATTGCACGCGCTCGTCGACCGTCTTCTTCGGCGTCTTCCGCAGTCGCAAACCGAACGCGATGTTGTCGCCGACGCTGAGATGTGGGTAGAGCGCATAGTTTTGGAAGACCATCGCGATGTCGCGGTCCTTCGGCGTCAGGTCGTTGACGACGCGATCGCCGATCGAGATCGTCCCGTCGGAGATCTCCTCGAGCCCCGCGACCATGCGCAGCGCGGTCGTCTTCCCGCAGCCCGACGGACCGACGAGCACGAGGAACTCGCCGTCCTGGATCTGCAGCGACAGACCGAACACGGCCTGGACGCCGTTGTCGTAGATCTTGTCGACATCGCGGAACTGAACGTCGGCCATTACGTGATCCTCCAGATGTGGAATGACGGGCCGTCGGCCGGCAGCACGGCCTCGGCGCCGTCGATCTCGGCGTCGTCGCCGTAGAGCGTCTCGAGTGACGTGAAGGGGACTCGCACGGGCGGGTGATCAGCGCGGTTCGCGAGGCAGAGCAGCCGCTCGTCGCGCGTCTCGCGCAGGTAGACGATCACGTCGTCGTCGACGTACGCGTATCGGATGCCGCCTCGCGCGAGTGCGTCGCTCGACCGGCGCAGCGCGATCAGCCGACGGTACTCCTCGAGCAACTGCGTGTCCCACGTCTCCGGCCGGTCCCAGGGCATCGTGCGCCGCGCGTCCTCGCCCCACTCGCCCTCGAGCCCGAGCTCGTCGCCGGCGAAGATCATCGGCACGCCCGGCGTCGTCATCTGCAGTCCGATGCCGACGAGCTGGCGATCGCGCGAGCCCGCCATCGTGCGGAAGCGGGGCGTGTCGTGGCTGTCGAGGATCGCCCACGAGTGGAGGACGAACTGCCACGGAACGCCGGCGCGGAAAGCGCACATCGTCGCAGCCGAGGCGCCGGCGCCCAGACGCGGCATCGCAACGGGCAAGCCGAAGTAGTCGATCTCGAGCTCGCCGCGCAGCCAGGTCCAGACGGGGCGCGAGAAGCCTGCGTAGTTCATCGCCCCGTGCCAGCCCGCGAAATCCGGCCGGTAGTCGTGGAAGTGCTCGGCGACGAGGAGCGAGTCCTCGTTGAGCACGGCACGCAGGGTCGGCGCGACCTCGGCGTTGACGTCC
>JBASRJ010000161.1:0-1584 GCA_049273785.1 Gaiellaceae bacterium | reverse complement strand
TCCAGCCCGGGTCGATGAAGCCAGCGGTCGAGTGGATCAGCAGCCCGAGGCGCCCCAGTGAGCTCTTGCCCTCCAACCTGGCCACGAGGTCGTCGGGCAGCCGGATCCGCTCGAGCGTCGAGCCGAGAACGAATTCCCCCGGATGCAGGACAAAAGCCGTGTCCTCGTCCACCTCTACGAGCTCCGTCAGATCCTCCTGCTCCTCCCGGACGTCGATGTACGGATATCGGTTGTTGTGGAAAACCCGGAAATAGCGGTCAACCCGAACGTCGACGCTCGACGGCTGGAGCAGCTCGTCGTCGTAGGGATCGATCTCGATCCGCCCTTCCGCGAGGAGGCGGGCGATCGTCCGGTCGGAGAGGACCATGGGCCCGATTCTAGGGAGGTGTTAGGTTTTCGGACCTTGCCCTCGATTCTCCAGCCCGTTGACCCGAACGAGCGCTTCAAGATGCGACGCCGTCAGCGGCGCCGGGAGGTCCGCCGGCGGAGACTGGCTGCAGCCGGAAGCATCCTCGCGCTGATTGGCGCGGGCGTCGTCGGCGGCGTGCTCGCAACGCACATCCACAGGCACAACACACCGGTGCCCGCGGCTGCGCCGGCGCCGAAACCGCAGAAGCTCGAACCGCGCCCCTACCCGACCGAGGTGCGCGGTGTCCACGTGACGATGGCGCTCGCGAGCGTTCCGGGTCGGCTCGACAAGTACATCGAGCTGCAGGCGCAAGGGCTGAACACGATCGAGCTCGACGTCAAGGACGAGAACGGTGACATCGCGTTCTCACCGGGCAGCCCGCTCGCGAAGCAGATCGGCGCGGCGAAACGGTACTACAACCCGCGCGAGGTGGCAGCCAAGATCCACGCGGCAGGGCTCTACCTGATCGGCCGCGTCGTCACGTTCGAGGACCCGATCCTCTCGGCGGGCTGGTCTCAGCTCGCAATCAGGCGAAGCGACGGCTCGCGCTGGCTCAACAACGGCGGGCTCGGCTGGACGAACCCGTACGACAAGCGCGTCTGGCGTTACAACGTCCAGATCGCGGTCGCCGCGGCGAAGGCGGGGTTCGACGAGATCCAGTTCGACTACGTCCGGTTCCCGAGCGACGGCGACATCTCGCAGATCCGCTATCCGGGCGTGCATGCGCAGCCGATGGGCTGGACGATCCCGATGTTCGTCAAGTACGCGACCGAGCACCTGCACCCGCTCGGCGTGCGCGTGTCGACCGACGTGTTCGGGCTCTCGGCGACGCGGGACCTCGGCATCGGCCAGTTCCCCGGCCGGATCTCACGGTTCGTCGACACGATCTATCCGATGGTGTACCCGTCGCACTACACGTCGGGCGAGTACAACATCGTCAATCCGGACTCGCGGCCGGGAACGACCGTCGCGTACTCGCTCCGCGACTTCCGGGCGAAGCTCCGGGGACGCACGACGAAGCTGATCCCGTGGCTCCAGGACTTCTCGCTCGGGCGGACGTACACGCTCGCCGACGTGCGCGACCAGATCCAGGCGGCGCGGCTCGAGCACGTCAAGGGCTTCATGCTCTGGAACGCCGGCGGCGTGTACACGGACGGGGCGCTCGCCACGCCATC
>JBASRJ010000131.1:0-15392 GCA_049273785.1 Gaiellaceae bacterium | reverse complement strand
GACGCGCATCCGCGCTGCGGTGTCGCCGGGCCGAAGATGATCAATCCCGACGGAACGTTGCAGGCGTCCCGCCGGCGCTTCCCGACGATTGCCGGCTCGATCGTCCGCCGGACCCCGATTCGCCTGCTGTTCCCGCCGCTCCGGTGGCAGCGCCGCCACTACCTGCTGGAGGCGCCGTCCGGCGAGCCGATGCAGGTGGACACGATGCTCGGCGCCTTCCTGTTGATGCGCCGGACGATGCTGGACGAGCTCGGCGGCTGGGACCCGGGTTACCAGCTGTACGTCGACGACATCGATTTCAACTACCGCGCGATGAAGGCCGGCTGGGAGCGGTGGTGGGTACCGAGCGCCGTCGTGCACCACGAGTACCAGGCCGTGATCGACAAACGGTTCTTCACGCGCCGCAACTGGTGGCACGCCAAGGCGATGGCGCGCTTCCTGCGCAAGCACCCGGAGCGCCTGCTCGCGTTCTGGTGATCGCCTAGCGCTTCCTCGCGCTGAACGTGTACGTGATCACCGCGCCGAGCAGGCGCCGGTCGCCGCTCGCCGGGTCGTAGTCGTGCGGCCGGAAATGAGGGGAGACGTGGACCTCCACCCGGAAACGCGGCCCGGGCGCATGCAGCACGAAACTCTTCTCGTCGTGCGCCCGGATCGTCCACGTCCTGACCGCGATCACCTTGCCGGTCCGGGGCTGCTTGTCGGAGCCGATCGCGAGCGTCCCCATCGTGATCGTGATCGTCGCGTGGTTCGGTCCGGCCCACTCTTTCCACGAGGCAGTTACTCGCAGCGTCCCTGCGCGTCCGCCCGCGGTCGAGTAGCGCGTGTACGCCGAGTCGTAGGGCCCCGACCACCCGTCGGCGTACAGCCCGATCACTGCACCGCGCAGGCGGAGCGGCCCGGAAACGTGGTAGAGCGTCCAGGGGAGAAGTGTTCCTCCCGCACGGTGCTTGTGACGGCCCACTGGGTCGCCGACCACCTCGATCCCCTGCTCGGCTACGACGTACGGATAGTGGGGGTCGTTGGAGAGGGTGCCGTTCGTCGCGTGCAGGTCGGGTGTGAGCGTCGGGCCCGGGCCCGGTGCGGTCCCGTCGAGCGACCAGACCCGCTTGACCGAGCGGTTCCAGAACTCGAGCAGCCATTCGCTGTTCGGATCCTGCATCTGCTGTCCGATGTAGAGGGCCGGCGCTCCGTGCGTGATGTCGTCGACCCACGTCGGCTTGCCGTGGATGTTCGAGAGGAACGACTCCGAGAACGAGTTCGATGCGCTCGCCGCGGACAGCTGGCCGGCCCCGTTCCAGACGAGCGCGAAGGCGGCTGCGACGACCGCGACGACGAGTGCACCGCGGCTCACGAACTGCGTCACGAGCAGCGCGGCCACGGACGCAGCCAGAATCACGAGGAGCAGCACCTTCGCGTCCCCCGGCGTGAACGCGACCATGTGCACGCGGTTCAACCGCTGCAGCAGCGCCAGCCCGAGCGCGTCGGAGTCCAGACGCTTCCCCATCTCGTACGGCGTGGTCAACACGAGGTAGAGGGCGAGCAGCGCGGACGCGGCAACGGCGACCGGATGAACGGTCCTCCGCTCGAGCCAGAGCGCCGTGCCGGCGAACAACAACGGCGCAAGATAGATCAGGTTCCGTTCGACGGTGAGCGTGGCAAACGTCGTCGAGACGTAGGAGGCCTTGACGGCCGTGTACATCCCGAAGCAGATCACCGCCGCGAGCAACACGCTGCGGAACGCCCGTAGCTCCCTACGGAAGGATTCGCCCGGAGCCCGCCACAACGACGCGAGCCCGGCGACGAGCGGGAGCACTCCGATCCCGATCGTGAACGCACCGGCTGCGCGCATCCCGAGTGTGAACATCCTGTGCTTGAAGAACCCCGTCGCGATCAGCCACTGCGTCGACTGGTGACCGAGGTACGCGCTCAGAAGGATCGCTGCGCCGATCACAAGCACCGCACCGCCGATCCAGTCCATGACGTTCCAGCGAGCGCGCCAGATCTCCACGGCCCGAGATCGCCAGAGCAGGAAGAGCAGCGCGAGCACGAACACGGCCGGAATGACCGCAAGCTCGCCGCGCACGAGCGGAGCGACGAGTGATGCCACGGCGGCGAGCCCGATCCACCAGCGAGTCCGCCGAATCAGGGCTCCGAGGATCAGGTAGAGGCAGAGCGTCGAGTACGGGTACGCGAGGGACTCCTCGAGGATGAGCGAGGAATACGCGAGCGCCGGGATCAGGGTCGCGCCGGCCGCTGAGAACAGGGCTGCGCGCCGCCCGACGAGGAACCGCGCGATCTTGTACGCGGGGAACGCCGTCGCGGTCATCGCGATCACGTTGAGGTACTTGACCGCGTCGTACGCGCGATGCATGTTGCCGATCCGCCAGCCGGGGGCGATGAAGTACGTGTACAAAGAGTTGAACGAGTGCGGCTCGCCGCGGCGTGCGGCGTGGCCCGTTGCGGCGATGGCTCGGGAGAGCTGGGTCAGCTCGAGCTCGTCGCCGAACAGCCACGGGGAGCCGTGCCGCCAGGCCTCCCACCCGTAGACGACGCAGAGCCAGAAGAAGAGCGCGAGCAGCGGGAACGCTGCGAGGAAGCGATCGGCGAGGGTCCCTTCGCCGGCTCCCGCCGCGCGTGTCCGCGGCGCGACGAAGCTCACTCCCGGGCTGCGCCTAGGACGACGCGGGGATCGAGATCGGTCTCGCGGCGCACGAACCGGCAGGGTACCTCCGCCTGCGCGCAGCCCTCGACGACAAGGTCGAGCCGCTCGCGTGGCGCGTCCGGGATCGTCACCAGCACCGTCTCCGGTCGCGCGGAGTCCAGGATCCGCTCGATCTCGTGCGCGCCGCCGAGGACGGGGACGCCCTGCAGCCGCCGCCCGCGCAGCCGCGCATCGTCGTCGACGAACCCGACGACGATCTCGCCCGGCGTCTCGCGCAACTCACGCAGCAGGCTGCGGCCGGCTCGTCCAGCGCCGACGATCAGGGTGCGGCGACGCTCGGCGTGGCCGAGCAACGACCCCAGCGCTCGAAACGCCGCGCGCTCCCAGAAGCGCGAGGCACCGATCAGAACGGTGCAAATGAGCGCGTCGATGACGAAGATGCTGCGCGGGAAGTCGCCCCAGACGACGGTCGCCGACAGGAATCCGTACGCCACGAGCTCCGACGTCACGACCGCGGCGACGACGGCCGCCGCGTCGCGTGCGCCGGCATAGCGCCAGACGCCCCGGTAGAGCCCGAACGGGATGAACGCGGCGTAGCGCGCGAACAGCACCACCGGAAGCGACACGAGGAAGATGTGCCGGTCGTACGTCGTGCCGCTCCCCTGAAGGCGGATGTAGTACGCGGCGAGGAACGCGGCCGAGACGAGCGCGAAGTCGACGAGCGATTCGATCAGGCGGCGCGGATTCGCGACGAACGTGTGCAGCAGCGATCGCTCGCGGGGCGGTGCGTAGTCGGGCTGCCGGTCGACGTCGGCCAGCAGACTGCCGAACTGAACGAGCAGCGCGAACGTCAGCAGCACGCCGATCATCGTCAACCAGCCGTTCCCGAGCACCTCGTACGCGAGGCTCGTCGTCCCGAGCGCGACGGAGACGACGGCGAGCAAGATGACTGCGCGCTTCTCGGACAGCCCGTGGTAGACGAGGCGGTGCGACGTGTGGTCGCGCCCCCCGCGGTAGATCGGGCGTCCGTCGAGCATCCGGACGATCGTGACGAGAGTCGTGTCGAGGATTGGCACCGCAAGCACGAGGATCGGCAGGACGAACGTCGCGACGGTGGTCCCTGCGACCTTCCAGCTCGACGCCAGCCCGAGGGTTGCCAGCGTGAAGCCGAGCACCTGGCTGCCCGAATCGCCCATGAAGACGGCGGCGGTTCCGCGAGGCCGGAGGTTGAAGGGAAGGAACCCGGCGCAGGCCACCGCGAGCGCGAGGGCGATCGCGAGCGAGCTGTGGCTCGGGTGCGCCGTCACGGCGTCGATCGCGAAGAAGGTGGCGGCGATGGCGGCCAGCGTCGCCGCGAGGCCGTCCATGTTGTCGAGCAGGTTGAAGGCGTTCGTCATCCCGACGAGCCAGACCACAGCGATGAGGTCGGCAAGGACGTCGTTTCCGACCATCTGGAGCGAGAGCCCGCCCGCCAGCACGGAGCACGCCGCGAGTACTTGCAGGGCGAGCTTCGGGATCGGCCCGAGCGAGAAGACGTCGTCTGCGAGGCCGGCGAGGAAGAGGATCGTGCAGCCGCCGACGATCCCGAGCAGCTCTTTGCTCGCTGGAGCGGCGCCGATGGCGAGGCACGCGCCGAGACCCGCCGCAAAGCCGGCGAAGATCCCGACCCCGCCGAGCAGTGGCGTCGCGCGCGTGTGCCAGCGGTCGAGGCGGGGTGCGGCGACCACACGGCTGCCGAGCGGCGAGCGGACGACCGCCCAGATCGCAAGTGCGGTGACGGGGAGGCCCACCGCGACCACGGCGAATCTCACGTGCGCCTCCCGAAGAGCCTGACTTCCACCATTCCTCCGAGCCCGAACCGTAATCCGGGGCTGTTAAGCGGCTGTATGGGCTGGTTCCGACCGTACAAGGGCGGACGGACAGCCGACTATCGTACGCGCGGTGACCCGCGCGGCGTTCGTGTTCCAGAACCCGCGGAGCCGGCTCCTCGAGGACGTGCGCGCGGGCCGTGAACCGGATACCGCGCTGCTCGGGCTCAATCACCTTGCAGCGTTCGGCGTCGACGCACGGATTCACGATCCGCTGCTCGCACGGCCGGAGTACTCGGGGATCGTCGGCCGCCTGACCTGGAGTGCCCGCGAGTTGCCGTTGCCGTGGGAGATCCGGGCGGCGGACGTCGTGTTCACCCCGCTCGCGAATCTCTTCCCGCTCGTCGCCCGCCTCCGGCGCTCACTTCCGATCGTTGTTGTCAACTACGGACTGAACGTGATCTACGACCGCAGCTCTCGTGCGCGCCGACGGCTGCTCGCGTCGTCGCTTCGCTCTGCGGCCGCAGTCGTCTGCCTCGGGGAGGCGCAGCGCGCCGGAATGATCGAGCGCGCAGGGCTCGAGCCTGCGCACGTGCACACGCTCCTGCTCGGCGCCGACGTCGAGTGGTTCGAGCCGCAGGAGGAGGGCGCGATCGAGCCGTACGTTCTGACGGTCGGCAAGGACCTTGCGCGCGACCTGGGGACGTTCGCGGACGCTGTTCGCGGACTCGGCGTTCGTGTCGAGATCGTAGCCCATCCCCGGAACCTGGCGGGCGTGACGCTGCCGCCGAACGCGCGCGTACGAAGCTTCATCCCGGCAACGGAGTTGCGCGAGCTCTATGCGGGGGCGGCGTGCGTCGTCGTGCCGCAGCAGCCGGAGGGGTATCCGTACGGATCCGACGGCGGCGGTCTGACCACGGTGTGCGAGGCGATGGCGATGGGGAAGCCGATCGTCGCCACCGAGCGCGCGATCCTTGACGACTATCTCGATGCCGACGAGCTCGTCCCCCCACGGGATCCGGGCGCGATGCGCGCGGCGGTCGAAGGTGTGCTGACGGATGGTCGGCTGAGGGCGGAGCGCAGCGCGCGCTCGCGTCGCCGCGCGGAGGAGCGTCACTCGACGCGCAGGTTCGCCGAGGCGCTCGCCCCGATCCTGCGCGCCGCCGCGGGCGGTAACCTCGACGCGCGATGACCGTCTATGCCGACCTGATCCGCTATCGGGAGCTGTTCGGGAACCTCTTCCGGCGCGACGTGCAGGCGAAGTACCGCGGTTCGCTGCTCGGGATCGCCTGGACGCTTGCGAACCCGGTGCTGCTGATGGCCGTGTACCTGCTCGTCTTCTCCGTGCTCTGGCACACCCCGTTCGGCACGGAGGGCCACTACGCGCTGTTCCTGCTCGTCGGCCTCTCGGCGTGGATCTTCTTTTCGACTTCGGTTCAGTCCGCGTCGCGGTCGATGCTCGACAACGCGAACCTCATCCGGAAGACGCGCTTTCCGCGCCAGCTCGTGCCGCTCTCGATCGTCGCCACGCACCTCGTGTCGTTCGCGGTCATGCTCGTCGGACTGCTCGTGCTGAACTTCGCGCTGCTGCCGCGCGTGCGGGCCACGGAATGGCTCGCGATCCCGGTCGCGGCCGGCGTCGTCGCGATCGCGAGCGGCCTCGCGTTGGCGATCGCGTCACTCGACGTCCTCTTCCGGGACATCGAGTTCCTCGTCGCCGCGCTGCTGTTGCCGTTGTTCTTCCTGACACCGGTGCTGTACCCGCTCAGCTCGCCGGACATCTCGAAGCACCACAGGGTGGTCGAGATCATCCACTGGGGGAATCCGCTCTCGCCGGCGATCCAGGCGCTGCGCGCGCCGCTCTTCTACGGGGACCTTCCGCGCGTGTCGGACGCGATCTACCTCGTCGTCGCTTCGGTTGTCGCGCTCGCGCTGGGCGCGTTCGTCTTCACGCGCGTTGACGACCAGATCGCGGTCGAAGTCTGAGCGCGACGCGCGCGTCGTAGAGCCAGGGCTCGTCGCCCTCCGGGCGCCACGCCGGGAGGCCGAACACCTCGGCGTTCGGTGCGAGCGGCGGGATCAGCGAGGGACACACGAGCGGATGCGCGAAGCCGGGGTTGCGTCCTCCGCCGGGCGCGTACGGCTCGAGCTCCGCGGGCGTCGCGCGTTTCAGCCGCCCGCCGTCGTACGCGATCGAGCCGCCGACCGCTGCGTAGCCCTCCGTGTGAGCGACGTACACGCGCTCCTCCCAGTCGGGTGCGAGCTCGAGGCCGTTCGGGACGAACGCGCGCGCCGCGGTCGCGTCACGCGGCTCGACGTCGACGTCGACGGTCGGCGTGTGGTTGCCGAGCTCGGCCAGCCCGGACCGTTTCTCGTCGACGAGGTCGAGGGCGAGTTTGTACGAACCGGGTGGGATCGGGCCGCGCACCGGCGCGTCGACCCGGAGCAGCTCGCCGGGCGCCGCCTCGGCCGGCGTGCGAATCCCGTCCCACACGATCGGGTTTCCGCGCTCGTCGAGCCAGTGGTACGAGAGGTTGAGCCCGCGCCACGGTGCGCCGCCCGCGTTCTCCAGCTCGACGCCGATGCGCGCAAGCGTCCCCGCCTGGACGGGCGGCACGTCGAGCGCGATCCAGCGCACGGCCAGCGGTCCGGACGGGACGGGATGCTCGCCGAGTCGTTCCAAGCCGGGGCTAGTCTAGGGCGGCGGTGGAACCACTCCTCGTCAGGGCGTGCCGGCGCGAGCCGGTCGAGCGAACGCCGGTCTGGTTCATGCGCCAAGCCGGACGCTCGCTACCGCAGTACCGCGAAGTGCGCAAGCGCTACGGGCTGTTCGACATCGTGCGCCGGCCGGAGCTGTGCGCGGAGGTGACGCTGCAGCCGGTCGAGGCCCACAGCGTCGACGCGGCCGTGATGTTCACGGACATCATGTTCCCCGTCCTCGGCATGGGTGTCGACGTCGAGCTCGTCGAGAACGTCGGCCCGGTCATCGCCCAGCCGATCGCGACACGCGCCGATGTCGATCGCTTACGCGTGACCGAACCGGAGGAATCCGCGCCGTTCATCCTCGAAGCGGTGCGGCTGGTCCGAAAGCAACTCGCCCCCGAGCGCGCGGTGATCGGCTTCTGCGGCGGCCCGTTCACCGTCGCCGGTTACCTGATCGAGGGAAAGCCGGGCCGCGACTTCACGAACGTGAAGACGATGATGTACCGCGAGCCGGCGGTGTGGCACGCGCTGATGGAGAAGCTCGCCGATCAGTTCACGCGGTACGTGAACGGCAAGGTGCGCGCGGGCGCCGACGTGATCCAGGTGTTCGACTCGTGGGTCGGCGCGCTCTCGCCGTCCGACTACGAGGAGTTCGTTGCTCCTTACTCCGCGCGGATCCTTCGGTCTGTCGAGGCACCGACGATCCATTTCGGGACGGGGACGACCGCCCTGCTCGTGGACATGGCCGAGGCGGGCGGCGACGTGATCGGGCTCGACTGGCGGATCGCGCTCGACCGCGGTTGGGCGCTCGTCGGCGACGATCGCGGCGTGCAAGGGAACCTGGATCCG
This sequence comes from Gaiellaceae bacterium, assembly GCA_049273785.1. Taxonomy (GTDB): domain Bacteria; phylum Actinomycetota; class Thermoleophilia; order Gaiellales; family Gaiellaceae; genus 3-1-20CM-4-69-9. The sequence continues at coordinate 7,370 of JBASRJ010000131.1, read as the reverse complement.
GCCGTGTTGCTCGGGCCGTGGGAGCGAACGGAGGCCGCGACGCGCGATATCCTCGAGCGGGCCGCAGGTCGGCCGGGTCATGTATTCAACCTTGGGCACGGAGTCGTGCCAGACACAGACCCGGCCGTCCTGCGGCGCCTGACGGAGTACGTGCACGAAGCGACCGTGGAGGCGCGGGTCTGACATGTTCCGTCCGGCGTCCCGGTGCCAGGCACCGAGCCAGAAGGCGCACCGACGTGTGACGAAACCGGCGCGCCGCATCGCTGGAGCGAAGCGGCCTCATGAGCCACGCGTCCGCCAAATGTCCGCCGCCGCCTCGTCGTCGGCCCGCCGCGGGCGCCGCCGCGGTGCCCGGCCCCGCGACGAGGGTGTGACGCGGCCGTGACGGGATCTGCGCCGGTGGCCGTCGTCCTGATGGCATACGGGTCGCCCGAACGGCTCGCCGACGTGCCTGCGTACTACGCGGACATCCGCGGCGGGCGGCCGATTCGGCCGGACCTCCTCGAAGAGCTCGTCGAGCGGTATCGCCGGCTCGAGATTGAGGCCGGATCGCCCCTCAACGCGATCACCGAGGAGACGCGTGCGGCGCTCGAGCGCGAGCTTGACGTGCCCGTCTTCACCGGAATGAAGCACTGGACGCCGCGGATCGCCGACGCTGCGGAGCGCGCTGTCGCCGGCGGCGCGCAAACGGTTGTCGGTCTCGTGCTCGCCCCGCACTACTCCGCGATGTCGATCGGCGGCTACCACAAACAGCTCGCGGAGGCGCTCGAAGGCCGCGTCGAGCTCGCCTTCATCGACAGCTGGCACGACGATGCGGGCTTCGTCGACGTGCTGGCCGACCGCGTGCGCGGCACCGAGGCCCATGTCGTGTTCACGGCGCACTCGCTCCCCGCCCGCATCCTCGAAACCGGCGATCCCTACAGGGAGCAGCTGCTGGAGACGGCGCAGCTCGTCGCCGAGCGGGCAGGGCTCCGCACGTGGACGTTCTCGTTCCAGAGCGAGTCCGACACGGGCGAGCTGTGGCTCGGACCCGACATCCTCGACCACCTCGAGGAGCTGAACGGGCGCGGCGTCGCCGACGTCCTCGTCTGCCCGGTCGGCTTCGTGGCCGACCACCTCGAGATCCGCTGGGACCTCGACCACGAGGCACGGGAGAAGGCGGGCGAGCTCGGGATGCACCTCGACCGGATCGACATGCCGAACGCGGACCGGGCGTTTGTGCAGGTCCTGGCCGGCCTGGTTCGGCGGGCGCTCTCGGTACCCTCGGGGGCGTGATCCGGCCAGGCGAGATTCGCGTCGAGCAGGCGTCGCGACGTTTCAAGGTCTATCCGCGCGAGGCTCGGCGGCTGAAGGATCTCGTCGTTGCGCGCGGCCGCGCACGCGGCCAGGACGTCGTCGCGCTCTGCGACGTCTCCTTCCAGGTCGACCCGGGCAGCGCCGTCGGGCTCGTTGGCCGGAACGGCTCGGGGAAGACCACGCTCCTCAGGCTCATCTCCGGGATCATCAAGCCCACCTCGGGTCGCGCGGAGGCGGGCGGCCGGGTCGGCTCGCTGCTCGAGCTCGGCGCCGGCTTCCACCCGGACATGACCGGTCGCGAGAACGTGTTCCTGAACGGGTCGATTCACGGCCTCAAGCGCGCGTACATCCGCGAGCAGCTCGACGAGATCGTCGTCTTCGCCGGGCTCGCCGAGCGCATCGACCACCCGGTCCGCACGTACTCGACCGGGATGTACATGCGTCTCGGTTTCGCGATCGCGGCCCACATCGACGCAGACATCTTGTTGCTCGACGAAGTGTTTGCCGTGGGCGACGAGCAGTTCCAGCGCAAGTGCTTCGGCAAGATCTTCGAGTTCAAGCAGCGCGGCGGCACGATCGTGTTCGTGTCGCACGACGCGGCGGCCGTCGAGCGCCTCTGCGACCGCGCAATCCTGCTTCGGGACGGAAATGTGGAGTTCGACGGCCCGACGCACGACGCGATCGCCCGCTATCGCCGGCTTCTCGCGGCGGACCGCGACCCCGACGAGCGCGGCGCGGGATTGAAGGAGTGGGGGACGGGCGAGGCTCGGATCGAGGACGTCGTGCTGCTCGGGCCCGACGGAGAGGAGCGGACGCAGTTCATGGGCGGCGAGCCAATGGTGCTCCGCCTCCGCCTCGTCGCGGAGCGGCCGTTGCCCCCGCCGCGGCTGTCGTACGAGGTGCGCGACGAATCCGGCCTCCTGCTCGCGGGCGGCGGCCAGCCCACCGACGAGCTCGGTTGGGACGAGTCGACAACCACATTGACGATCCGCTTCGAGGTCGAGCAGCTCCCGCTTGCAGACGGACGCTTCCATGTGCGGCTCGGGCTCACGGACGGCAGTGGCGAACGTCTCTACCACTGGCTCGACGACGCATTCGTCTTCGTCGTCTACCCTGCCGGCGACGAGCGCGGCGCTGTCCGGCTGGAGGGGCGCTGGTCGGCAGAGGAGATCGAGGCGCAGGCTGAAAGGGTTGTCAGATGAGCTCGCGGACCTGTCCCGATTGGCCGATCTTGATGGAGTACGCACCCGATCTCCAGTTCAAGCACTACACCGTCGCCGAGGCGAAGCTGCCGGGCGAAGCGCTCATGAAGATCCCGGAGATCTCGCTCGACGACGTCGCGATCTGCTGCGATCTCGAACGCCACGTCTTCTACGCCGCGCACACGGATCCGAAAGTCGGCGAGGCGCTGCGCGCGACGCACTGGTTCGAGGTCGCCGAGTGGACGTCGAGCGGTCCGGGCAGCGCCGCTTCGAACCTCTAACGCGGCGTTACGGGCGTCAGGAGCGGCTCGCCGCGCTCGGCGGCAAGGATGTTGTCGACCACCAGCCGCGTCATCGCCGCGCGCGTCTCGACCGTTGCGCTGCCGATGTGCGGCGTGAGCACGACGTTCGGCAGGCCGACGAGCTCGCCGGGTACGTTCGGCTCATGCGCGAACACGTCCAGCCCCGCCTGGAGCCGGCCGCTGACGAGCTCGCGAACGAGGGCCTGGTCGTCGACGATCTCGCCGCGCGCGGTGTTGACGATGCAGGATCCGTCGCGCATCAACGCGAGGCGGCGTGCGTCGATTAGCCCTCCGGTCTCCGGCGTGCGAGGCGCGTGGATCGTCACGACGTCCGACTCTCGCAGGAGGTCGTCGAGCTCGCGGTACTCCCCAAGGTCGGTATCGACACGCCGGCGCTGCGTGTAGACCACGCGCAGGTCGAAGCCGCGGGCGCGGCGCGCCACGGCCGAGCCGATGCGGCCAAGGCCGACGATCCCGAGCGTCGAGCCGGTCACCTCGCGGCCGAGGAAGCCCTCCGACCACGAGCCTCGCCACCGGCCCGCACGCACGAGCCGATCGCCCTCGACGACACGCCGGCGCACCGCCAGGATCAGCGCGAACGCCAGGTCGGCCGTCGCAGCGTCGAGGACGCCGGGTGTGTTCGTGACCGCGACTCCACGCGCCACGCAGGCCTCGACATTGATCCGGTCGTACCCCACGCCGAAGTTGGCGATCAGGCGGAGTGACGGGAACAGGTCGAGCGGGACGGGCTCGTTGGCGACGATCACCGCTTCGACGTCCTCCCGTCGAGCCGACAGCGGGCCGACTTCGACGTCCGAGAGCTCGTCGAATGCGGGCCCGGGATAGCGCCGCGTTGCCAGGACCTTCAAGCCGCGAGTCTCGCATGCCGACATTCGTGATCGATGCGGCGCGTGCTCGTCCTGACTGCGGTTCTCCTCGCCGTGCTCGGCACGGGACCTGCTGGCGCCTACCGCCTCAAGGGCGCCAAGTGGCAGACGCGCACGATCACGTACTACACGGAGACCCCGGCCTACGCGTGGTCGGTGGACACGGCGGCCTACGCCTGGAACACGAGCGGCGTGCGTGTCCAGTTCGTCAAGGCGTCGCGTGCCCAGGCGAAGGTCCTGATCGGGATCCGCTGGTACAAGTCTCCGGCCGGTGACGCGCTTGTCCAACGCCTCGGCGGGCGGATCGTGAGCGCGCAGGTCGGCATCCAGACGGGCCACGACCGGTATGAGATGACGCTGATCGTTGCGCACGAGCTCGGGCACGTGCTCGGACTCGACCACGAGACGGGTGTGTGCGCGACGATGAATCCGTCGGTCGCCGACGATCACACGACGTTGTGCCCCGCGCCGCCGGCAGGAACGTGGACGTGCAGGTTGCTCCAGGCCGATGACGTGCGCGGCGCCGTGAAGCTGTACGGCGGCACCGTGCGACCCTGGCGCGGCTCCCCGTTCTGCACGCGCTAGCGGCGTAGCGGCAGCTTGACCAGCGAGCGCGTGTTGACGACGTTCGCCGCGGTCGCCCAGCCGCGGCGCGCGGTCGCGACACAGAGGCGCATGTTCGCGAGGCCGCCCACCGAGTGCGCATCCGTCGACGCGCAGATCGGCACGCCGGCTTCGATCGCGAGCCGTACCTCCGGCCCGGAGAGATCCAGGCGGTCGGGCAGCCCGTTCGTCTCCAGCGCGACGCCCGTTTCGAGCGCGACCTCGAAGACGCGTTCGAGATCGAGGGCGTTCGGCGGACGGCGGTTGATCATCCGGCCTTTCGGATGCGAGAGGCACGACACGGCGGGATGACGCATCGCTTCCGTCACCTTCTTCGTCAACAGGTCGCCGCGCTCGCGCTGCCCTGCGTGCAGGCTCAGCTGCACCCAGTCGAGCTCTCCCAGGATGTCGTCGGGAAGGTCGAGCTCGCCGTCGCTGCGGATGTCGACCTCCGTCCCGCGGAGGATGCGAAACGGCGCCAGCTTCTCGTTCGCCGCTGCGATCTCCTCGGCCTGACGGCGCAGATCGTCCGCGCCGAGCCCCGGGACGACGCGCACGTTCTGCGTGTGGTCGCAGATCGCGACGTACTCGTACCCGAGATCCCGTGCGGCCGTTCCCATCTCGAGCACCGACGCTTTCCCGTCCGACCACGTCGTGTGGCAGTGCAGGTCGCCCTTGATGTCGCCGAGCTCGACGAGTGGCGGCGGCTCGCCCCGGAACGGCTGCTCGCGCAGCTCGGGCGGACACCAGGGAATCCCGAGCGCGGCGTACACGCCCTCCTCGTCACTTGCATCCGGGAGCGGCTCGAGCGCTTGGACGTACGGCCGCGCGCCCGTCGCGCGCACGAGCTCGGTTCCGAACCGCGACGGCTCGGCGACGACGAGCTCGACCGGGACGCCCTCAACGGTCACGCCGAGCGCGCGCCGAGTCTCACGCTCGACGACCGAGACGATCGACGACAGCCGCTCGAATGCATCGAGCACCTGTTTCGGCCGCGCCCCCGAGCAGACGACGGCCAAGTCGAACGAGACGTCCGCCCAGCGGCGCGGATCGCCCGCGGGCTCGCCTTCGAGCGCCCCCGCGATCTCCTCGAGCAGGGCCCGCGCCTGGTTCAACATCAGTCCGCGCTTCTCCGGGCCGCCCTCGCGATCGAGCGCGGCGAGCACTCGCCCCTCGGTCTGCGGCCCGATGCCCGAAACGCTCTGCAGCCGGCCGGCGCGCGCTGCCTCGCGAAACTCGTCGGCAGTGCGGACGCCGAGCGCCCTGCCGATCTCGACCATCCGCTTCGGGGCGATCCCGAGAAAGCGACCGAGGCCGACGACCTCGGGCTGCACGTCGCGCTCGAGCTCGTCGAGCTCCGCGATGCGACCCGTCTCCACGAGCTCCTGCAGGCGCGCCGCGATCCCCGACCCGATCCCGCGCAACTCCTGCACTCGCCCTGCGCGAACGAGCTCGGCAATCGGCGCCTTCGTCTCGCGGATCGTCTCGGCCGCCCGGCGGTAGGCACGCGACGTGTAGAAGCTCGAGCCCGACAGATCGAGGAGCGCGGCGAACGCCTCCAGGCGTTCGGCGATCGTGGCGTTGTCGAAGGAGCGAGGCATGGTCTCGTTAGTCTTGCCGCGTGGCGATCTACCTGATTCTCTTCCGCCTCCGAGGCAAGACTCGGCTCGGAGATACGGAGCTTGCCCGGCAGATGATGAGGGACGTTGCCGCGGCGGTGAACGCGCTCGGCGAGGAAGCTCTTGTCGTCGACGCGCCCGGCGGCCAGAACGAGGCCGTCGCGGCGGCGCTTGTGCCTCTTCGCGGCCCGGTGACCATCCTCAACGGCGACATTCCGAGCGTGACGAGCGCCGAGATCGAAGAGTTGGCGAGGTCGGCGCCGGCACTCGTTGCCGCGCGCGACGGGACGACGAACGCCCTCGCCCTCGGCGACGCGGGTGATTTCCAACCGTTCTACGGTCCGGGGAGCGCGCAGCGGTTCGCCGACCATCTCCGCGCTGCTCGGCTCGCGCTGCCCGGCATGCGCGACGATGTCGACACGTGGGAGGATCTCGAGCGCGTGCGCGACCGCGTCGGGAGGTTCACACGCGGTTATCTCAACGAGCCGGCGCGCGCGTGAAGGTCGCCGTGCTCACGGGGGGCGTCGGGGGCGCTCGTTTCCTGCGCGGCGTGGTTGACGCGGTCGATCCTGCGAGCGTGACGGCGATCGTCAACGTCGGCGACGACCTCGAGGTGCTGGGCCTCTACGTGTCGCCTGACCTCGACAGCGTCCTCTACGCGCTGGCGGGACTTGCCGACGAGGAGCGCGGATGGGGACGCGCGGAGGAGACCTGGAACGCGCTCGCCGCTGCGGACGAATTCGGCGGGGAGTCCTGGTTCAAGCTCGGCGACCGCGACGTCGGCTTGCATCTGGTGCGCGCGCAGCGGCTCCGCGCCGGCGAGCCGTTGTCGCGAGTCACGGGGCGTCTGACCGCGGCCGTCGGCCTCGAGTCGACGATCCTGCCGGCAACGGACGAGCCGCTGCGCACGTGGCTCGAGACCCCGAACGGCGGCTACTCGTTCCAGCAGTGGTTCGTTGCGCGTTCGCACCGGGATCCCGTCGACCGCGTGCGGTTCGAGGGCGCAGGAGATGCGCGACCCGCGCCCGGCGTGCTGGAGGCGTTGCACGAAGCGGATGCGATCCTGATCGCGCCCAGCAATCCTTTCGTGTCGATCGGCCCGATCCTGGCGGTCGAGCGGATCCGCCGCGCGCTCGAACGGCGGCGCGTTCCGTGCGTCGCCGTGAGTCCGTTGATCGGCGGTCGTGCGGTGAAAGGGCCGGCGGCCGACATGCTCCAGCGCCTCGAGGGAGGAACGACCCCGGCGCACGTAACGCAGTGTTACGTGGGATTGATCGATGCGCTCGTGTTCGACGAGGCGGACGCGGAGCACGTCGAGGCGGTCGCGTCGCTCGGCGTGCGGCCGGTCGTGACGCGGACATTGATGTCGGACGCGGACGCGCGGCGGAGACTCGCGCAGGCTGTGCTCGACGCGATGGCGGTCGCGTGAAAGTCGCCATCGTCGGCGGCACAGGTGCGTTC
>JBASRJ010000127.1:0-8733 GCA_049273785.1 Gaiellaceae bacterium | reverse complement strand
AGATGTGACTGCCATCCACGAAGGCGGCATCGGCGACAAGGCCTTCGGCTAGGAGTCGAGGCAGCGCCAGCTGAGAGCGTTCGCGCAGCAATGAACACACATCGGCGAGTCCCGCTGTCTCGATCGCTTTCCATCCTGCGTCATGGAAGTAGTCCTGGAAAGGATCGATGATCAGGTGCGCCCGGCGGCGTCTCCCCTGCGATATCAGGGCCTCTGCGATCGCCAAGGCGGAGACGCCGTAGGCGAGCCCGACCTCGAGCACGACGTCGGCTTCCTCCTGGAGAAGGAGGTCTCGTAGGACGTCAGCGTCAACGTTCGGGAGTGCGACTCGCGGGAAATCGTCCTCCGACCGAACCCGCTCCGGGCCCACTTGCGCGAGGGTCGCGCGCATTCGTCGAACAGAGCCAAGAAGCTCGGGCGTGGATTCCACCTCCCCAGTATCGCGTAGGGTTCGCAAACTCGTCCGGCTCTCCGCCCGCAGCCAGTCTGGCTAGGTTCAGCGCTCTTGCCGTCGTGGTTGAGGAGGGTTGCTTGCTCTGGTCGTTCGCGTATCTCGCCGTGCGGAATCTGTTCGCGCTTGTCTGGCTGCTGGCGCGGCCGCGTCGCTCGAAGGAGCTCGAGATTCTGGTGTTACGCCATGAACTCGCGATCCTTCGTCGGCAAGCTCGGCAGCCGAAGCTGACGCGGGCTGATCGGGGGCTGCTGGCAGCGCTGAGTCGCTCACTGCCGCGGGTCGCCTGGGCAGGGTTCCCGGTCAAGCCCGAGACGCTGCTTCGCTGGCACCGGCAGCTGGTCGCTCGCCGCTGGACGTATACGCACCGGGCTCCCGGCCGGCCGCCACTCGAGTCGTCGCTTCGCAAGCTGATCCTCAGGCTCGGCCACGAGAACCCGCACTGGGGATACAAACGCATCGTCGGCGAACTCAAGGGTTTGGGCATCACCGTCTCTGCGACCTCGGTGCGGAAAGTGCTCCTTGAAGCAGGCCTTCAGCCGGCGCCGGGGCGGAGCCATTCGTCGTGGCGTGCGTTTCTGCGCGCGCAGGCCGCAGGCATGCTTGCCTGCGACTTCCTCACCGTCGAGACCGCGTTTCTCCAGCGGATCTACGTGCTGTTCTTCATCTCGCTCGCGACGCGACGAATCGAGTACATCGCCTCCTCCACGAACCCCGATGGGCGCTGGGTCACCCAGCAAGCGCGCAACCTCGTCATGCAACTCGGCGAAGAGCACCCCTTCCTATTCCTCATCCACGATCGCGACACGAAGTTCAGCCACGCCTTCGACGAGATCTTCCACACAGAGGGCATCAAGGTGATCCGCACCCCGATCCAGGCGCCGAACGCGAACGCCTACGCCGAACGCTGGGTCCGCACAGTCCGCTTTGATTGCCTCGACCGAATCCTCATCCTCGGCCGACGGCACCTCGACCACGTGCTCCGCGTCTACCGCCGCCATTACAACGAGCACAGGCCACACCGCGCGCTCGACCTCTTCCCGCCTGATGGCCGAGACCCGACGCCACTGGACGGACCCAATCGCCTACGGCGTCGCGATCTCCTCGGCGGACTCATCCACGAATACGACGCCGCCTGAGTTGCGAACCCTACGCGCGACGAACGCGTCGTTGAGCGAGAGCGAGTTGTCCGCCAAGGCGCGCATGTCGCGGGGCGTGGCGCGGTCGCCGATCAGCTGCTTCAGCTGTTTCTCGGTTTCGTCGTCTTGGCCGCTGTGGAGCGATGCGACAAGGTGGCCAGCCGCGAGATAGAAGACGATGGCGTTGCCGTCGGCGAACGAGCCGCGTGTAGCCCGGTCGTCGTGGTGCGAGGTGTCGCCGAACACCTTCAGCGTCAGGCCGAACGATTCGGTGAAGAAGGTGGCAATGCGGTTGTAGCCGCCGTCAGCGCCGGCGAGGATCCTGCCGACCTGGCTGCCTTGGTAGCTGGCGTTTGACCAGTGCTCGATGCGCCGCTGGCGGCCGGTGAGCGGGTCGAGGAAGCAGGCGACATCGCCGGCGGCGTAGATGTTGGGCACGTTGGTCTCGAAGCGTTCGTTGACGACGATGCCATTGCCGACGGTGATGCCGCTGCCGTTGAGGAAGCCGACGGCTGGCGTGACGCCGATGCCGACAACGGCGAGGCTTGCCCCAATCGGGTTGCCCGCGTGCAGCTCGACGGTGTCGAGGTGCGAGTGTCCGCGGAAGGCGCGTACCTCATCGCCGCGAACGACGTCGATGCCGTGTCGGCGGTAGAGCTGCACTAGGTGCTCGGAGATCTCGGGGGAGCCGAGGTGGGCGAACAGGTCGGCGTTGCGGCTGACGAGCGTGACGTCGATTTCGAGCTCGGTCAGTGAGGCGGCGACCTCGATGCCGATGAAGCCGCTGCCGACGACGACCGCGTCGCGTGCCGCCGCCGCCGCGTCGCGGATCGCTGTTGCGTCATCGAGGCTGCGCAGCGTGAACACTCCGGGCAGATCGGCGCCCGCCACGTGAAGCTGCCGTGGCAGGACACCGCTGGCGATCAGCAGCTTCCGATAGCGCAGCGGCCGACCGTCCGCCGTCGCGACGGCGCGCTCGCGCGGCTCGATCGCGACGACCGTGGTTGAGAGCAGGAGCTCGACGTCGTTGTCGTCGTAGAACGACTGCGGCTCGACGATGGTGTCCTCGCGCGCGGCCTCTCTGCGGAGGTAGCTCTTCGACAGGGGCGGTCGGTGGGAGGGGATGGTCGAGTCGGCCGAGACGAGGGCGATCTTGCCCGCGCCGCCTGCTTCGCGGTAGGCCTTGATCGCGCGCGCGGAGGCAAGGCCGCCGCCGATGATGATCAGCTCGAACTCGCTCACACGCCGGCTCCTAGGTCGTGCGTTTGTCGGCGTCACGCCGCGCTCACTAGTTGGTAGCGCTTTTCGGCGATCCCCTGTCGAAGCTTGTTGGAGGCAGCGACGAACTTCTCGATCCCCTCGCGCTCGAGCGTGGCGACGACGTCCTCGTAGTCGACTCCGGCGGCATACAGCTGGTTGAACAGATACTGCGCCTGTTGGAGGTCGCTCTCGAGCCGCATCTCGACCCGACCGTGATCTTGGAAGGCGCGGATCGTTTCGGCGGGCATTGTCGAGATCGTCTCCGGCGCGATAAGTTCCTCGACGTAGAGCGTGTCGCGCAAGCTCGGATCCTTCGTCGACGTCGACGCCCAGAGACAGCGCTGCTTCGTCGCCCCGCGCGCCGCTAGCGTCTGCCAGCGCTCGCCGGCGAACAGCTCCTTGTACTGCTGGTAGGCGAGCTTGGCGTTGGCGATGCCGAGGCGGCTTTTGAGGTCGTCCCGGCCCGCCGCGGTGAGTCGGCGGTCGGTCTCGATGTCGACGCGAGAGACGAAGAAGCTGGCCACCGAGTGGACCCGGCTCGGGTCGCCGCCGGCGGGGACGAGTCGCTCGAGGCCGCGCAGGTAGGCCTCTGCAACTTGGCGGTGCCGGGTCAGCGAGAAGATCAGCGTTACGTTGATCGAGGAGCCGCGGGAGGTCATCTCCTCGATCGCCGGGACGCCCGCGTCGGTGGCCGGGATCTTGACCAGCAGGTTCGGCCGCGCGATCGCCTCGTGGAAGCTCGTCGCTTGCGCGATCGTCGCCGCGGTGTCGTCGGCGAGGTTGGGTTCGACCTCGATCGAGACGTAGCCGTCGCGCGCTTCGGTTCGCTCCCAGACGGGCCTGAGAAGATCGCAAGCAGCCGCGACGTCGCGGAGAGCGAGGCTGAGGAAGAGGCTCTCAGCGTCGCCTTCGGTGCTGGTGGCGATCTGTTCGTCGTAGGCGTGCCCCCGCGCGAGCGCCTTCTCGAAGATGCTCGGATTCGAGGTGACGCCGACGACGGCGTCCTCATCGAGGGCCTTCGCGAGTTCGCCGGATTCGATCAGGTCGCGCGACAGGTAGTCGATCCAGACGCTCTGCCCGAGCGCTGACAGCTGATGGAGACGTGATGTCATTGCGGCCTCCGCCGACCAGCCCGCGCTCGAGCGCGTCCACCGGCGCCCGCTCCGCGATCAGAGGACAGCAGAGCGATTAGTCCGCGACCGCGGGACTCGCGGTAGGACTTGATCGCGCGCGCGGCTGCTAGGTCGCCGCCGGCGATCACGAGCTCGAACTTCTTCATCGGATTCCTCCTCCTGGCGCGCCTCGCGCGCCGCTGGGGTGGCCCATTTCTGCCTCCTGATCTGTGTCGGGCGCGGGCGCGGTCTTACTCGGTGCGTGCAGCCGAGACCGGCGCCGGGCGAACGCGCAAATCGCAGCGCGAGGTAAGGACGGACGTCTGCCCCGGCACCAACTGGCTCACACCCCAAGACAAAAGGAGGAGCAAATGCCTTACGGAAGCTGGGTCAACGATCTGCCGACCGGGTTCTTCCTGGCCGTGCACATCGCCGCGTTCGCGCTCGGCGCCGGCTTTGCTTGGCTCGCCTTCAAGCGCGAGCTTGCTCTGCTCGGCGCAGCCTTCTCGCTGTTCGCTGTAGCGGAGCTCGTTTACATGACCTACCACCTCGACTGGACCGTGTTCCTGTTCGCGCACACGATCGCCGAGGTGCTCGACCTGGCCGCATTCGTGCTCGTGTTCGCAGGCGCCGTCTACTCGGTCGTGCGTCGGCCCGCGCTCGGGGTGACGCACTCATGACCTTTCACCGGTTCCTCCTCCCGGCCGCCGCAGTGCTCGTCGCGACCGTGATCGCGGCGGGCTGCGGCGGCACGGGCGCCAGCGAGCCGGTGGCGACGACGAAGGTGTCGATGGCCAAGAGCTATCGCTTCGACCCGAAGACGATCGAGATCAAGGCCGGCGACACGGTCACCTGGACGAACAACGACAACTTCACCCACACCGTCAAGGTCGACGGCCGGGAAGACCACAAGGTCGGCCGCGGCGACAGCATCTCGATCAGGTTCGACAAGCCCGGCAGCTACCACTACGTCTGCACGCTGCACAGCAAGGACATGTCCGGGACGGTGATCGTCACGTGACACTGGCCGAGCTGCGTACCGACCTCGTCATCCTCACCTGCGCGATCAGCGCCGGCATCCATGGCGCCCTCGTCCGGGACCACTTCGAGGAAGGCACGGGAGCCGGGCTCGGCTTCGTCGGCGCGACGGTCCTACTCGCCGTCCTCGCCGTCGTTGTGACCCGCAAGCCGACGCAACTCGCTCTCCTCGCGACGGCGGCTGTCTTCGCCGGCCTGATCGCCAGCTACGCGGTCGTGATCACGACCGGCTTCCCGGTCCTCCATCCCGAGCCAGAAGCGGTGGACGGGCTCGCCCTCTTCACCAAGGCGGTCGAGGCCGCGGGCGTGATTTTGGCCGCGAGCCTTCTGCGGCGACCCTCGCTCGCCCTCACTCTCCCCCAACCGAAAGGAACGCTGACATGAACACGCCACGGGTCTCGCGCCCGATCCCAATCGCCCTAACCGCGCTGGTCGCCTTCTTCAGCGCTCTCGCCGCGCTCGCCCTCTCGGGCGGCATGAACATGGCCCAGGCACACGGCAACGCACCCCACCACGCGCGGGCACCGATGGAGATGTCGATGACCGTCCACTCTTCGCCGGCGCTGTCGGCGAAAGCGGTCGGCTTGCGTACCGACATGCGCAAGCTGTGGGAAGACCACATCACCTGGACGCGGCTGGCGATCATCAGCCTCGAGGGCGGCACGCCTGACACCGACGCCACGGTCGCGCGGCTCCTGCAGAACCAGACCGACATCGGCAACGCGATCAAGCCCTTCTACGGCCAGGCGGCCGGCAACGAGCTGACGAAGCAGCTGCGAGAGCACATCCTGATCGCCGCCGACCTGATCGCCGCGGCCAAAGGCGGCGACCAGGCCAAGCTCGCCGACGCCCAAGCCCGCTGGCAGCAGAACGCCGACGGCATCGCCGCTCTCCTCCACAGCGTCAACCCGCGCTACTGGAAGTTGCCGGTGATGAAGGCTGAGATGCATATGCATCTCAAGCTGACGACCGAGGAGGCGGTCGCTCGCCTGCAGGGCAACTGGACCGCCGACGTCGCCGCCTACGACAAGGTCCACGATCACATCCTGCACATGTCCGACCTGCTCTCGAGCGGCCTCATCAAGCAGTTTCCGGCTCGCTTCCGCTAACCGAACCACTCGCACGGCCCTCCGCCCCGAGGCGACCCACCTCGGGGCGGACACGTTCTCGGGCAGGTCGGCCGGGAGCGCGAATCGAGAGGTAAGAACGCCGGCCCGGACCTCACCAACTAGACATGCAGACGAAAACGACAACCGTTCAGGCGCTCGATGAGGTCGTCGGCTGGCGGTGCGAGCGGCTGGTGGAAGCGGGTTTCGCGCTGCTGCTGGCGGCCAGGATCGCCAGGGATGCGCACTATGATCTGCACGCGCTGATCGAGCTGGTCGAACGGGGCTGTCAGCCAGAGCTTGCTGTCCGCATCCTTGCGCCCGTCGAGGAGGAAAGCGCGGCATGAACGCCTTGAACGCGGCTACCGTGGGGCTCGTGGAACCGGTAAGCCCTCTGTCGACGCTTACGCTCGCGCCACCGTCCCTCGATGCCGAGTCGCGCGAGTGGTTGCGCTGCCTACGCGCCGAGGATGCGACGCGCGAGGAGGCGATCGCACGCCTACACGCGCTTCTGATGCGCGCAGCCCGCTTTGAGGTCGCCCGTCGCCGGCCGACGCTGCCGCATCTGCGCGGCGAGGAGCTCGAGGACATCGCAACCGAAGCGGCGGACGATGCGCTCATGAGCGTGCTTCGGCGCCTCGACGACTTCCGCGGCGCCAGCCGCTTCACGACATGGGCCTACAAGTTCGCCCTGCTCGAGGCGGCGGTGAAGTTGAGGAAGCGCTCCTGGCAGGGACGGGAAGTGCCGCTCGAGCCCGAAAGTTGGGGCCTGTTCTCGAGCGCCGGGCTCGAGCCTGACGCCGAGGCCGAACAGAGCGAGCTCCTCGAAACCGTGCAGAGCGCGATCGCGGAGGTCCTGACGCCGCACCAGCGGCGTGTGCTCGTTGCTCTGGCCCTGAACGGCGTCCCGATCGACGTCCTCGCCGAGCGGCTTAACACCAACCGCGGGGCGCTCTACAAGACTCTGCACGATGCGCGGCGAAAGCTGCGCAAACATCTAGAGGAGCGCGGGCTCGCGCTCGACAACCGGTTGGAGGAGAAGTGATGATGGAGCGACCCGATCTGAAGCAGGCGCTCGGCCGGCTCCTCGGGCCGGCAGGGCCTGAGGTCGGCTGTGACGAGTGTTTCGACCAACTCGACCGCTACGTCGAGCTCGAGCTCGCCGGCCAAGACGCCGACGCGGCGATCCCCGGCCTCCGCGCGCACCTCGCCGGCTGCCCCGCCTGCCGCGAGGAGCACGAGAGCCTGCGCGCGCTGGTCGGCGGCGAGTCGGCGCTCTAGTCGACGCAGCCCCGTCCTGGGACGAGTCCTGACCGATCGCACAGAGCCGATGGTTCGGGACTACGAGGTCGCGGTGATTGTGATGCCGCCGCGTGCCTTCTGTTTGACGGCGACGCGTACCTTGTCGTGCGGCAGCTCTAGAACGTCGGCGACGTCATCGCGGATCTTGACCGCGAGCGCCTCGCAGAAGTGCCCTTCGTTTCGGTAGCTGTTCAGGTACAGCTTGAGCGACTTCGACTCGATGCACAGGGCCTGCGGCCAGTACTCGATCGTCGCGATGTAGAGGTCGGGTTGGCCGGTTATGGGGCAGACGGCCGAGAGTTCGTCGCTTGTCATCTCGACATGCGACACCCCCGGATTGGCGAACGTCTCTAGCCCGGCGTAATGATCGGAGCCGGGTTGGCCGAGCGCGACGAACTCGGTTGAGCGCGAAGCTGGTTCCACGGTCGTACTGTAGGCCCATGAGGCACTCGGCGAGTGGCGGTCGGGTGACGGTGTGAGGCGCGTGTACCTCGCGGGCCCGCCGTACGCCGATGAGTACCGTCGGCGGGCGGAGGCTCTCGTTCGCCAGATCGGCTGGGAGCCGGTTGACCCGATGCGGCGAGACTTCCGGGGCCGGACGCAGGGCAGCGAGGCCAAGATCGTCGAGGGCGATTTGGCCGAGATCGAGTCCTGCGACGCGGTGCTCGCTGCTTTTACGTCTCCGGACGAGGGAACGGCGATGGAAGCCTGGTATGCCCACGCACTTGGGAAACGGGTCGTGGCCTACACCGGAGGCACCCCACCGCACCCGTGGACCGTCTACGTCGCGGACGTGATCTGCGACGAACTCGAGCGCGCCGTCCAAGCGCTTTCCGGCGATCACGCGGCGCAGTAGGGCTGGCCGCGCGACGAGCCGACGGCTCGATGCCTCGCATGTCTCATCACCGGAGTCGACCTCGCCGCGTCTGAGAACACCTCAGGTGAATCGACCCGGAGGTCGACTCTTGTTCAATGTGGGTCCAGCGTTCTCTTTTCAGGCGAAACTTTTGCCCGAACTTTGCCCGTCTGAGCCAACCTGAGCTGACCTTAGGTGATCTAAGACGACGGAACAGCGCCGCAGCTGACGTTAGCTGACCTGGCAACTCATGTCTCATAACCCGGAGGTCGCAGGTTCAAATCCTGCCCCCGCTACTGGAAAGGCCCTGGAAACAGGGCCTTTTCTCTTTGGACGATCGGATGCCGGCCGAAAACTTTTGCCCAACTTTTGCCCGCGGGCGTCCCTCATCGATCTATAGCGCCGCGAGTCCGCGGATTCTGGCCTAATCGCCGTCACCTCTCCAGAACTGGGTGATCCCAAATAACAC
>JBASRJ010000122.1:0-20432 GCA_049273785.1 Gaiellaceae bacterium | reverse complement strand
GCGCCGCCTCGTCTCCGGATCGTCCGGCGCGTAGGCCTGGTCGACCGTCGTCTCCGCGGCCTCGAACTCCTCGCGCTCCTCGACGATCGCGCGCGACTCGGCGAGCTTGCGCCGCAGCTCGTCCGCCCGCGGATCCGGACCCGTCTCCTCCTCGTCCGCGACGTGCTGCTGTCGCCGCCGCAACAGACCGGCCGCGGCGAACGCTCCGAGCAGCCAGGCAGCCGGCCGACGCATTCGCGCCGATGCTACAGTGGCGCGACTTCCTGCTTCGTCATCGCGCCGTCCGTTCCCGAACGACGCCAGCAGACGGGGCCGATTCAGACCAGAGGAAGGAGGCTCGGGAACATGGTTGCGTACGAAATCTTGCTCATGCTCGATCCCGACCTGGCCGAAGAGCGCCAGGAGGAGATCGTCGCGCGCGCCCGCGATCTGATCCAGCGCGGCGGCGGCACGTGGGTCCGGCACGACGCGTGGGGCCAGCGCCGGCTCGCCTACGAGATCAACCACAAGGGCGAGGGCGTCTACCACCTGCTCCAGTTCGATGCGGACGCCGCGACGCTCGAGGAGCTGTCGCGCATCCTGCGGATCACGGACGGCGTGATGCGCCATCTGGCGACTCGCCGCATCGAGGGATCCCAGACGTCCGCTCCGCCCGAGCACGAGTCCGTCCCCGCCCCCGCCTACGCTGAAGCGAACATCGGTTCGCAAGAGGAGGAATAGATGGCCAACATCAACCGCGTCGTCCTCGTGGGCAATCTGACGCGTGATCCCGAGCTGCGGCACACGCCGAGCGGCACCCCTGTCTGCAAGCTCCGGATCGCGGTCAACACGCGACAGAAAGACGCACAGGGAAACTGGGGCGACAAGCCCAACTACTTCGACGTCACCGTCTGGGGCAACCAGGGCGAGAGCTGCGCGCAGTTCCTCTCCAAAGGCCGCCCGGTCGGGGTCGACGGCCGCCTCGACTGGCGCGAGTGGGAGGCGCAGGACGGCACGAAGCGCCAGGCGGTCGAGATCATCGCCGACACGGTCCAGTTCCTCGGCAGCCGCGGCGACAACGAGGGTGGCGCCGGCGAGCGCCAGTTCGTTCCCACGGGAGCGACTGCGAGCACTGCGCCCGACGCCGACTTCGCCGGCGGCGCCGACGACGACATTCCCTTCTGATGCCGCCGCGCGGAGGAGAACGAGACAGGCAGCAGTCCGGGCGCAAGCGTCCCGGCGCCGCCGGCCCGATTCGCAAGCGGGGCTGCTGGTTCTGCAAGGAGAAGGTCGAGGAGATCGACTACAAGAACGCACACCAGCTGCGCCGGTACATCTCGGAGAAGGGAAAGATCCGCTCCCGACGCATCACCGGCGCGTGCAGGCGCCATCAGCGGCAGGTCGCGGTCGCGGTGAAGCGCGCCCGAGAGATGGCGCTTCTGCCGTACGTTTCCGATTCGCGCTGAAGGAACACATTGATGCCGACGGGAATCAGCTGGCTCTCTAAGTCAAGCTTGGACGCGTAGCGTGGAAGTCATCCTCCTCAAGGACGTCGAGAAGGTCGGCCTGCGCGGCGAGGTCGTGAACGTCGCCCGCGGGTACGCGCGGAATTTCCTGTTGCCGCGCAAGCTGGCCCAGGAGGCGACGCCCGCGCGCGTCGCGGAAGTGCGGAAGGTCGACGAGAAGCGCGCGAAGCACGAGGCGAAGACGTTCGAGGACGCGCAGCAGCTGTCGGAGCGCCTCGGCAACGTCGAGCTCCGCTTCGACGTCAAGGCCGGCCCGACCGGGTCGCTGTTCGGCTCGGTGACGCCGACGGACATCGCCGACCAGCTGTGGGAGAAGCACAAGGTGCGCGTCGACCGCCGCAAGATCGCGGCGGACACGATCAAGCGGATCGGCCGTTACCAGGTGCCGATCGAGCTCTTCCAGGACGTGACGACCGAGGTGCGAACACTGGTCGTCCCCGAAGGCGGGGAGCTGCCGCCCGAGGAGCAGCTCGAGGCGATGGAGGCGGCGGAGCGCGCCGAGGAGGAGCGTGCGGCGGAGCAGAAGCGCGAGCTCGATCTCGAGGCGCTCGACGCGGCCGCCGCGGCGCAGGATCCCGAGGTCAGCGGCGAGGGCGAGATCCAGCCGACAGCCGATGATGTCGCGGGCGAACTGCCCGCCGATGACTTCGACCGCGCCGTCGACGCGGATCCGTCAGAGCACGCGGGACAGGTCTAGCCGCCCCACAGCGCGAGGATTCGCGCACCAGGAGCGCGATTCCGGGCATTCGTCCACATCTTCAACCGCACTGTGGAACCCGTCTAGCGGCGATGTCTGTGGACGACGTGGGGAAAAGTGCTCCACACGGTTCTTCACACGGTGTGGAACTGCGCCGGAAGTTCCCGCTCCGAGCGCACGAACCATCCCCAGCTCCGTCCGGCGCGCCTGCCACACTGGACTGCTTTCTCCCTGCAAATGGTCACTTTCGACATGTCGAAAACCACACCGTCCAGAGGTAGCGGCGCCGCACAAGGGGTGTTTCACTCCGCGCGAATGGCCCCTGTCGCCCAACTCGCAGAAGCCGCCCCGATCGCGCCACCCCAAAACCTCGAGGCCGAGGAATCCGTCCTCGGGGCCATGATGCTCTCCCCAGGCGCGATCGGGGCGGTGAGCGAAGTGCTCGACGCCTCGGACTTCTACCGCGAGAGCCACGCGAAGATCTATCGCGCCGCGGTCGGCCTGTATGCAAAGGGCGAGCCCGTCGATGCGATCACTCTCGTCGACGAGCTCGAGGAGCGCGGGGAGCTGGAGGACGTCGGCGGCCGCGTGCGCTTGCACGAGCTGGCCGCGCTCGTCCCCGCGACGGCGAATGCCGCGCACTACGCGCGGATCGTCCGCGAGATGGCGACGCTGCGCGGGTTGATCACGGCCGGACAGCACATCGCTCATCTCGGCTGGGAGCGGCCGGGCGAGACGCAGGAGCTCGTCGACCGAGCCGAGCAGATCGTGTTCGACCTCTCGCAGAGCCGCATCACGACGGAGTTCAGCCACATCGAAGACCTGCTCAAGGAAAGCTTCGAGCGCATCACCGCGCTCTACGAAGCCGGCGCCGACGTGACCGGAGCGCCGACCGGCTTCCGCGACCTCGACCGGCTGACGTCCGGGTTCCAGCCCGGCAACCTCATCATCGTCGCCGCACGCCCGTCGATGGGCAAATCGGCGCTCGGTCTCTGCGTCGCCGCAAACCTCGCGTTACGGTACGAGACCCCGGTCGCGTTGTTCACGCTCGAGATGTCGAAGTCCGAGGTGACGCAGCGGCTGCTCTGCAGCGAGGCGAAGGTGGAGTCGCAGCGCCTCCGGAACGGGAAGCTGTCGCAGGACGACTGGCCTCGTCTCGTCGCCGCCGGCGACAAATTGATGAAGGCGCCGATCTGGGTCGACGACACCGGCTCGATCAACATGATGGAGATCCGCTCGAAGGCGCGGAGACTGAAGTCGAAGGAGCCGAATCTCGGCCTGATCATCGTCGACTACCTGCAGCTGATGACCTCCGGAACGACCGTCGAGAACCGGGTGCAGGAGGTCTCGCAGATCTCGCGGCAGCTGAAGGTGCTCGCACGCGACCTCGACGTTCCGATCCTTGCGATGTCGCAGCTGTCGCGCGCCGTCGAGCAGCGGCACGACAAGCGGCCGATCCTCTCCGACCTGCGCGAGTCCGGCTCGATCGAACAGGACGCCGACCTCGTCATGTTCGTCTACCGCGACGAGTACTACAACGAAGACACGGATCAGCAGGGGCTGGCGGAGATCATTCTCTCGAAGCACCGCAACGGCCCGACCGGCATCGAGAGGCTGTCCTTCCTCAAGCGGTACGCGAAGTTCGCGGACCTGGCGGCGGCGTAGGCCTTGGCGTCCTGGACCGTCCTCGAGGAGCAGACCGTCTGGATCTCCCCACGCGCGGTCTCGTTCACGATCGTCTGCAACTCGTGCGCACAGGAGGTCGCGGCGGACGGCTACGGCGCCGCGACCGTGCACGGATTCCTGCCACTCGACGCGCAACGCGGATCCGTCGAGTGCCCGCGCGGCCACCGCCTGCGTGTCGAGCGCGACGGCCGTTAAGCAGACGCAATGATGACCGCGAACGCGATGTACAGGGCGATGATCAGGGCGCCTTCGCGCCTGGTCAGGCCACCGCCGGTGTAACCAAGCGCGACTGCGAGCACCGTGATGCCGACCATCGCCGCGGCCGAGAACCGTTCCAGCCCGGACGGCGCACCGATGCCGAGGATCAAGGCCGGGATGCAGAGCCCGACGAGGATGTTCGCGTTGTTCGAGTTGAGCGACTCGCTCACGCATGCGGCGCCGCGGCCGTGTAGCGCGAGCCGGATCGCGGCGAGGACGTTCGGGATTCCCGTCAGCGCTGCGAGCACGAGCGTCCCCACGACCACATCGGAGACGTTCCAGCGATCACCGAACGACTGCGCGGCATAGACCATGGCCGTCGCGCCGCCGATGACTCCGGCCAGCGCGGGGACGACGACGAAGACGTCGTACACGCCGCCCGGGCCCGCATGGTCGTCGCGACGGGCGTCCCGCTGCTCTTCCTGCACGGCCTCACGGAGCGGTGAGGGGAGCCGTTCGCGCCGGCTCGCGTGCAGCGAGGAGACGACCACGTAGGGCACGGCGATGAGGAGCACAAGGACGAGTGCAGCCCAGGACGGGAGCCAACGTACAACCAGGAGCGCGCCGAACACAGCGATGAGAATCGCGACGCTCCCGTTCAGCACGAGGCCGTGACGGTGAATCTCGACGCGCCCCGCGATCACGGCCGAGAGCCCGAGCAGCGCCGCGATGTTGAAGACGTTCGACCCGACGACCACGCCGACGCCCGTGTCGTTGTGCCCCGACACGATCGCGGCGACCGCAGACGCGATCTCCGGCCCGTCGGCGCCGAGTGCGGTCACGATCCCGAGCAACGCCTCGGAGAAGCCGAGGCGCTCGCCGATCCGGTCGAGCTCTCGCGCGAGCACGATGCTCGACGCAACGGTGACGACGAGCCCACCGAAGAAGAGCGACGCGGCGACCGGGATCGACATGGGCGCCAACCCTAGTAGCCGCGCAGAGGCGCCGTCTTGACGGCGCCTCTGAGAGGACGTGCGAGCTTGGCTCGTACGTCCGTTAAGCCCCACTGCGCGCCGGTAATGTTCCGATCCCGGCGCTAAGGTTCGGCACGTGCCAGCGACTGTCATCGTAGGCGCGCAGTGGGGAGACGAAGGGAAGGGCAAGATCGTCGACCTGCTCGCGCAGGACTCCGATGTCGTCTGCCGCTATCAGGGCGGCCCGAACGCCGGGCACACGATCATCGTCGACGGCGAGACGTTCAAACTCCGCCAGGTCCCAAGCGGGATCATCTCGGGGAAGACGTGCGTGATCGGCGCCGGCTGCGTCGTTGACCCGGAAGTGCTGCTGTCGGAGCTCGACGAGCTGGAGAAGCGCGGGCTCGACCCGTCGATCGTCGTCGTTTCCGGAAACGCGCACCTGATCATGCCGTGGCACGTCGCGATCGATCAGGCCTCGGAGCGGCGCCTGGGCAAGCTCCAGATCGGCACGACCAGACGGGGCATCGGCCCCGCGTACGCCGACAAGGCGGCTCGGATCGGCATCCGCGTGCAGGACGTCCTCGACCCCAAGATCCTGCGGCAGAAGATCGAAGTCGCGCTCGCGGAGAAGAACATCTGGCTCGAGCGCGTGTACGAGGCGGAGCCGTTCGAGCTCGAGGACGTCGCCTCACGCTACGAGGGCTATGCGCAGCGGCTGCGCCCGTACGTCGGCGACACGTCGCTGTTCGTGGATCGGGCGCTGCGTGAGGGGAAAGACGTCCTCTTCGAGGGCGCGCAGGCAGTGCTGCTCGACCTCGACCACGGGACGTACCCGTTCGTCACGTCCTCGTCGACGACCGCTGCGAACGCCGCGGCCGGGATCGGCATCGGCCCGAATCGGATCGACTACGTGATCGGCGTGGCGAAGGCGTATGTGACACGTGTCGGCGCGGGACCGTTTCCGACGGAGATCCAGGGAGCCGCGCAGGAGCGCGTGCGTGAGCTGGGAGCCGAGTACGGGACCGTGACCGGCCGGGAGCGGCGCTGCGGCTGGCTCGACCTCGTCGCCCTGCGCTACGCCGTGCGCGTGAACGGCATCACGTCCCTCGCGCTGACGAAGCTCGACGTGCTCTCCGCCTTCTCGGAGCTGCCCGTGTGTGTCCGCTATCGGCTGCGCGACGGCAGCGAGACGGAGGACTTCCCCGCACATCAGAGCGACTTCCACAGCGCCGAGCCGGTGTACGAGACCTTGCCCGGGTGGGCGGAGCCGCTCGACGACGGGCTGCCGCAGGGGGCGCGTGGGTACGTGGAGTTCGTGGAGCGCGCGCTCGACGTCGAGGTGTCGCTCGTCGGAACCGGCGCCGAGCGCGAGCGCGTCGTCGCCTTGCGCTAGAGGCGCAGCTCGTACAGAAGACGCGCTTGGCCCTGGCGAGGAGCGTCCCCCGGCACGCGGACGAAACCGTGCTCCTCGTACAGGTGGCGCGCGGCGGCCATACGCTCCGTCGTGTCGAGCGTGATCCTTCGGATGCCGTTCGCCCGCGACCAGTCGAGCGCCGTCGCGAGCAGGCGACGACCCACCCCACGCCCCCGACAGACGGGACGCAGGTACATCCGCTTCAGCTCGGTGGTGCGATCGCCGAGGTCGCGGAGCGCGATCGAACCCACCACATCGCAGCCGCTGAGCGCAATCCACAACGCGGCGTAGTAGGCATTCGGGTCGGCGAGGTCCGGGTCGACGTCGGGATCCGCGCTGAAGCCGAACTCCGCGAGCGTGTCGGCGACGAGGCTGCGGAATCCCTCAGTGTGCTCCGGACTGGCCGGCACGATCGCAACCTCCAGCGCATCGAGCCCGGCAACGCTGTCTCCGCGGCCCCCTACCACCATGGCCCAACCAGCCTAGTCGTTTCGCGCCCAGCCCCCGCCCCAATGGGGTGGGGATCACTCACCCGCCTCCCTCGACGTCGACGATACCCGAGGAAGTCGTACGCGTCTGTGCCGATTCCGCGCCCATTCTGCGCACGGAGCGTGCGCAGCGGACCGGCTAGGGCATGCGACGTTCTTCGAGCAGGAACTCGTAGACAGATCTGTACCCGTTGACCGCGGCTGCGACGTCACCTGGCGAGACGTCATCCGAGCCGTCGGCAAGCAGGTGCGTGATCTCGCGCGCGGCGAGGAAGTCGGCGATCACGTCTCGATCGTCGCCTTCCCGGCGACCGGGTCGGAGATCGCGTACCCACGTGCGTCGAGCATGCGCGCAAGGAGGTCGTCGAGCTCCGGAAGCACGTCCGCGGGCGAGTCCTCGAGCTACTCCTCGAGCGATGCCCATTCGCTCTCCCACCCGTGGCGATCGAGCCCAGGCTCCAACACCCTCCCAATCCTGCGCCGCTTGGCGCGCTTTCAAACCCGCCGGCCCCGCTGGTTAGAGTGCGGCCGGTGAAGGTGTTGCTGGTCGGCTCCGGAGGGCGCGAGCACGCGCTCGCCTGGAAGCTGAGCCAGGCGGACGAGTTGACGGAGCTGCACGCGGCGCCCGGGAATCCGGGCATCGCCGGCCTAGGCTCGTGTCACCCGGTCCGAGCGGAAGACGGCGAGGGCCTGCTCGCGCTTGCCCGCGCACTCGACATCGACCTCGTCGTGGTCGGCCCGGAGGCTCCGCTCGTTGCCGGCGTGGCCGACGAGCTGCGCCACACCGGAATCGCCGTGTTCGGCCCGAGCGCCGCCGCAGCTCGGATCGAAGGATCGAAGCAGTTCGCCAAGGATGTGATGCGCGCAGCCGGCGTCCCGACGGCCGAGACGCTCGCCGTTGCGCGACCGCCTTGCGTCCTCAAGGCTGACGGCCTCGCCGCCGGCAAAGGCGTCTTCGTGTGCCGTAACCAGTCCGAACTGGACGCCGGTCTCCGCAGCGTCTCCGCGTACGGCAACGCAGTCGTGATCGAAGAGCTCCTGGAGGGCGAGGAAGTCTCGGTGTTCGCACTTTGCGACGGCATACGTGCAGTCGCGCTTCCGTCCGCGCAGGACTTCAAGCGTGTCGGGGACGGCGACACCGGGCCGAACACGGGCGGGATGGGCTCGTACTCGCCGGTGGCCGTGGATGCCGAGGACGTCCTCGACCTCGTGCACCGGCCGGTGCTCGCGGAGCTGGCCGCTCGCGGCGCACCGTTCATCGGGACGCTCTACGCGGGCCTGATGCTCACCGACGAGGGTCCGAAGGTGCTCGAATTCAACTGCCGGTTCGGAGACCCGGAGACGCAGTCGATCCTGCCGCGGATCGACGGAGACCTCCTCGGTGCGCTCGCCGCTGCAGCGAGCGGCGACCTCGGCGACGCGGGCGTGACGTTCGCGGACGGCGCGGCGGTGACCGTCGTGCTCGCGGCGGGCGAGTATCCCGAACGAGAAGACACCGGCTCGACGATCGACGGAATCGCGGACGCCGAGGCTGCCGGCGCGCTCGTGTTTCACGCGGGCACGGCATTGCACGACGACCGGCTGGTGACCAACGGCGGACGGATCCTGGACGTCACCGCCCGCGGCGAGCAGGTCGCAGACGCGCGGGAGCAGGCATACCGCGCGTGCGAGTTGATCTCGTTCGACGGCATGCGCTACCGCCGCGACATCGCTCTCGAACGAGGAATCCGTGCCGTCCCCTGACGCGCCGCTCGTCGGCATCGTCGTCGGCTCGGAGTCCGACCGGGAACGCATGCGACCGGCGCTCGACGAGCTCGAGACCCGAGGGATTCCGCACGAGTTCGAGGTCCGCTCTGCACACCGCCAACCTGACGCGGTCGCCGAGTACGCGCGGACTGCGCGCGACCGGGGCCTGAAAGTGCTGATCGCCGGCGCAGGCCTGGCGGCCGCGCTGCCGGGCGTCGTCGCCGCGCACACCGACCTGCCGGTGATCGGCGTGCCGCTTCGATCGTCCATGAGCCTCCTCGACGGTCTCGACGCCTTGCTGTCGATCGTCCAGATGCCCCCCGGCGTGCCGGTGGCGTGCGTCGGCGTCGACAATGCGAAGAACGCCGCCGTCCTGGCGGCCCGAATCCTCGGGCCGACCGCCTGACCGCTCTCTAGAATCGGCTCAGTGATTCCCCGCTACTCCCGCCCGGCCATGGCCAGGATCTGGTCGGACGAGAGCAAGCTCGCGCGCTGGCTGGACGTCGAATTGGCTGCGCTCGACGCGTGGGCGGAGGTCGGAGCCGTTCCGACCGAGGCGGTTGCCCAGATTCGCGCCGGCGTGCAGATCCCGACGCCGGAGCGCGTCGCGGAGATCGAGCGCGTCACGGATCACGACACGGCTGCGTTCGTCGACGCGGTCACGGAGCAGCTCGGCCCCGAGGGACGGTGGGTGCATTTCGGGCTCACCTCGTCCGACGTCGTGGACACGGCGCTGTCGTTGCAGATCCAGGAGGCCGGGCGGCTGATTCTCGAAGGGATCGAACGCGCGCTCGCCGTCGTCGTCGCTCGTGCGGAGGAACATCGTCAAACGGTTTGCATCGGCCGGTCTCACGGCATTCACGCGGAGCCGACGACATTTGGTTGGAAGCTCGCCGGCTGGGCTTTCGAGCTGGATCGGTCCCGGACGCGCTTGGCGACCGCGCTCGAAACAAACCGCATCGGCCAGCTGTCCGGGACCGTCGGCACGTACGCGCAGGTGGAACCGGAGGTCGAGCGCATCGCCTGCGAGCGGCTGGGTCTCGAGCCGGACCCCCTGTCGACGCAGGTGATTGCCCGCGACCGGCACGCCGAGCTCCTGTCCGCCCTCGCCCTCTGCGCGACGTCGCTCGAGCGGTTCGCCACCGAGATCCGACACCTCGCACGGACGGAGGTGCGGGAGGTCGAGGAGCCCTTCGGAAAAGGGATGAAGGGCTCGTCGGCGATGCCGCACAAACGGAATCCGAAGATTGCCGAGCGAATCTGCGGCCTGGCGCGGGTCGTACGGGCGGCCTCGCTCGTCGGCTTCGAGAACGTCCCGCTCTGGCACGAGCGCGACATCTCGAACTCGTCGGCGGAGCGCGTCGTCGTCCCGGATGCATTCCTCGCGCTCGACTACATGCTCGATCGCTTCGCGTGGATCGTCGAAGGCCTCGTCGTTCATCCGGAGCGAATGCGGCAGAACGTCGACGCGAGCCACGGTCTCGTGTTCAGCCACCGTCTGCTGCTCGCCCTCGTCGAGTCCGGGCTGCCGCGCAACGACGCGTACCGGCTCGTCCAGCGACACGCGATGAAGGCGTGGGATGACGAGCAAGATTTCCGGCAGCTCCTCGCCGCCGATCCGGAGATCACATCGCGCGTCGATCTCGGCGCGGTCTTCGATCTCGATGCAACCGTCCGTCACGTCGACACGGTCTTCGAGCGCCTGCGCGCTCTGGCCGGAAAGGAGGAACCGGTTCATGCCTGAGGCGCCCGCGGTTCACGTCGGGAGTGGGAAGGTTCGCGAGTTGTTCGCGCTCGACGAGGACCGTTTGCTGCTCGTCGCGAGCGACCGGATCTCGACGTTCGACGTCGTGCTGCCGACGGAGATCCCCGACAAGGGCCGCGTGCTGACCGGCCTGTCCGCCTTCTGGTTCGCTCGGACTGGAGAGATCTGCTCGAACCACCTGGTGGCACTGCGGGGCGACGGGCGGTCGACTGAATGCCGCCGGCTGGAGATGTTGCCGATCGAGTGCGTCGTGCGCGGTTATCTCTCCGGGTCGGGCTGGAAGGATTACCGCGCAACGGGCGCCGTCTGCGGCCACGAGCTGCCGGCCGGGCTGGCGGAATCCACACAGCTGCCGGAGCCGATCTTCACGCCGGCAACGAAGGCGACGAGCGGTCACGACGAGAACATCGACCGCGACCAGGCCCTCGAGCTGATGGATACGACCCGCTTCGACCAGGCCGAGCGGTATTCGCTCGCGCTCTATCGCTTCGCGTCCGAGTACGCACGCGAGCGGGGAATCATCATCGCGGACACGAAGTTCGAGTTCGGGGTCGACGACCAGGGACGGGTGGTGCTCGCCGACGAGGCGCTGACGCCCGACTCGTCTCGCTTCTGGCCGGTGGATGCCTATCGCCCCGGCGGGCCACAGCCGTCCTTCGACAAGCAGTTCGTGCGCGACTACTGCGAGTCCCGCAATTGGGACAAGACGCCGCCCGGTCCCGCGCTGCCGGACGACGTCGTCGCCGGCACGCGCGTGCGGTACGTCGAAGCGTTCGAGCGCCTGACCGGAATCTCGTTCGACGAGTACCTCGCCGACCCGGATGCGGTGATCGCATGAGGGCCACGGTGCTGGTCCGCCCGAAGCAAGGGATCCTCGACCCGCAGGGTGAGGCGGTCGAAACCTCCCTCCGTCAGCTCGGATTCGGCGTCGCCCAGGCTCGCATCGGCCGTGTTGTCGATCTCGAGGTCGACGCCGACGATCCGGCCTCCGCGCGCGCAGAGGTCGAGCGGATGTGCGAGCAACTCCTGGCGAACCCGCTGATCGAGTCGTACGAGATCGTCCTGCGGGAGAACGGCACGTGAGCTCGCCGCAGCCGCGGATCGGCGTCGTCCAGTTCCCCGGGTCGAACGACGAGCGGGACGCACTGTGGGCTTTGGCCGCACTCGACGCGGAGGCCGTCCTCGTCTGGCACGAAGAGACGGAGCTCCCGGATCTCGACGCCGTCGTTCTGCCCGGAGGTTTCTCGTATGGCGATTACCTCCGCTGCGGCGCGATCGCTCGCTTCTCGCCGACGATGTCGGCGGTCGCGGACTTCGCCGACGCGGGCGGCCTCGTTCTCGGAATCTGCAACGGCTTCCAGATCCTGTGTGAGGCCGGCCTGCTCCCGGGTGTGCTGCGCCCGAACGCGTCGCTGTCGTTCGTCTGTCGCGACGTTCGCGTGACCGTCGAGCGTGCGGACACGCCGTTCACCTCGCGCTGCGAGCCAGGCCGGGAGCTCGTCGTTCCCGTCAAGCACGGCGAGGGCTGCTGGTTCGCGGACGACGAGCTGTACGAACAGCTCGTGGCGCGGAACCAGGTCGTCCTTCGCTATGCCGAGCCGGTCAACGGCTCTCTTTATGACGTTGCGGGCGTCGTCAACGAGCGCGGGAATGTGATGGGCCTGATGCCGCACCCCGAGCACGCGGTCGATCCGCTGCTCGGCTCCGCGGACGGAGCTCTGATCCTCGCGTCACTCGTCGACGCCGCACGCGATCGAGTTCTGGCGACCGTCTAGGCCCCACCTCCGAGAATCGCCTCCGCCAGGCCCGGGTGTTCTGCGAGCGCCGCCCGCAGGCGCTCGAGATCGCGCGCACGCAACGTGACCGGCCCCCGCCTCACGTTGCCGCCGGTCGAATACGCGAATCGCACGAGCCGCTCGCCCCGCTCGGTCTCCAGCAGCTCGACGATCGACGCGAAGCGCTTCTCGCCCACGCGTTGCGGGAGCGTCAGCCCTTCGAGCTTGTGGGCCGCCCCCCACGGTGTCGCCGTCTTCGCTGTCGACTTTGTCGCCATGCATGGCAACGTAGCGGGGAAACTGTGACGTGTCTGTCACGACTTCGTGTCAAGCGCTCGGGCATCGGGCGCACGGTACTTCCGAGCCCGACTACGTCGGCGCGGCGATGTCGATCAGCCCGTCGGCACGATCCCAAAAGGCCGAGCGCGCGCCCGCTGAATCGTCGAGCACCGACAGGTGCGAGGCGACGAACGCCCCGTGCGAGCGGACGACCTCGACGCCGACGTTCTGGCGCAGCGACCCGGCGTCGAGATCGCGGACCAGGGCCTTCGCACCGATGTCGCCCACGACCTCGTCTCGATCGCCGACGAGAATGAGGACGGGTGTCCGGCTCGAGATCCGCGACAGATCCTCCTGTGGGTCCTCGCCGGACGCGGGAAAGACAGCGAGAAGGGCGCGCGGTGCAAACGCGGTCCCTGACGCACGCGCCGCCCAGTCCATGACGAGTCGCCCACCGCGCGAATAGCCGATCCCGATCAGCGGAACGCGTGGATTTCCCAGTGCCTTCATGCCCGTCCGTACCGCGTTGACGATGTGCGTCACGGTGTCGTGGTCTCCCGGCACGAGCTCGTAGCGCGGATACAGCACGGCGTCCCCACGGGCCGCGAGATGGAGGAGCCACGCGCGGTGGTACTTCGGCGTGTCCTCGAGCGGGCCGCCGTGTCCGTGGACGAAGACGACGACGCTTCGCGGCGGACCGTCCGCGGCCGGGAACACCCACACCTCGTCGGCGCCGCGTCCGTACGACGTTTCGCCACGCCGCGACCCCGATTGTGAACCGCACGCCAGGGTCGCGAGCGCGAGGACCACGACCACTGCCGTTCTGCCGAGCCGTGCCATCCTCGACTAGGACGTGCGGCTGCCAAGGCTGTTTGGCCGCGGGCCGAACGGAATCTTCACACCTCCCGAGTACCTTCCTCCTGGAAGCGACGTGCGGGCACTTCGAGCGACCTGGGTTGCGACGATCGGAGCGGCGCTCCTCCTCGCCGGCTGCGGCGGCGGCGGAGACCACGCATCCTCCGGCTGCCAGCCACTCGTGGGGGCCGGCACGGCCGCCCGCACCGGCCCGCATCCCACGCAGACGATGCTCCTCACGGACGTGAGGATCGGATCGCACAACTGTGTCGATCGCGTCGAGTTTGCGTTTCGGAAGACCGAGCCAGGCCCACCCGGCGTTCGCGTCGCCTACATGCCTGCAGACCAAGCGCTGGTCGAGGACGGTTCGGGCGCGCCGATCACCATCGACGGCACGGCGTACCTGGTCGTACGGTTCGAGCCGGCCGCGACCGCCGACCTCTCCGGCGAGCAGCTCGTGCCCACCTATACAGGCCCGCGCAGGCTCCCCGCCGCAGACGCGAAGTTCGTCCGGGAGATCGTCAAGAGCGGCGACTTCGAAGCCGTTCTGACGTGGGTGATCGGTGTCAGCGAGCAACGTCCGTTCAAGACGACGGTGTCCGATTCCGGCCTCGTCGTCGAGATCGGTTAAGCGCCGCTAGTCCGCGATCCGGTACTAGGCCACTGCGACGTGGGACGGCAGAAGGCCACGATTGCTTTTCCATCTGATCGCGAAGAGAATCGGCTTCGACCGAAGGAGGGACGATGCTTGATCACGTAGCGATTCCGGTACGCGACCTCGAGTCAAGCAGAAAGTTCTACGAGCCCCTGCTCACGAGGCTCGGTGCGAAAGTCGTGATGGAGTGGCCTGGCGGCGTGCTCTTCGGCACGGACGATGGGATGGTCGCACTCCGCCAGAGCGAGCACGTCATGCCACACCACGTCGCGTTCAAGGCGGATCGGCCCGGCGTCGACGCGTTCCATGAAGCCGCACTCGCAGCAGGCGGGTCGGACAACGGGCCTCCCGGTATTCGGCCCGAGTACCACGAGAACTACTATGCGGCGTTCGTGGTCGATCCCGACGGCCACAACATCGAAGCTGTCTGCCACCGGCCTCAGTAGCGTCGAGGCATCTCGCGGCGAAACGACCGAACGTCGGGGCCGCCGCTAGCTGCGGCTGATCAACTCAATTCGGTAGCCATCGGGATCGCGAACGAAGCAGAGCCGGCTGCCGCCCTCCCGGACCGTGTACGGCGGCCGTTCCGGCTCGATTCCATGCTTCGACTTCAGCTGCTCGAGCGTCCTGTCGAGGTCGTCGACTGTCATGGCGATGTGGCCGTACCCGGTGCCGATCTCGTACGAGTCGACGCCAAAGTTGTAGGTCAGCTCGAGCCGGTTCCCGTCGCCCGGGAGGCCCATGAAGACGTTGATCGCCTCGTCCCTGATCGGAAAGCGGCCGCGCTCTTCGAAGCCGAGCGCCTCGTAGAACCCCACCGATCGGTCGATGTCGGTGATGCGATAGCAGGTGTGAATGAGCTCCATGCGTGGATCCTACGAATCCCTAGGTCGAGGGAGCCGCGCATACGACTTGCGACCGACAAACAGGAGGGCGGCCTGCCGCCGCCGCCAACCCAGGAGGCCAAGGTCTTGTCCCGCGCTCGCCGAATCGTCCTCGTCCTCGTCGCAGCCCTCGCAACCGCTTCGACCGCGTCCGCCGACGGGACCGCGCCGACGGTGACGCTGCTCGGTCCGGCCAACGGCACGACGGTGACGCTCGACGGCAAGCACGACACCACTTTCACGTGGCGAATCGATTTCGCGCAGCCGCCGACGGCCCCGACGTCGATCACGTTCATGGTCTCCGCCGACCCGACCTTCCAGGGACCGCACTACACGGAAAGCCGCTCGTGCGACACGGCGAGCCCGGCCTGCTTCACGTCGACGACGCTGCAGGGGACCTCCTGGATCAACGCGGCCACCGGCAGCACGGCATTGCCGAGCCGCGCACTGACCCTGTACTGGCGCGTCAGCGTCGCGTGGCAGGCGGGGCAGCTGCCGGTGAACAGCGCGAACGGCCTCCTCAGCGGTGTGCCGGGAATCGACAAGACGCCTCCGCGCATCCTCGTGAAGGCCACGACGGTCAAGCGCGGCGGGCGGGCGCGCGTCCAGTTCCAGCTCGCGGACGACAGCGGGACGGTGACGGCGAAGGCGCGCCTCCTCTACCACGGCAAGACACTGCTGACGTCGGCGAGAACGTTCACGGACGTCGACTGGAGCAACGAGTACGTCTTCTGGTTCGACGTGCCGCGAACCGGCGTCCCCACCGGTCGCTACTCTGCCTGCGTCCGCGCGACGGACATGCACGGCAACAGCGCCCAGCGCTGCGCCGCGGTCACGATTCGGTAGCTAGGGCTCGAACGTCACGACGAGCTTCGCGATCCGGCCTCCGGCTGGCGTGAGCAGCATCCTGCCGGCGGCGACGCTCGGCTCCCGACGCCAGCCATAGTGTGCGACAACCGTGCCGGCCTCCGCGCGGACGCCGAAGGTCAGTACCTCGTCGTCGGGAGGGTGGTCGCGATACGCGGCCTCGATCTGCGCGCTGCCGCGGAACGGCCCGAACGGCACCCCGTCGAACACAAGCTCCGCATCCTCTGCGAACCACGTGCCGAATCCGTCCCAATCGCCGATCCGGACCGCCTCGTTGTGCGCCATCACGTAGTCGTGCAGGAGTCGAATCTCCGGTGAGACGTCGAGCTCGTCCGCCACGAGCCCGAACAGGACGCCGTCCGTCCACGCACCGTGCCGCCAGTAGGCGCGGCGCCGGACGCCCTCCCGCACGAAGCCGGCGCGCTCGGCGTGCCGGATCGCGCGCTCGTTGAAGCCGTAGATCTCGAGTTGCAGCCGGTGGTAGCCGAGGTCCGCGACAAGGTGGCGCTGCAGCAGCCGTGCAGCCTCGTCGGCGATGCGCCGCCCGCGAAACGACGGATGCACTGCGAGCCGCTCGAGGCGCGCGACGCGCGACCGCCGGTTCGCGAGCTCGAATCCCATCGCCCCCGCACGCTCGCCGTCGACCTCGATCACGAACCGGCCGAAATCGTGCGGCTCGCGCTGGGACCGCTCGACCTCTGCGGCGACCGTCTCCCGATCCTTCGCAGAAACCGCGCCGAGGAACGGCTCGACTTCCTCGTGCAGCCCGAGCTCGACGAGGAAGTCGACGTCGTCGTTCCGGGCGCGACGGATCGACGTGGTCACGGCGCCTGCGTCAAAGGAGGCATCAGGTTGACGCTACCGCCCGACCTCACTCGCCTGCACGCGCGGCCGCGCGGCCTTGACGACGCCCGTCCCCAACGCAACGCCGGCGAGCACCAGCGCCAGTCCGGCCACCGCCGCCACGGTCAGTGGCTCGCCGAGCAAGAGCACGCCGTACGCGAGCGCGATCGACGGAACGAGGTACGTGATCAGGATCGCGCGCGACGCGCCGGCGCCGCTGAGCAGCGCGTAGTACAGGACGTACGCGACCCCGGTACCCCCGATGCTGAGCGCAAGCATCGCGCCCGTCACGCCCCAGCTGGGGAACTCCGACGGCAGTTGAGCGAGACCTAACGGCACCAGCGCGAGCGAGGCGGCCGTGAGGGCGCCGAGCGCGCTGACCAGCGGCGGGACATCCGCGAGCGCACGCGCGCTGTAGATGGCCGCAACCGCGTAACAGACCGCGGAGAACATGACCGCGAGTGCCGCAACGACGTTGCCGCTCGGCTGGAGGCCGACGAGCAGGGCAACACCGCCGAATCCGACCAGCAGCCCGACGAGTCGGGAGCCGGTGACCCGGTCGTGCCGCGCGAACCGCAGCGCGAGCACTGCGGTGAAGAGAGGCGCCGAGGCCTGGATCACCGCGGTTAGCCCCGAGTCGATCCGCGTTTCCGCCCAGGAGATCGAGACGATCGGAATCGCCGAATTGACGAGCCCGATAACGACGAGCGGCCGCCAGGCGGCGCGTACCTCCCGCACCACCGTGCGCTTGCCGAGCCGCCAGAGCGCCACGGGCGCCAGGGTCAGCGCGCCGATCCCGAGCCGCACGCACACGAGCGTCGTCGGCTCGAGCTCCCGCACGCCGATCTTGATGAACATGAAGGAGGCGCCCCAGAGCCCGGACAGCGCGAGCAGCATCAGGAGCTGGCGCCGGCTCATAGGTCCCCAAACGTATCCGGGGCACGTCGTCCTTCCCCGATACACTCGGACCCTTGACGCAGGTCGCGCCGGAACCGCCGCTCCACCGTGCGCTGGGGTTGACCGACGGGGAGCTGGACCGCATTCAGGGCCTGCTGGGTCGCAACCCGAACGACTTCGAGCTGGCCGTCTTCTCTCTCCTCTGGTCGGAGCATTGCGGCTACAAGCACTCGGCCCTCCTGCTGAAACGGCTTCCCTCCCTAGGGAAACGCGTCTTGCAGGGCCCCGGTGAGAACGCCGGGGTGATCGATCTCGGCGAGGGCGAGGCGGTCGCCTTCAAGGTGGAGTCGCACAACCACCCCTCGGCAGTCGAGCCGTTCCAGGGAGCCGCGACCGGTGTCGGCGGGATCCTGCGTGACATCGTCGCCATGGGCGCACGGCCGATCGCGATCCTCGATGGGCTGCGGTTCGCCGATGACGGCTGGCCGTTCAGGCGCGCAGTGGCCGGCATTGGCTACTACGGAAATTGCCTCGCAGCCGATGAGTCGATCGTCTACCGGAACAGCGGGACAGTACGAGCAACGACGATCGGGAAGCTCGCAGAAGAGCGCGGGGCCGACGGGGAGTCGTGGACCGCCAAGCCGAACCGACCGTTTCAGGTCCTGTCGTTCGACCCTGAGAGCGGCACAGCGGAGTGGAGAGACGTTACACGCGTGTTCAAACGAAAAGCGCGAAGGCTAGTCCGAATCCAGACCGCTCTCGGGCGGCGCGTAACTGTGACGCCTGATCATCCGGTGATCGTCGTGACCGAGGGCCGGCTGGTCGAGCGCTCTGCGTCCAGCGTCAAAGAGGATGATCAGATTCCCCTAATCGCAGGTCTACCCGAATCGGATGTTCCGAGCGCTTTCGATCTGATCGATCTCATCCGCGAACCGGCCGCGGTCGTGCTACCTCCTCATTGGGAACCGTCTAAGACACTACGCTCCTCCCTTCGTGCAGTCCTCACGAGAGCCGATGCACGTCACTACTGGCTGAGCCGTAAGGAACTCCCGGTCGAAGCTTTCCGCTCGGTCGAACACGACGTGGACGTTGGCCGGGACCATCTGCGCGTCCGCCTTGCCGGGCCGCGATCAACTCCGCTCCCGGCCGTGCTTCCGTTGGACAAGCAACTTGCTCGTCTCATCGGTTATTACCTCGCGGAAGGCTGCTGCTCGGCAAACGGCACAACATCAAAGATCATTTGGACGTTCGGCCGAAACCGGCGCGACACTGAGTGCGTCGGCGATGTGATTCGGATTCTCGATGGGCTTCGCATCCGCCATTCGATCGAGGTTCGTGCCTCCACGGTTGCAATCACGGTTTCGTCGAGGCTTCTGGCACGACTGCTGACCGAAGTCCTCGAGTGTGGCAGCCGATCACATGAGAAGCGAATCCCCTCCGTGCTCATGGAGGCGGGACGGGACCTGCAGCGTGAGGTCTTGAAGGGGATCTTTCGCGGAGACGGATCCTTCTCGTTCCCGAGACGTGGATCGCGCGTGAAGGTCAGCCACCTCACGACGAGTCGCGCGCTCCACGAGCAGCTCCTCCTCCTCATCCAGCGGCTCGGAGTTATTCCTAGTTGCTACGTGCGTCCCGCCCGAACAGGCCAAATCAGGGGCCGCCTAGTTCGATCACGCGAGGCCTATGCGCTTGAGATCTACGGCCACCAAGGAATAGTGGAAGCTGCCCCGTGGTTTGACATCCGCGACGCGCACGCGATGCTCATCGAGTCGGAGCCGTCGCGCAATTCTCCCTTCGCAGCGCCGAAAGCGCGCCGCGAGAACGGATACGTAAGCGTTGCGGTAACGAGTGTGACCCAAATAGAGAGCGACGAGCCCGTCTACGACATTGAGGTTCCCGGCTCTCACCTGTTCGTGACGAGCGGGGGGATCATCACGCATAACTGCGTCGGCCTCGCCACCGTCGGCGGCGAGGCCGTCTTCGACGAGGCGTATCGCGGCAACTGTCTCGTCAACGCGATGTGCGTCGGGCTGCTCCCGGCCGATCGAGTTACGCGCGCGCGCGCGAGCGTGCCCGGCGCTCGCGTCGTCGTGTACGGCGCGACGACCGGACGCGACGGGATCGGCGGCGCCTCCGTGCTCGCATCCCAGGAGCTCGGCGAGGACGATCCGGACAAGCGGCCGTCCGTTCAGATCGGCGACCCGTTTACGGGCAAGAAGCTGATCGAGGCGTCGCTCGAGCTCGTCGAGGGCGGCCTCGTCGAGTCGCTCCAGGATTGCGGCGCCGCAGGGCTCGCGTCCGCGCTCGCGGAGATGGCACGGGACGGCGCCGGCATCGAGGTCCAGCTCGACCGCGTCCCGCTGCGGGAAACGGAGATGGAGCCGTGGGAGATCATGATCTCCGAGTCGCAGGAGCGGATGGTCGCGGTGGTGCGACCGCAGATGCTCGACGCGGTGCGACGCGTCTGCGCGAAGTGGGAGCTGCCGTGCGCCGCGATCGGCGAGGTGACGGACGACGGTGTGCTGCGCGCGTACCACGACGGTGACGTCGTCGGCGAGATTTCCGCGTCGTTCCTCACGGACGAGTGCCCGCGGTATGACGTCGACCGCGCGCCGCATCCGATCACGAGCGTCGAGCCGGCGCCCGCGAACTTCGAGTCGAAGCGCTGGATCTACGAGCAATACGACCACCTCGTCGGCTCGCGGACGATCCGCCGCCCCGGGCTCGACGCCGCGGTGCTGAGGCTGCGCCCCTCGCTCCGCGGCATCGCGGTGTCGCTCCAGGGCCCGCCGCCGGGCGAAGACGATCCGTTCGTCGCGGGCATCCTCGCGGTCCTCGGCGCCGCCCGAAACGTGGCGTGCGCGGGCGGCGAGCCGCTCGCGCTTACGGACTGCCTCAACT
>JBASRJ010000120.1:0-2446 GCA_049273785.1 Gaiellaceae bacterium | reverse complement strand
GACCAACCGTCTGTATCTCGTAGAAGGACGATCGACTGTGGTTATCGCGTCGCTTGGTCCGCGCGGTGGCTGGATCACATTTTCACCGACCCTTTGCATGAGGAACATCGGGTCGTAATCACGTCGTCGCCTCAGGCGCTTATCTGCTGTCGCGCGAGGGCAAGCGGGAACATTTCTGCATCCTCTAGCGTACGAGTGATATGACCGCGGGCCATACGTTCCCGCTCATCCAGCACCGTCGCGTGATCGGCCTCTCCTTCGCGGCCATGCGCAGCGCACGGCGCGGAATCGGATCGGACATCGCCGGCTCGCGTCCTTATAAGCCCGGCGACGACATCGACATGATCGACTGGGCGGCTTCCGCAAGGCTGTCGATCGCGCGCGGGACCGACGAGTTCATCGTCCGCGAGCACTATGCGGAGGAAGCGCCGCGCGTCGTCGTCTTCTGCGACCGCCGTCCGGCGATGGCCGCGACGCGCGAGCCGCTGCCGTGGCTCGACAAGGCGCGCGTCCTCGATGTCGCCGCGAAGCTCATCTCCGACAGCGCGGTCGCGGCCCGAAGCTTCATCGGCTATCTCGACCTCGGGGCTGAAGGCGAGGAGGTCTGGCGGCCGCCGCGCACGCAGGGCGACCTCGGCCACCTGATCGACGGGCGTCCCTTTCGCGCAACGCGGGACAACCTCGAGCGCGGCCTCGAGCAGCTCGTGCACCAGCGCCGCGACATCCCTTCCGGCTCGTTCCTGTTCATCCTCTCGGACTTCCTCGTGCCGCCGGGCCGCATCGCGTGGATGCGCGCGACGTCGCGGCGCTGGGACATCGTGCCGGTCGTGATCCAGGACCCGATCTGGGACGCGAGCTTCCCCGACGTGTCCGGCCTCGTCGTTCCGGTCGTCGACCCGGAGACCGGCCAGGTGGCGCGCGTCCGGCTGAGCAAGAAAGAGACGGCGGAGCTGCGCGCGGCGAACGAATCGCGGCTCGCCGAGCTGCGCGCGACGTTCCGCTCGATGGGGCTCGACGCCGTCGAGATCGCGTCGGATGCCCCGGCGGACATGCTCGGCGCCTTTCTTGCCTGGGCCGACCGCCGCCAGTACACACGGGGACGGAAGTGGTGACGCGGCGCCGGGGGCTCATCGCCGCCGCCGTCGCCGCCGTGGTGGTGGGCGTCGTCGCGCTCACGGTCACGATCCTCGGCACCGGCGGCGGCGGATCGGCGCTCCCGAACAGCGTGCCGCTCGCGGCGACCGCGTCCGTCGATCCCACCGTCGTCTACTTCGGCGACGAAACGACCGCGCGGATCGACATCGCGGTCGACCGCGACAAAATGGATCCGGACCGCGTGCGCATCGCGACGGACTTCCGTCCGTTCGACCGGCTCGGACAGCACAAGACGCGCCGTGACGCCGGCCGGATCACGTACATCCGAGAGACGTACCGGCTGCGCTGCCTCTCGCGGGACTGCGTCCAGGTCCTTCCAGCCGTCTTCGCGGCGGCGAAGGGCGCGACGCCGCCCCAGCGCCGGGCGACGACCTTCCGGCCCGCGCGAATCTTCGTCAAGGGTCGCTCGCCCGTGCAGCCGATGCTGCTCCAGTGGCCGACCGTCGAGTCGGTGACGCGCGTCAACCAGGCGGAGTCGCAGCTGCAGACGTTCTTCTACCACGCGGATCTCACCCCGCCGGCCCGCTCGTATGCACTGTCGCCGAGCGCGCTGCTCTGGGTGCTGCTGCTCGTGTTCCTCGCGCTGCTCGCGGTGCCGTTCGCGCTCGTTGCGCGCCGCGTGCAGGAGTACCGGCGCGCACGCGGGCCCGCACAAAGGAACGAGCTGTCACCGCTGGAGCGCGCTCTGCGGCTGCTCGAATGGGCAAACCGGCAGGCGGATGGTGAGGATCGGCGCAGGGCGCTCGAGCTCGTCGCACTCGAGCTCCTTCGCGGCGGACGCGACGACCTCGGCGGGGAGGCGCGCGCTCTCGCGTGGTCGCCGCCGACGCCGCCCGTGGAGGAGGCGGGCGAACTCGGCACCCGTGTGCGAACCGCAACGGGAGGGGACGGTGCGAATCCCACGTAGGAATCCCGGCGCGACAGTTCCCTACCCGGAGCCCGGTGTGTTCCGGCCTGCGGCACGGCGCACGACGATAGTGCGC
Source organism: Gaiellaceae bacterium (assembly GCA_049273785.1). Lineage (GTDB taxonomy): Bacteria > Actinomycetota > Thermoleophilia > Gaiellales > Gaiellaceae > 3-1-20CM-4-69-9. The sequence continues at coordinate 308 of JBASRJ010000120.1, read as the reverse complement.
TTCGCACTCGCGCTCGCGCTCGCCGCCGCGGCCGCACTCGAGCTCGGCTTCGCGCGCGGCGGGGGCGTCACGGAGGCGTCGTACTTGCCGAGCAACGGAACGAGCGTCGTCGTGATGGATTTCTCGTACAGCATTACAGGTAGCTCGTACAAGCTGATCGTCAATGCGCTCCGGAAGATCGCCGCCGCGGGTCATCCCGTCGGGCTGATCGGCTTCTCCGACGTCGCCTACGAGCTGCTGCCGCCGGGCACGCCGGCGCGCGAGCTCGAGCCCGTCGCTCGCCTGTTCATCCCGCTCCCGAGCAGGAG
>JBASRJ010000108.1:0-2244 GCA_049273785.1 Gaiellaceae bacterium | reverse complement strand
TCGCCGCGCGTCCTGGGGTGCGCGGTGCGTGGCGTCGCCTCGCGCCTCGGCTAGCAACGGCAGCACGACAGCCGGACGAGCGTGTGCCCGACCGAGGAGCAGTGACCGAAACGGACTTGGTGCTGCTCCGAGCAGGACGATCACGCTGAAGAGGACGATTGCGCCTCCGGCGGCCGAGACCCAGAGCCGCACGTTGTCCCTGTGGGACGCATGCACTCTCATGCTCCCCTTATCGGGGTAGGCCGAACGGCCTAGAATCCCTAGTTCGAGTGGACCTGAGTCAGCGCACCGCTGCGACGATGTCAGCGGAGAGGCTCGGGAAACCGGCCAGAAAGGCAGCACGCTCGGTCTTCAGGCGAGCGACCTGATCGCGATATTCGTCGGTGCGACCCGTTCGCTCGTACAGCCTCCTGGGCTGCAACACCTCCACGTCGTCGTTGCCCGGAACCGCCGCCGCGACGAGGTAGCCGAAGTCCGGATCGCGCTCCCAGTCGATCGTTCCCTCGGCGATTCCTTTGACGATCGCCGACGAATGCTTGATGCGGACCTTCTTCGAGCGCTCGTCCTCCTCGGGCCCACCGACGCGGCCGGTGTTCAGCAAGTAGACCTCGAGCGGGTGCTCGTCGAGCAGCTCGAGGAACCGGTTGCCCTGCAGGTCGTGCGGCATCGGGAAGAACGGGTTCGTGCCCGGAACGCGGAGTGACTTGCCCGCCTCGTCAGCGCCGCCGGCAGCAGTTCCCTTCGTCTCGCCGAGCATGAAATAGGCGGCGGCCTGCGGCCCTTCGAGCTTCGCGACCGCAGGAATGACGTTCTCGTTGCGGTTCAGGATCAGCAGGAAGTGCGCCTCCGCGATCCCGCGCTCGGCCGCAGACTCGATCACAGAGAACGGGAAGGTCGCGCGACCGTTCTGGGTGTAGCTTTCGTCGTAGAAGTCCACGTCGTCGCCGTGCTGCGACACGTTCTCGAGGTACGAGTCCGGCTGCGTGATTGCGGCGTAGATCGTTGGCTCGTCGTCGGGATTCAGCCCGTACGTCTTCGCGAAGCAGCCGTTCTCGGTCACGAAGACACCGTCCGGCAGCCACGCGACGAAGTCGTCCTGAACCGGCAGCGAGCCGTTCTGCCGTGTGAACGTCGTCGTCGTCTTCCCGGTGCCCGACAGGCCGACGGTGAGGCACACCTTCTCGCCGCCCGCGGTGGGGATGATCTTGCACCCGGCGTGCAACGGGAGCCCGCCGCGGTCGTAGACGAGCTTGTTCCACATCCGCAGGCCGCCCTTCTTCGACTCGCCGAAGTAGTCGGAGTTGAAGACGCGCGTCACTCCCTGCTCGAGGTCGACCATGATCAGCCGGTCGTCGGGGAAGCCCTCCGCCTTCAGGTTCGGTGTGTAGACGACGGTCAGCTCGGGCTCGAAGTCGTCTTCCGGCGGGCCGAAGTACAGCTGCTGCTGCATGCCGGCGATGTTCGCGTTGGCCGCCTCGACGTAGAGGCGCGCCGGTGTGCGGAACTCGGGGTCGTGACCGATGTAGCCGTCGATCTGCACCATCTCGCGGCCGGCGATGTACTCGTCCTGCCTGTTCGCCAGCTCGGCCGCCTGGTCGGTGGGAATCGACTGGTTCTGGCCGTCCGGTTCGTCCGTGACGAGAAAGGTCGACTTCTTCGAGCGCGCGAGCACTTCGGTCTGGACGTTGAGGTTGCCGTACTTCGTCTCGCGGGCGGTGCGCATCTTCGCGGCGAGTGCTTTGACTTTAGCCGGGCTCGGGTTCTCGAACACCTGCTTCGCCTCGGGAAGGCGGAACAGCATCTTCGCCACGTGCTTTCAGCTCCTCTCGTCGGCCTGGACTCGGGGATCTTACCCGCGCTTCGCCGCGCTATCCCGGCCACAAGGAGTGCGGTTTGTATAGCGTCCGAGGTGGTGGAAGCGAAGCACGACGTCCTCGTCGTCGGCGCCGGTTGCGCCGGCATGCGCGCAGCCATCGAGGCGCATGACGCGGGTGCCGACGTCGCTCTCCTCTCGAAGATCCACCCGGTCCGGAGCCACTCCGGCGCGGCCGAGGGCGGGATCAACGCCGCTCTGGGCAACGCCTCCGAGGACAGCCCGGAGGAGCACGCCTACGACACGGTCAAGGGCTCCGACTACCTCGGCGACCAGGACGCGATCGAGATCCTCTGCAATGAGGCGCCCGACGACGTGTACCAGCTCGAGAACTGGGGCGCGGTCTTCTCCCGGACGGAGGACGGACGGAT
>JBASRJ010000082.1:0-3331 GCA_049273785.1 Gaiellaceae bacterium | reverse complement strand
GATCATCTGCGTTCTCGTCGTGCTCGGGCTGCCGGCCGCCGCCCGGGCCGAAGGCCCCGTCCTCACCGCTCTGACGGGACCCGGCCCCATGGGCATGACCTTCACGGGGCCCGACGGGAAGCCGTTCACGCATCTCGATCCGGGCACGTACACGATCCACGTCAGCGACACCTCGGACGCGCGCGACTTCTCGCTCCGCGGCCCGGGCGTCAGCCTGCACACCGGTTTCATGGAGACGGGCGACCAGACCTGGACGGCCACGTTCACCACCGGGTGGTACCGGTACTACGACGCCGCGTTCGAGACGGACATTCACGGTCAATTCACGGTCGGGACACCGCCGCCGCCGACGCTGACGGCGCGTGTCGGCCTCGGGGCGATCTCCTTCAGGAACGCCGACGGCTCGCCGGTCAAGAGACTGGACCCCGGCACGTATTCGATCGCCGTGCACGACTCGAGCCCGACGGACGGTTTCCACCTGATGGGGCCGGGCGTCGAGGAGCACACGCAGGTCTTTCCGACTGTCGACTACACCTGGACAGTCACGTTCGGGGACGGCCGCTACTCGTTCTACCGTGAGCGCGACCCCGGCAAGGGAGGTAGCTTCACCGTCGGCGCGGCTCCGCCGCTCTCGAAACAGAAGCTTCTTCAGGCGATCACCGGACCGGACTTCTCGATCACGATGGTCGATGCGAACTGGCGACCCGTCACTCGGCTTGTCGCCGGCACCTACAAGCTCTCGGTCTTGGACACGGGACCAGACCACAACTTCCGCCTCCGCGGACCGCGCCTCAATATCGCGACGACCGTGCCGTTCGTCGGCACGCAGACCTGGACGCTGAGGCTACGCGCAGGCTCATACCGCTTCCGCTGCGATCCTCACGACATCATGTTCGGCTCGTTCGTCGTCAAGGCCGCGAAGAAGACGCGACACTAAGGTTCGCCCATGGCGATCCGGTTCGTGCTCCCGGAGCAGGAGGCCGAATCGGTCGCGTTCGCATACTCGCCGGTCGTCGAGGCCGTGCTGAGCCTGCACGTCCTCGTCGCGCCGAAACACCACCCGCTGCAGCACGCGTGGGTCCGGCGGATGCGTGCGCTCGAACCGGCGCTCCGCGGGGAGATTCGTTCGTTCGCCTTCGCATACCGGGACCACTTCCCCGACTTTCTGTTCCCGCGCCCGGACGAGGAGTTTCTCGACTTCGAGGACGAGCTCGCCCGGCTCCACGAGCTCGACGGCGAAACGATCGCGTTCGAGTTCCTACGGCCGCTGTACGACCACGAGGGCCTCTGGCCGCGGCCGCACGCGCTGCTCGAGCGCGAGGACGTCAGAGCGCACGTGCTCGAGCGGGCGAGGCGCATCGCGGGCGACGGCGGCGCCGAGCTTGCGGGCCTTGTCTTCCACGATCCACCGCAGCTCGGCCGGCGCTTCGCGGGGTTGCTCGAGCGCTACTGGACGGAGGCCTTTGCTGCCGAGTGGCGCCGGATCGAGCCCTTGCTGGTGGCGTCAGTCGAAGACGCGGGATCGCGCCTGCCGACCCAGGGTGTCCTCGGCCTGCTGAGCGACCACCTGCCGCGACTGCAGATCGATGCCGGCCGGCGTCAGGTCTGGATCAGGATCCCGCACGAGCACGAGCTCGCGGTCTCGCCGGAGGAACCCCTGGTGCTGTCTCCGAGCGTCTTCGTCTGGCCGCACGTGCGTGTCAACTGCGACCCGCCCTTCCCCGTCGGCCTGATCTATCCCGCGCAGGCGATGCTCGACGAGGCGGCGCCGAAGCTCCCGCCCGACGAGCTCCTTCGCCTCCTCAGGGCGCTGGGGGACGAGACGCGGCTGCGTGCCCTGGCGCTGATCGCGGAGCGTCCCAGATCGACCCAGGAGCTCGCGCCGCTGCTCGGCCTGACCGACGCCGGACTCTCGCGACATCTGCGAATACTCGCGGACGCAGGTCTCGTGCAGACGCGTCGCGAGGGGTACTACGTCCTGTACAGCCTCGTGCCCGAGCGGATGCGTCCTCTTTCTGCGGCGCTGCTCGCGTTCGTTCGCTCGGGCGATTGAGTCTTGCCGCCGTCCGGCGGCTCGTCTAAGGTGCGGCGCAGGTCGTCCGCCGCGGAAGGCGGGCGCCGGGGCAACGGAGCCTCGGGACTCATGCGAGTCCTGGGCTCTTTTTTTGTGGTCCGACGCGGGAAGGAGCGGCATGGCAGCGGAAGAGACGAAGCACTACCTGACGAACGGGCAGGCGACCACGCCTGACGCGCGCGAAGCGCTCGAGTGGGCGCGCGAGACGACGGCGAAGATGGTCGACCTCAAGTTCTGCGACCTGCTCGGGACCTGGCAGCACGTGACGCTGCCGATCTCGGCGTTCGACGAATCCGCGTTCGACGAGGGGCTCGGGTTCGACGGCTCGTCGATCCGCGGCTGGCAGGGGATCTCCGAGTCGGACATGCTGCTGATGCCGGACGCGTCGTCGGGGATCCTCGATCCGTTCACCGAGGCGCCGACGCTGTCGCTGATCTGCGAGATCGCCGATCCGATCACGCACGAGGGTTACGCGAAGGATCCGCGCCGCATCGCGAAGCGCGCCGAGGACTACCTCCGCTCGACCGGGATCGCGGACACCGCGTGCATGGGCCCGGAGTGCGAGTTCTTCGTCTTCGACGAGGTCTCGTACGAGCTCGACGTCAACCGGGCGCACTACCTGGTCGACTCCGGTGAGGGCCACTGGAACTCCGGCAAGCCCGGTCTCGGCTACACGGTCCGCGAGAAGGAGGGCTACTTCCCGCCGGCGCCGCACGACACGCTTCACGATCTGCGCACGGCGATGGTCTTGACGCTCGAGCGCCTGGGCATCCCGTGCGAGTTTCACCACCACGAGGTCGCGTCGGGCGGCCAGTGCGAGATCGACCTCCGCTACCAGACGCTGACGCGCATGGCCGATCAGATCATGACCTACAAGTACGTGGTCAAGAACGTCGCCCGCGCCGCCGGCAAGACGGTGACGTTCATGCCGAAGCCGATCTTCGGCGACAACGGGTCGGGCATGCACACGCATCAGTCCCTCTGGAATGAGGGGACGCCCTTGATGGCCGACAAGTCGGGATACGCGGGGCTGTCGCAGCTCGCGCGCGCGTACGTCGGCGGGTTGCTCGCGCATGCGCCGGCGCTGCTCGCCTTCTGCGCGCCGACGACGAACTCGTACCGTCGGCTCGTGCCGGGCTACGAGGCGCCGGTGAACCTCGTGTACTCGCAGCGGAACCGCAGCGCGTGCATCCGCATCCCGATGTACTCCGAGTCGCCGAAGGCGAAGCGGATCGAGTTCCGCTGCCCGGACGCGTC
>JBASRJ010000247.1:0-1877 GCA_049273785.1 Gaiellaceae bacterium | reverse complement strand
GCCGTGCACCTCGACGGCGCGCGCCTGCTGAACGCGTCCGTCGCAGCCGGCGTGCCGCCCGCCGAGTACGGCCGCCTCGCCGACACCGTCACGGTCTGCTTCTCGAAGGGGCTCGGCTGCCCGCTCGGGGCCGTGCTAGCCGGCTCCGCCGAACGGATCGAGGCCGCGTGGCAGGGAAAGTTTCTCTTCGGCGGCGCGATGCGGCAGGCCGGCATCGTCGCGGCCGCGGCGCTGTATGCGCTCGACCATCATGTCGAGCGTCTCGCTGAGGATCACAGGCGCGCGCGCCGGCTCGCGGAGGGGCTGGCCGAAGCGGGCCTTCCGGTCGACCCGAACGCGGTGGAGACGAACTTCGTCGGCGTCGACGTCGGCTCGATCGGAATCGACGCGGCTGAAGCGCGCGAGCGCATCGCGGGCGAGGGCGTCCTCGTCGGGGCGCTCCGCCCGGGCGTCCTCCGGGTCGCGACCTACCTGGGGATCAGCGACGAGGACGTCGAGCGCGCGATCGAGGCCATTCCGCGCCCGCTCGGCGTCCAGTCACCTATTCGTACTGCAGCGCCTCGAGCACGTTGAGCCGCGCCGCGCGGCGCGCGGGCCAGATCGCCGCGACGATTCCGACGACGATCGCGGCGATCACGAAGTACACGACCGACAGGTAGGGCACCGCGAAGACCACGCCTTCGCTCGACAGCGCATGCGTGACGAGGATCGCGAGGAAGAACCCCACGACGATCCCGAGCGTTGCGCCGATCAGCGACGTGACGATGCTCTCGTGCCGGATCATGCGGCGCGTCTGCCGCCGCGTCATCCCGACAGCGCGGAGCATCCCGAGCTCGCGCGTCCGCTCGAACACCGTGAGGACGAGCGTGTTGACGATCCCGAACAGGCTGACGATCACTGACAGCGCGAGTAGGACGTAGAGGAGGCTCAGGATGTTGTTGAGCGGCTTCTCGAAGTTCGTCTTGAACTGCGAAGACGTCTGGATCTTCGCGTCCGCGTAACCCTTGAGCGGCTGTTCGAGAGCCTTCGTGTTCGCGTCGCTGACACCGCCGCGGATGTTGAGGAACACCATCTCGTTCTCGGGATTGACGTAGTTCGCGTCGAACAGCTCGTTGGAGATCGTGACGGGGGCGAACGGCGAGCCGCCCTTCGGCAGCTTGAACACGCCTTCCACTCGAAGTTTCAGGAACGTCGCCGTCGGCGTCTCGACCGTGATCGGCGAGCCGATGTGGAGGTGATGCTTCTTGGCGAACTTGTCGTCGACGAACGCGCCGTCTCGACCGAGCTGCGTCGGGACCGTGGTGGAACCTTCCTTCCAGTCGAGGTGCACGACCTTCGGCAGCTCCGGGTCGACCGCGGTCAGGTTCTGCGTGCTGTTGAAGTACCGCGCCGAGCCGGCACGAACGCCCGAGACCGCCGTCACGCCCTGAGCGTTTCGCACCGCCTTCTCCGCCGCGATCGACAGCGGTGTGAAGGTGTTCTCCGACGTCAGCGCGTAGTCGCCCTTGAACAGATCGTTCACCGCGCTCTCGAACGACGAGCGGATGCCCTGGCCCAGGATGGCCACGAAGGTCACGAGCGCCAGGCCGATCATCAGCGCCGACGCCGTCGAGGCCGTCCGCTTGGGATTGCGCATCGTGTTGTCGCGGGCGAGCCCGCCTGCCGCACCGCCGATCCGCGTGGCGGGCCAGCCGAGCACGGACGCAAGCGGGCGCACGAGGCGCGACGCGTTCGCCGCGACGCCGAAGAAGAGGAGCAGGATGCCGAAGCCGAGCGACGACAGCCGGTTGGCGGTGGCGAGCCCGTGTGCGAGCACGCCGTAGAGGAGCAGGAGGACGCCGAGGGCGAGCGTGACCGCCGAGAGGACGGGCGTCCAG
>JBASRJ010000049.1:0-3368 GCA_049273785.1 Gaiellaceae bacterium | reverse complement strand
GGCGTGCCCTATCTCGGACTTCTGCACGGCGCCGCCGGCATCGGGCTGGCGCTGACCAAACTCGCCCGGGTCACCGGCGAGGAGCGCTACCTCGACGTGGCCGAAAGTGCTGCAAGTCTGCTCCTGGCCCAAGCGCGAGCCGGCGATTCGGGCGATGACTGCCTCACGTGGCCGCGCCGACTCGGCGACGATTCACCTGGGCTGCAAGCGCACTGTCATGGGGCGGGCGGCATCGGCCAGTTCTTCCTTTACCTGAACCGGCTTACGCCAGATCGCAGGTATCGCAGTGCAGCCCGGAGAGCTGCGCGCACGCTCGTCGCTCAACTGGGTGATGAGTCGCGCTCCTGCCTCTGCCACGGCCTGGCCGGCACCGGGCATCTCATGCTCGACTGCTATCAAGCGCTGGGCGATTCGCACTGGCTCGAACTCGCGCTCGAGTGCGGAGCTCAGTTGCATCGCTTCCGTGATCCCGAACGAACAGGCGTCTACAGAATGACTCGCGACGGTGTTGTCTCTCCCGATCTCATGTTAGGGTACGCCGGCGTTGGCAGCTTGTTGATCCGGCTGGTCAATCCGCAGACGTCGGAGGAGATAGTTCTCGGCCGAGCCGTCACGTTTCGAGAAACGGGGCGTGACGACGTTTTGCAAGGAGGAGCGGCTGATGCCAGAGCAAGAGTTCCGCAGACTTTTGAATAGATTGAACGGAGACGCGGGGTTTCGCCAGCGGTTCCAGCATGACATTCCCGGTGGACTTGCTGAGTTCGCGTTTAGCCCCACCCAACGCCTGGCGCTCGCAGCAAATGACGAAGACGCGTTGCGCCGGTTGACGGGCGCCGATGCAGACGTACACGTCGATGCGGTCGGGCGGAGCTGGCTGAGCCGACTTCTTTGCACCAGGTGGTTCTGCGGTCCGCCTCGCACAAGAGACTGGCAGTGCCCTAAGCAGCCGTAACCAGATCTTGCAGCGATGAGCAACGAGCCGGGCTCGCTCGGCTGGACGATTCCGGGTGCTAGTTACCGATCCAGCGAACTGTAAGCCTCGTAGAGCGGCCAAGCCCTAGGGTCACTATAGGAACGGATACGGCCGCGCGTGGGATCACGCGCTTTCGCGTGGCGGGACCGCGGTGTCGAACTGCAGCCCGCTCGACCCTTCTCCTCGGCCAGCGCCAACGCGGCGCGACAGCCATGCGTAGGGCGTCCCGTCGAGCCACCGCGCAATCGACGGCACCCGCCTCACTCGCAGTCCCTCCCGGGGCACTTCCTCCTCGTGGAAATACCACGGGCTCACGTCGGGCTCGAGGAGGACGCCCTGGGCAGTGATCGGCCTCGCAGCGCCGTCGTGCGTCAGCAACGTCCCGCGCTGGAGAACCACGGCCTCCTTGTGCGCGGGATCGAGAACCGGGACGAGCGGAATCCAGTGGTCGGGCACCATCGTCTGCAGCACGTAGACGAGCTCCGCCGGTGAGTCGAGCTCGGGCGGCGGGGCGGCGGTCAAGCGAGACGCGTATTCGACCGACCGGTCGCGCGGCCGCCCGTCCGCGCCCTCGACGACACGCTCCACTCCCCAGCCGAGATTCGCCATCTCGTCACGCAGCAGCAGAAGCTCTTCGATCGGATCCCCGTCGAGCGCGCCGGCCACGACCGGTGCCAGCAGGAGCAGTGCAGGCGCAGGCCCCGAACCCGCGCCGAGCGCCGGATCGGTCAACCGAAACATGCGCCACGGCGCAGTGGCCGTCGCGCTCGCCTCCGCAGGCTCGATCAGCACGTTCTCACCGAACGTGTCCCGCACGACGAGCCTGTGCACGCCGACGAGCGAACCGAAGTGCGCGCGCACCGGCACGGACCACCAATCGTTGCCGAAGACGGTCGCGAACTCGACCGTGAGCAGCCGCCCGAGGTCCTCGACCGACGCACTCAGGGCGCCGAGATCGACTGCCGCGTCCTCGAGCTCCCAGAAGCGCTCGGCCGGCATGCCGGGGAACGTGACGCGAGTCGGTAGCAGATGCGTCTTGGCCGGCGTGACCTCCCGCGCCGGCGCGCCGAGTGCGTGCGACTGGTCCTCGTCGACATCGAGGTCGTACCAGTCGAGGCGGCCGCCGAGATACTCCGGCGCTGCGAGCACGAGCTCGCCGGTGTCCGTCTTGGCTCCGACAGAGAAGCGGTACTCGAGCCGGTCGGTGACCCAACAATCACCCGCACCGGCGGGTGTCTGCGCGCGTACCCAGGCAACGAACGCCGCAACGAGGTCGGCGGGGAGTCCGGCGTTGTCGGTCGCGAGCGCCGCTGCGGCGGCCAATCCGTCTCCCGCCCCGTCGGCGAACAGCCGGAGCCGTTCGTCCGCCGGATCCGGGACGTCCGACGTTGGCAGCGGGTGGGCCGCCGCGAGGGCGTTCACCCGGTCACCGAGATTGGCGACTTCGAGCAGCTCGACGAGGCGCAGCCAGGCTGCGAGCCGCTGGCGGAGCGTGGGTGGCACCGGTGGTTCGCGCTCAACCATCACCTCCAGCGGAACGGCTCCTGGGTCGTAGTCCACGGGCTCGCCTGCCGCGGCACGCCAGCGAGTGAGCGGCTGCTCGACGGTCTCGACGAGCACGGACACGGGGAACGCGGCGTCTTCGCCAAGCAACTCGCCGACCTGCCACTGCCGGCCGAGCAGCCACAGAGGATCGTGCACGGCGGCCTGAAGACCCGCGGCAGGATCCTGTCCGCGGACCCGCGGCTCGAGCCTGTGCCAGGTCGTGCTCACGATCGTCATGGGTGGATCAACGCCTCAGCGCGTGCATTCGCGACCTTGACGAGGCCCTTCATCGGAAAGTCGAGCCCGCCTGCCACATCGCCGTCGGTGAGGTAGATCGTCGGGACGAACCGTCCTGCCCACGCGACGGCCGACAGGTCGACCATGCGGATCTTCGCGAGATCGACGGTCTCGCCGATCACCTCCGCGAGCGTGTCCACGGTCCACGCCGCTCCCGGCACAGGCGGCACGGCGAGCAGGATCGTCTGCGGCGGCCGCGCACCCGGGGCGTCGAATGCGAACGAGAGCGCCGTCGTGGTCTCCTCTGCCGGAACGACCTCCACGAACTCGTCGATGACGAGGACGGCGACGCCACGGTCCGCATCGAGGTCGCCGAGCACGTGCGCCACGAGATTCATCACCGGGGCGGGATCGAGCGGAGCGGGGAACCGCAGGCCGACCCACTGGGAGCGATGAGCGGCATCCGCTTTCGGAAACGGCTCGGCCGGCTGCTGAATCGCTCGCAGTCCTGCCGGGCCGCCCGTCCGGCGCAGCCGCGCAGCGAGGAGAACGTCCGCGAGCCGGCCGACACCCGACCGCACACGGCCGTAGCTCTCGATCCAGGCGTTGAGCG
>JBASRJ010000028.1:0-9291 GCA_049273785.1 Gaiellaceae bacterium | reverse complement strand
GTTTTTCACTACGTGCCACTCCACTCGTCGCGCGCGGGGCGTCGGTACGGCCGCATTGAGGAACCCCTCCAGGTGACGGATGACGTGAGCGAACGTCTGGTCCGCTTGCCGCTCTGGGTCGGGATGACGGCTAACGATGTTGAGCGGGTTGTGGAAGCGGTGACCTCGGTGCTGGAGAAGGAGCTAGCCGTCTGAAGCTCTGCCTCGCGTGCGACGCGCCCTTCGAATCTGCGGAGTGGCGCTGTCCGCAATGCGGCTGGGAGCCGTCGGGGCAGCCGTACCTCCGGTTCGCCGCGGATGAGGAAGCCAAGATCGCGGACGAGTCGTTCGAGCTGCTCGCGGAACTCGAGGTTCGAAGCTTTTGGTTTCGAGCGCGTAACGATTTGATTGTGTGGGCCCTGCGCGAGTACTTTCCTAACGCGTCGAGTCTTCTCGAGGTCGGTTGCGGGACCGGGTTCGTTCTCGCCGCGCTGAACACGCGCTGTCCGGGTCTGCGTGTCGCGGGCGGGGAACTGTCCCCGGCAGCGATCGAAATCGCCCGTTCGCGTGTGCCGGAGGTTCCGGTCTTCCAGCTGGACGCGCGACGGCTTCCATTCGAAAGCGAGTTCGATGTCGTTGCGGCCTTTGATGTCCTGGAGCACATCGAGGACGATGAGGGTGTGCTCGCACAGATGGCGCGTGCCACAACCGCTCAAGGAGGTGTGCTCGTCGCCGTCCCTCAGCATCCGTGGCTTTGGGGCGCTGTGGATGACTTTTCGGGGCATGTGCGTCGCTATACGCGAAGAGAGCTGGCCCGGAAGGTCGAGCGAGCCGGCCTCCAGGTCGTTCGCGTGACGTCGTTCGTCTCGCTGCTCCTACCGGTCGTCGCCGTGTCGCGTCTCGCACGGAAAGGGTCTGCGGAGGCGTACGACCCGCGCGTCGAGTTTGCGATGCCGCGTGGCGTTGATCGTGTGTTCGAGCGTCTGATGTGGCTCGAGCGAAAGTTGATCGAGCGGCGCGTCGGGTTCCCGGTGGGAAGTTCGCTCCTTGCCGTCGCGACGCGGACGTAGAACGTGTTCATCTAGCAGCCGCACGCCGACCAGCGATTCGCACGGAACCGGCGACGATACGGGCAGGCGTCCCCTCGAGGAACCGCTCGAGGCCACGGACCGCAGGGATGAGTGTCTGAGGCGTCGACGGATGCAGGAACTCGAACGGCTCGGCCAGATCGACCACGAAGCCGGCACCCTCGAACGTGCGGCGAAGGCCGCCGGCTGTGAACGCCCGCTCGTGTGGAAGCGTATGGCGCCGGCGGCCGACCCACGGCACGTTTCGCTCGGCCCAGACCTGCGGATTGCGGATGTTTGGCTCGCTGAATGCGAATCGTCCGCCCGGGCGCAGACGCGAGAACGTAGATCGAAACGTCGCGTCGAGATCGACGTGGTGCAACACGCTTACGCCGACGATTGCGTCGAACGTCCGTCCGCCGAGCGCTTCGCCGGTTTCGACGTCGCCGACGACGACCTCCGCTTGTCCGGCGACTCGTGCGCGACAGCGCTCGGCCGTGTCGGGACTGAGCTCGATCGCGACTAGGTCGCAGCCGCTCAGCAGGAGCCGCGAGGTGAATGCGCCGGTCCCGGCTCCCAGCTCGAGGCAGCGGACGCCGGGCCCGAGGCCGCATTGTTCGATCAGGAAAGCCGCGCGCCGTTCTGCCCTGAGCACTCCTGCCGGGCCCTCCCAGCCCCAGACGGCGTCGGCGTCCTCTCGTGCCAGCTCCGTCCCCTGTCGAAGCTCCGCCGCCTGCCGGTCTGCCGACGTCGCCATCGGGACGAGCATAGGTCAGGGGCTCCTCGCCTATAGTCCGCTGCTATCAGCCGGCAGCCGACGCAGATGCTCGCGGGCGACGCTACGCCTGCAGTTGCGGCAGGTTCAGCTCCGCGGATCAACCCGGCGGAAGAGGAGCACTTCCGCTCTATCGCCGAGTTCTTCGACCGATTCGCTCCGGTCGAGAGCCGCTGGCGACGCCGGAACCGGACCTACCACCGGCTGATCGAGTCCATCCACCGGTTCCTGATCCCGGAGGGCGCGACCGTCCTGGAGATCGGCTCGGGCGGCGGCGACCTCCTTGCCGCGTTGCGCCCCTCCCGTGGTCTCGGAATCGACGTCAGTCCCACGCTGACCTCGATCGCCGGCAGCCGCTACCCGCACTTGGAGTTCACCGCCGCCGCGGGGGAGCATTTCATCGTCGACGAGAAGTTCGACTACGTGGTGCTGTCCGACCTCGTCCCCTATGCGTTCGATCTCGAGGCATTGCTGCGCAACGTCCGGGCGATGACGCACGAGCGGAGTCGCGTGGTGACTCATTCGTACGGGCAGCTCTGGCGGCCGCTGATTCGCCTCGCCGAGCTGCTTCACCTCAAGCCGCGAAAGCCGATCCGCAACTGGGTCACGCCTGGCGACGTGAAGAACCTGCTCGAGCTCGCCGACCTCGAAGTGATTTCCGTCTCACGACAGATCATCTTCCCGAAGAAGATCCCGTTGCTGACGACCTTCCTCAACGGCGTCCTCGCGCGTCTCTGGGGCGTTCGCCATCTCTGCCTCAGCTGGTGGGTCGTCGCACGGCCGAAGCCTCTGCCGCCGCGTCGAGAGCTGAGCGTCTCGGTCGTCGTTCCCTGCCGGAACGAGGCGGGGATGATCGAGGAGATCGTCGCTCGGATGCCCGAGCTCGGAACGGAGACAGAGTTGATCTTCGTCGAGGGAGGATCCACCGACGACACTCGGGGCGAGGTTCAACGCCAGATCCGAGCGCATCCGGAACGGAAGATCGTCCTGTACGAGCAAACCGGGACGGGGAAGGGCGACGCCGTTCGGCTCGGGTTCGAGCGAGGTCAGAACGAGCTCCTGATGATTCTGGACGCCGACCTCACCGTCGCCCCGGAGGATCTGCCGAAATTCTACCGAGCCGTCGTCGACGGCCATGCTGACCTGGCGAACGGTTCTCGGCTCGTCTACGACATGGAGCCCGGCGCGATGCAGCTCCTCAACGTGCTCGGAAACAAGTTCTTCTCAGGAGTCTTCAGCTTCCTTCTGGAACAGCCGGTCAAGGACACGCTCTGCGGGACGAAGGTCCTGCGGAGGTCCGACTACGAGGCGATTGCCAACTCGCGCGCGTACTTCGGCGACTTCGACCCATTCGGCGACTTCGACCTCCTCCTTGGCGCGGCGCGGCAGAAGCTCAGGATCATCGACGTACCTGTGCGCTATGCCGCGCGGACCTACGGCCGGACGAACATCTCGCGCTTCCGTCACGGCTTGCTTCTGCTCGAGATGGCGCTCTTCGGCTTCTACAAGCTCAAGATCAAGCCCGTGCGCGTCTGACGACGGCGTTCGTCGCCGTCAGCGCCCTGTCCTCGATCACGAATGACTGGCCATGCCAGCCGAACTGGACATACGGCACCCACTCCCACGTGGCGTTCCTGGCGGAGAGCTCCAGCATCGCCTTTCGCTCCCCGGCCGCCTGCGTCGACGACCAGCAGAAGTAGTCATCGAACGCGACGATCATCCCGTGCTTCAGACGCGGCTCGAGGAAATCGAGAACAGCTCTGGTGCTGGAATAGAGATCGCAGTCCACGTAGGCGAGTGCGATGTTGGTGGGCTCAGCCTCGGGTGCCATCGTGGCCAGCGTCTCTTCGTAGAACCCGGGCACGACGCTGTAACGCTCCAGCGGGATCCCGTTTTTCCGGCAGACCGCGTGGAACTGCTCGAGGTTCATTGCCATCTTCCCCGGAATCCAGCTCGGATGCTCGTCCGAGTCCTGCGGGGTAGGCAGTCCCTGGAACGAGTCGAACGCCCAGAACTTCGCACCGTGGCCGTGCCGGCGAGCTTCCTGGTACGCGAGGCCGAACGTCATTCCCTCCCCGGTGCCGAACTCGGCGTAATCGCCCGCAATGCGGTTAAAGCAGAGCGCTCTGAAGGCGTGGAAAAAGAAGTCTTTCCGGAACAGCCTCTCCCGGACATGCGTGTTGAAGAAGAACTGGCGGAAGAAGAGATCCGTCACCGAGCGCATGACGCGGCTCAGCGGTTCCTCGAGCGGGCGAATCGGCGAAGGTCGAGCAGTCACGAGCGGGCGCCTACTGTAGCCGTGCGGCGATCGCTTCTCGGTAGACGTCATCGTAGGCTTCGACAAATCGATCCATCCCGAACTCGCGACGCCCGGCAGCTCGGGCCCGCGACGCGAGCTGCGTCCGCAGCGACTCGTCGTCGACGAGCTGCTGGAGGGTGGCGCGGATGTCGCCCGGATCGCGCCGGACGAACATCGCCTCGCCGTCGTGGAGATAATGATCGTATCCGGGCCCCGGTGTGACGACGCAGGGGATCCCGCTGACGAGCGCCTCCTGAAGCGCGAGCGGAAATCCCTCTCCTTCAGAGGGCAGGACGAACGCGTCGACGCTCGACAGGAGCTCGCGGAACCGCTCCGGGGAGACGAACGGCACGATTCGCGATCCCTCCGAGGAGGCTGCCGGCGCACGATCGGTGACCGCGACCAGCTCGTACGCGGGGTCGCGCGCGGCGAGGAAGACGTCGAGTCCCTTCTTCGGAACGTCCCGCCCCACGAATAACGCGACGAAGCGGTCATGCGGGATGCCGTGCTCGCTCCGGACGGCCTCGCGGTCGACCTCGCTCGCCTCGGAGACACCCGGCGCGACGATCAGCACATTGCGTAGGCCCCACGTCCGCGCAGCCCAATCGCCAACTGCGGGGTTGTACGCGACGACCTTCGTCGCGAGCCGGGCGCCACGGCCAACCGACTGGATCGCCGCTCGTTGTGCGGCGTCGAGGAAGCGGCGGTGTTGCGGCACGAACCCGACGTGTTGTGTCAGCACCGACGGCACGCCTAGCGCACGGGCCGTCGTCAACGCGGCGGTCGTCGTGGCATAGAGCGCGTCGTGTGGGTTCACCACGTCCGCCCACCGGACGAGCCGTCGGAGAGCGCGCAGCGTCGAGACGGGCTCGGGCAGCGGGTACGGGACGTTGAATCGCGATCGCAGGATGCCGCTCGCCGGAACGCGGATCACGCGCATTCCGTCCACGGTCTCCGACCTCGGCGCACCGCCGGTGGCGCATGCGAGGACGGTGACCTCGTGACCGCGGTCGGCGAGCCCGCCTCCCAGCATCTCGACGTACCGCTCCACTCCGCCGACACTCGGGCGGAAGTTCGCGCTCACGAGGAGCACGCGCAGCGGCGCGGGCGATGCGGTCACGCGCGCGGGCGCGACTCGGCGCGCATCGTCAGCACGCCGAGAAAGAACGATCCGAAGACGATCTGCACGCCGAGCGCAATGAGCGTGAATCCGAGAGCCGTCGCGTACTCGTGCCTCAGCGGTCCGAATCCGGCCTGCGCCCAGGTGACGAAGATCGCGATCAGAATCGCGGCGCCCGCAAGGAAGAGGAGGCCGCCGGCCAGGAGACCGTGCTCGAGCCGCACGCGTCGCCACAGCCGCTCGAGCAGCGCGTCGCGTTCGCCGAAGTGCGTCATCGCGTACGTGCGCGCGAAGACGCCGAGCTGGACGATCTGCGCGCCGAGAATGGTCGCCGCGACGAAGGCGAGCATCGTGTGGATCTGCCACGCGCGTCCGAACACGTCCACAGGACCGCTCGCTAGGACCAGCATCCCCGCGAGACCGAGTAGCAGCAACAGGCAGCCGGGAACGAAGTACAGCCAGCTCGGGCTGTAGAGGAGCATGAACCGGACATGACGCCACGCGTCGCCGAAGCGACTCAGCTTCGACTCGCCTGCGCGCGGGAAATAGTCGATCGGGACCTCGCTCACCGCCAGCTTGCGCCGGAAGGCCTTGAAGACCATCTCTGACGCGAACTCCATTCCGGTGGCGTGCAGATCGAGCACGGGCAAGGCCGAGCGGCGCACCGCCCGCATGCCGCAGTGAGCGTCGGAGACCCGCACGCCGAACAGCCGGTTGAGCAATCCCGTCAGGATCGGATTCCCGATCCAGCGGTGCGACCAGGGCATCGCGCCCTCGTGGATCTGTCCGTTGAACCTCGAGCCGAGCACGAGGTCGCTGCCCGACTCGAGCGCGTCGACGAATGCGCCCAGCCTCTTGACCGGGTAGGTGCCGTCGGCGTCCGCCATCACGACGTAGTCGCCCCGTGCATGCTCGATTCCGGTGAGATAGGCGCGCCCGTAGCCGCGGCGCGGCTCGAAGAGGACCGTCGCACCGCGCGCGGCCGCAATCTCGGACGAACTGTCCGTGGACCCGTTGTCGACGACGATCACCTCGCCGGAGCGGCCCGAGTCTTCGATGCCCTGCCATGCCTCTTCGACGACCGCTCCGACCGCCGCTTCTTCGTCGAGGCAGGGGATGACCACCGTGATCTGCGGTGTGGTCGGCGACACGGTCGGAGTATGCCTGCGCTCCACCGCCGCCTTAGCTAGCCTGATCCGCCGTGCGCCCCCTCGGCGAGGTCTCCGCGCGACTGGTTCGTCGCGCCGTGGCGTTGGCCGAGACCCGGCGCGGTGCGGGCGTCGTCTTCCTGATCGCCCTCGGCGTCTGGTGGCTCGAGGCGCTCGCCGTTCCGCTCGGTCCAGGCCGCGATCTTGGAACGTACCTCGGCGCGTACGTCCAGCTCCTGCAGTCGCACGCCGTCGACCTCGGCTACGTCCTCGGCCGCACGCCGATCGCGCCGCTGATCGTCGGGGGGTTGCTCGACCTCGCGGGCGGCGCGTTCGCGGAGCCGGTTGTTTCCCTGCTCTTCGCAGGCTCGATCCTCGCATGGTTTCTCGCGGCGCGGACCTTCAGCGTTCGCGCCGCGATCCTGACGGCGACCGCGCTGATCCTTTATCCGGGCTATGCGATCCTCTTCCACGAGCTCTCCTCGGACGCGGTCTTCGCGGCCGCGTTCGCGGGGTGGTCGCTGCTCCTAGTTCGGGTCTTGCGCTCTCCGACCGCGCGCGGATTCGCGCTCGTTGGATTGGGCGTCGGAATCCTCGCTCTGATCCGGCCGGGCAATCAGCTCCTGCTCGCGTTCGCCCTCGTGCCGCTCGCGTTGGGTGGGCGGCGGCGCGAGCGCGTTCTCTCGGCCGCGGCGTTCCTCGTTCCGGCCCTCGTGTTGCTGGTCGGCTGGGCGATTCACAATGGCCTTCGCTACGGCGACTACACAGTCGCGCGCGGAGGGAATGCGACCGTTCCGTTCTACCGGACGTTCGTCACCGACAAGATCGTGCGGCCTTCGAACGGCCCGGCGTCGCGCGAGCTCGCGCGCGCCGTGCAACGCGATCTCCTGCCGAAGGAGCCGTACCGGTCGTACGGCATCACGCTCGACGACTTCTTCCGGGATGCGAGCCCGCGCATGCAGGTGGATCTGATTGCGCTGTCGGACCGCATCAAAGGCTGGCACACGAACGCGCGGTGGTTGCGCGACGTCGGCGTCGAGGCAGTTCGCACACATCCGGTTCGGTACGCGCGGGGGGTCGCAGGTTCCACGTGGGGACTCCTGACACACGCTCTGTATCGCGACGTGCCGTCGCGCGGCGGGACGACGAGCGACACGCAGACGAGTCAAACGGCTGCAACGGTGGTGATCGGCGGGAGAACGCTCCCGAAGCCGACGGAGGGCGAACCGATCCCCGCAGCGCACGAGGGCGGCATCACGACGCCGGACAGGAGCATCTACACCGTCTGGACCTCTCCCTCCGAACACCACCAGGTGTTCGTGCATCCGGAGGACAAGCTGCGAAACGACGCGCTGCACCGGCGGATGGACGAGCTGGCAACGAACCTGCCCGACAGGCGCGGAAACACGACCCTCGTTCGTCGACTGAATCAGGCATCACGCTGGTTCCCGCCACCCCTGTTGTGGCTCGTGGTTGCGCTCGTGGCTTTCGTTTGGCGACGGCCGCGCGGCACGCTCCCACTGCTCGCGCCGACCGCTGCTGCCCTCGTGGTCGTTCTCGTCAGCGCACTGGGCCTGCCGGCCGAGCCGCACTACTCTGTGCCGGTTGCGCCGGCGTTCGTCCTGCTCGCCGGTGGAGCGTTGTTCGCTCGCCGGCGTGAGGCCGCCGTCGCTGAAGCATGGTCGTGGCCGCGAGCCCGCGTCTTCGTGGGAGCCGCGGTTTGCGCCGTCGTTGCCCTCTGGGCGGCGGCGAGCTACTTCTCGAAGATCCAGTCGAGCTTCGACGCCAATAAGGCGCCGCAGGACCTCGAGGTCTTCCTACACGCGGCCGGAAAGGTCGTCGCCGGCGCCTCTCCCTATGCCTTTCACAGCGACCAGACGTACGCGTATCCGCCGCTCCTCGCCTTCCTCGCTGCGCCGCTCCACTGGCTCGGAGCCGGCGTCGCGACCCTTCTGTGGGCGCTCGTCTCGCTCGCTGCGATCGGCGCGGCACTGTGGCTGCTCCGCGTGCGCGACTGGCGCTGCTACGCCGTCGCACTGGCGTATCCCATCACGCGCAGCGCCGTCGATCTCGGCACGGTCGGACCACTCCTGTTGCTCGCAGTGGCGGCGGCGTGGCGATGGCGCGACGATCTGGGTCGCGCGGCCGGCGCAGCCGGGGCGGCGATCGCTCTGAAGCTGTTTCTGTGGCCACTCGTCGTCTGGCTTGCGCTGACAAAGCGCATTCGCGCGGCGGCGGGAGCCCTGGGCGTCGCACTGCTTCTCGCGCTCGCGACGTGGGCGGCGATCGGGTTCGCGGGCCTGGGTCATTATCCGCGACTTTTGCAACGACTCTCCAACGACGAGGCGACGTCCTCGTACTCCGTGATTGCGCTCGGTGTCCGCGGGCATCTGCCCGAGAGCGCTGCGAAGGTGCTCGCGGTCATCCTCGCCGCCGCGCTGCTTGCAGCCGCGGTTCGCGTTGCGCGCGACGCACGACGAACGCCTCGAGATCGAGATGTCGCAACGCTGACGCTGACGCTTGCCGCCGCGCTCGCTGCTTCGCCCATCGTCTGGGTCCACTACTTCCTGCTGCTGGTCGTGCCGCTGGCGCTGACGCGACCCCGTCTGTCCCTGCTCTGGTTCGCTCCGTTCGCCTACTACCCCCTGGGCGAGAGCGCCTGGCCCGCCGGGGACGCCGGGAAGCTCGCCCTTGCGCTTGCGACGACGACGTTCCTGATCGTCGCAACCGCCCGACGGAGACCCGACCGTCCCGTCGTTGCCGTCACGACCGCTTCTCCGTCACGCGTCCCGCGCAGCCCGGCGCGACTGACGCGCGCCCGTTGATCGGGACTGCACGCCCGGGCCGGCGCACATGATTCTCGGTCTGCACTCGAAGCAGCTGACGGAGCGGGGCACCGAAGT